>JAJXTZ010000028.1 GCA_021783355.1 bacterium | reverse complement strand
AAGGACACCGGCAGGCGCAGGACCTCGACGCGCCGCCCCAGGACCCGCGCCCCGCGCAGGGCGCGCGCCGCCTCCCAGGACGGGTTGAGCCTCTCCCCGCCGAACGGCTCGAAGCCCGTCACCAGGACCGTCCCCGCGCCTCCAGCGACGAAGCAGGGATTTATAGCGCGAAAATCCGCCGGGCCGCTCATCTCCGCCCAGGATAACGCCCCTTTCCCGCCAAAGCAAGAGCCCCGCCTCCCGGAAGGGGCTCGTTTTTTCCCTCCTTCGCCGCCGATCTGGAACTTTCTCGTCTTCGACTCGTACTCATATGGTGAAAAGGAGCCGAAGGGCGTTCGTCGCGCTGCCGCTCATTCGCGTCGTTCGGGGCCGGAGAGTCATCCTCGACTCGGACCTCGCGCGTCTCTACGGCGTCACGACCAGCCGCCTGAATCAGCAGTTCCGCCGCAACCGAGAGCGCTTCCCGGAAGACTTCGTGTTCATCCTCACCCCCGACGAGGCCGCGGAGGGGCTGTCACAATTTGTGACAGCCCTTGGCGGCCGGAATCGGCGAAAACCGCCGCTCGCCTACACGGAACATGGCGCGGTCATGGCCGCGAACGTTCTCAAGTCCGACCGCGCGGCGGCGATGAGCGTCCAGGTCGTGCGCGCCTTCGTTCAGCTCAGACGGCTCGCATCGTCGCACGAGAAGATCGCTCGATTGTTGGGAGAGCTCGAGGCGTCCATATCGAAAAGGCTCGATCGTCACGATCGCGACATAGACAGCCTGTTCAAGGCCCTGGCTTCGCTGATGGAGGACGCCCCGTCCAAACCGGAGAAACCGCGGATGGGCTCCGCTTAACGCCCTCTCCCCGCCAAAGCAAGAGCCCCGCCGCCCGCGCCCGTTCCGTTGCCTCCATGACGGGAGACGCGGGAGGTGGGCCATGACCGTCAAGAGACAGCGCAAGGCGGCGAAGCGCGCCGGGCATCCCCGCCAGCACGGGCACGCGCGGCGGACCCTGAGCCGGCCGGCGCGGGTCATCGAGGACGACGAGACCATCCCGGAGCCGGAGGCCGGGCCGGCGATCCCCCCGGAGCGGGCGCGGGAGGTCGAGAGGATGGAGGAGGACGAGGACGACTTCGCCGACGGACGCTCGTCGGCCGGGGTGAGGATGCGCGCCGAGGAGGACGCCTGGGGCCGCGGGCTGGCCCCGGAGGAGCGGCCGTTCGAGGAGGAGGACGTCCCGCCGCGCGGCAAGCGCCGGACGCCGCGCTCCGAGCCCGCGCCGGACCCGGAGGTGCCGGAGGTCTAGGCGGCGGGGCCGCCGGGAGCGGGGCCCTTCTTCTTGTCGTCCGGGGCGGGCGGCGGGGCGAAGAGCTCGGCCAGCTCCGCGATCTCCTTGGCGCGCTTCCACTCCGAGGCGCGCCGCGCCCCTTCGGGCGCGACCTTGGTCTCCGGGCCGAAGCCGGGGACCTTGACCAGGGTGATCAGCAGGTGCGGCCCGAGCACCTTCTTGGAGCGCTCGTCGTAGACCCAGTAGCGCACGGTCTGGCTATAGGCTGGTGGTGACCAAAGTCTCGGTCGCGGCGACGCCGTCCACGGCGCGCACGCGGCTGACGATGAGGCTGGAGAGCTTGTCCACGGTGTCGGCCTCGGCCGACAGGATCATGTCCCAGCCTCCGAAGACCATGTAGACCTCGGTCACGCCCTCGATCGCCCGGATCGCGCGCACGGCCGCCTGCTCCTTGCCCGGCGTCAGCTTGCACAGCACGAAGGTCTTCATGCCTACCTCCTCTGATTCCACTCCGGCGAGCGGTAGCGCGTCTCCAGCTCCCGGCCCAGCGCCCGCCACTCGTCGCGGATCTCCGTCGTCGCCGCGGCGCCCGCCGCGCGCCCGGCGCCCTCGGCCACGGCCTCGGCCAGGGCCTCCGCGGAGAGCCCCAGGCCTTCGGGGCGCAGCGACCCTTGATAGAGCCCCTTGCCGTCCTTCTTGCGCAGGGCCCCCCCCAGCACCTTGCGCCCGTCCTCGGCCGTCAGGTCCAGCGGCTCGGCGCGCGCGAAGCACGCCGCCGCGGCGCCGGGGCTTCGGCCCGGCGGCGAGAACAGCCGCGTCGACGCGCCCCGGGCCTTGAGCGCGAGGCGCACGCCGCGGTGGACGGCTTCGTACACCGCGTCCGGCGCGAGGGTCCGGTCCCAGGGGAAGACCAGCGAGAAGGTCAGGTCCCCGTCGTGGAAGACGATCCCCCCGCCCGTCGCCCGGCGCACCGGCGCCGCGCCGCGCCAGCCGCGCGCGGCGCAGGCGGCGAGGGCCTCGGCGCGGGGGCGCGAGTAGCCGAAGGTGCAGTCCCGCCCGGCCCAGCGGTACACGCGCAGGACGACCGCCCCGCGCGGCGCGGACAGGAGCACGGCCTCGTCCAGGGCCATCTGGCCGGCCGCGTCCAGCGCCGGCGCGCTCAGCTCAGCGCCGAGCACGAGCAGAGGAAGTTGCGGTCGCCGTAGGCCCCGTCCACGCGGCCCACGAACGGCCAGAACTTGCGCTCCCGCAGCCACGGAGCCGGGTAGGCCGCCGTCTCGCGGCCGTAAGGATGGTCCCAGCGGTCGGCGGCGACGGCCTGAGCGGTGTGCGGGGCGTTCTTCAGCGGATTGTCGGCCTTCGGCCACTCGCCCGCCTCGACCTTGCCCGCCTCGGCGCGGATCGCGATCAGCGCGTCGCAGAAGCGGTCCAGCTCCGCCTTGGGCTCGGACTCGGTCGGCTCGATCATCAGCGTGCCGGAGACCGGGAAAGAGACCGTGGGCGCGTGGAAGCCGTAGTCCATCAGGCGCTTGGCGATGTCGTCGACCGTCACGTCGGCGGTGGTCTTCAGGCCCCTGGGATCGACGATGCATTCGTGGGCGACCAGGCCGTTCTTCCCCTTGAACAGCACGGGATAGTGCGGCTCCAGGCGCTTGGCGACGTAGTTCGCGCTCAGGATCGCCGTCTTCGTGGCCTCGGTCAGGCCCGCCGCGCCCATCATGCGGATGTACATCCAGGAGATGGGCAGGATGGAGGCCGACCCGAAGTCGGACTGCGCGACCGGGCCGACCCCTCCCGCGCCGGGCAGGAATGGCGCGAGCGGCGCCGTCACGCCGATGGGCCCCATGCCCGGGCCGCCGCCGCCGTGCGGGATGCAGAAGGTCTTGTGCAGGTTCAGGTGGCAGACGTCGGCCCCGATGTCGGCGGGGCGCGTCAGGCCCACCTGCGCGTTCATGTTGGCGCCGTCCATGTAGACGAGACCGCCGCGCGCGTGGATCGCGGCGCAGACGGCGCGGATGTCTTCCTCGAAGACGCCGTGCGTGGACGGATAGGTGACCATCAACGCGGCCAGGTCGTTCTTGTGCTCCTCGGCCTTCGTCTTCAAGTCGTCGAGGTCGATGTCCCCGTTCTCCCGGCAGGCGACGGTCACGATCGTCATGCCGGCCAGCGCCGCCGACGCGGGGTTGGTGCCGTGCGCGGAGACCGGGATCAGGCAGACGCGGCGCGCGCCCTGGCCGCGCGCCTTCTGCCAGGCGCGGATGGCCAGCAGGCCCGCGTACTCGCCCTGCGAACCCGCGTTGGGCTGGAGGCTGACCGCCGCGAAGCCGGTGATCTCCGCCAGCCACGCCTCCAGCTGGGCCGTCAGCTCCGCGTAGCCGCGCGCCTGGTCGGCCGGGGCGTGCGGATGCAGGAGGCCGAACTCCGGCCAGGTGATCGGCAGCATCTCGGCCGCCGCGTTGAGCTTCATCGTGCAGGAGCCCAGCGGGATCATCGAGTGGACCAGCGACAGGTCGCGGCTCTCGAGCCGGCGCAGGTAGCGCAGCATCTCGTGCTCGGAGCGGTGCTCGGAGAAGACCTTGTGCGTCAGGAAGGCGGAGGTCCGCCTGAGCGCGGCCGGGACGCCCTCGTCGGCGGCGGGGACGGCGGGGGCCGCGAAGATCTCCAGCAGGTCGGCGAGGTCGCCCTCGGTCGTCGTCTCGTCGAGGGCGACGGTCACCGCATCCCTCTCGAATCGCAGATTGATGCGCTTGGATTCCGCCGCGGCCCGGAGGCGCGACGCGTCGCCCGCGGCGACGCGCGCGGAGACGGTGTCGAAGACCGTCTCGTCGCCGGTCTCCAAGCCCTTCGCCTTCAGCGCCGCGCGCAGGCGCAGGGCCAGGCCGCGCGCGCGCGAGGCGATGCGCGTCAGGCCCTCGGGGCCGTGATAGACCGCGTACATCGCGGCCGTCACCGCCAGCAGGACCTGCGCGGTGCAGATGTTGCTGGTGGCCTTCTCGCGGCGGATGTGCTGCTCGCGCGTCTGCAGGGCCAGGCGCAGGGCCGGACGGCCGTGCGCATCCTTGGAGACGCCGACCACGCGTCCGGGCATGCGGCGCCGGTGCTCGTCGCGCACCGCCATGTAGGCCGCGTGCGGGCCGCCGAAGCCCAGCGGCACGCCGAAGCGCTGGGTGGACCCGATCGCGACGTCGGCGCCGAACTCGCCGGGCGCCTTGAACAGCGTCAGCGCCAGAGGGTCGGCCGCGACGACGAGGAGCCCCCCCGCCGCGTGGACCTGCCCGGCGAAGTCCGCCCAATCGCGGACCGCGCCGCGCGCGTCCGGGTATTGGACCAGGGCGCCGAGCAGGCGCCTGCCGGCGATCGCCGACGGCGCGCCGACCAGGACCTCGACGCCCAGCGGCTCGGCGCGCGTGCGCACCACCGCGACCGTGCGCGGGTGGCAGCCCTCGTAGACGAAGAAGACGCGGCCCGCCGCGTCGCCGGCGGCGTGCAGGCACAGGGCCATCGCCTCGGCGGCGGCCGTGGCCTCGTCCAGGAGCGACGCGTTGGCCGTGGGCAGGCCGGTGAGGTCCTCGATCATCGTCTGGAAGGTCAGCAGGGCCTCCAGACGCCCCTGCGCGATCTCGGGCTGGTAGGGCGTGTACGCGGTGTACCAGCCCGCGTTCTCCAGCACCTCGCGCTGGATCACCGGCGGGGTCACCGTGCCGGAGAAGCCGCCGCCCAGATACGAGCGCCAGACCTGGTTCTTGGCGGCCAGCGCCCGCAGCTCCGCCAGCGCCTCGGCCTCCGAGGCCGGGGCGGGCAGGCGCAGGGCGGTCTTGAGGCGGATGTCGGCCGGGACCACCGCGTCGATCAGGGCGTCCAGGCTGGGGCGGCCCAGCGAGGCCAGCATCGCCGCGCGGTCGCGGGGCGGCGGCGCGACGTGGCGGCGGGTGAAGTCGTCCGGAGCGTGGAGCGTCGAGGCGGGGCGCGCCTCAGTGGCTTCCATGGGCGGCCTCGGAGGCGAGGTGCTCCTCGTAATGCTTGAGGTCCATCAGCGCGGCGGCCTCGTTCGGGGCGGACGCCTTGACCTTGAAGAGCCAGCCGCCCCCGAACGGCTCGCGGTTGACGAGCGCGGGGTCCTTGACCACGGCCTCGTTGACGGCGACGATCTCGCCGGAGAGCGGCGAGTAGATGTCGAAGGCGGCCTTGACCGACTCGACCACGCAGCAGGCCTCGGCGGCCTTGACCGTCCGCCCCACCTTGGGCAGCTCGACGAAGACCACGTCGGTGATCTCCTTCTGCGCGTGGTCGGAGATGCCGACCACGCCGACGCCGTCCGACAACGACACCCACTCGTGAGAGGTCTGATACTTCAAGGCCTTCGGGTCGAGCATGTTCAGGCTCCCTTCTTGAGATTAGGCGACAGGTAGAACGGGACTTTGACCGTCTCGGCGGGGAACTCGCGGCCGTGCAGGACCACGGAGACCGGGGTCCCCGCGGGCAGGCCCGGGCGGTCCAGGTAGCCGACGCCGATGCCGGCCTGCAGGGACGGCGAGAAGGTGGCCGAGCAGAGCTGGCCCGCCTCGCGGCCCTCGACGAGGACCGCGGCGCCCAGGCGCGGCACGCCGCGCGAGAGCAGGCGCACGCCGGTGAGGAGGCGCCGGACCCCGGCCTTCTTCTGCGCGGCCAGGGCGGGCTTGCCGATGAAGTCGCCCTTGTCGAGCTTGACCACCCAGCCGTAGTTCGCCTCGTAGGTGGAGTGCTCGTCGTCGGCGTCCTGGCCGTAGAGCAGGTAGCCGGCCTCCAGGCGCAGCACGTCGCGCGCGCCCAGGCCGCAGGGGACGGTCCCGAAGGAGCGCCCCATCGTCAGCAGGTCGCTCCAGACGCGGACCGCGGTCTCGTTGGGAACGATGAACTCGAAGCCGTCCTCGCCGGTGTAGCCGGTGCGCGTGAGGAAGGACGGCTGGCCGAAGAGCTCGAGCTCGAGAGCCCCGAAGCGCGGCAGGGCCGGCGCCTGCGGCGCCAGCAGGGCGACGACCTCGGCGGCCTTGGGGCCCTGGACGGCGATCATGCCGTAGGCGTCGGAGCGGTCGTCGACGACCGCGTCCAGGCCCGCGGCCCAGCGGCGCATCCAGGCGGCGTCCTTCTCGCGCGTGGCCGCGTTGACGACCACCAGGTAGCGGCCCTCGGCCAGGCAGGAGACGATCACGTCGTCGACGATCCCGCCGGCCTCGTTGGGCATGTGCGAGTAGATCGCCTTGCCCGGCTTGAGGCGCGCGATGTCGTTGGCGTTGACCTTCTGCAGGAGGTCGAGCGCCTGCGGGCCGGTGACGAAGACCTGCCCCATGTGCGACACGTCGAAGAGACCGCAGCGATGGCGGACGGCCTCATGTTCCTTGATAATGGACTCGTATTGGACCGGAAGCTCCCAGCCGTGGAAATCCACCAGCTTGCCGTGGAGCTGGACGTGGGATTCGTGCAGGGGCGTCCGTCGGATCGTCGTCGAGGCGCTCATGGCGCGAAGGTAGCATTTTGGCCCCGCGCGCGCAAAGGAGCGCGGTCAGGGAAGGCCGGAGGCCAGCAGGTCCGTCAGGACGCGGGCCAGGGCCCGGCGCTGGACCGGATCCTCGAACGAGAGCTCCGCCAGGCGGTGGCCGTCGGCGTCGTCCTCGGCGCGGGAGACGCGCGCGCGCAGCCCCTCGAAGCGGTCCCCGCCCAGCTCGAAGGAGAGCAGGACCCTCTCCCCGGCCGCCAGCCGCGCCGCGGTGGAGAGCTCCGCCCCGCCGGAGGTGAGGACGGTCAGCCGCCCCCAGGCGTCCTGGCGGGCCGCGGCGGCCGGGAAGGCCAGCAGGACCGGGATCAGGCGGGGCGCGCGCGTCACCGCGGGACCGCCGGGTGCCGGATCAGCAGGGCCGGCCCCTGGCCGTCGCGCCTCTCGGCCACGGTCCAGAAGTTGCGTCCGTCCCAGGAGAGGCCGGTCGGGGCGTAGCGCCCGTCGCCGTACTCGGGCAGGGAGACGACCTGCAGGACCAGGGCCGGGTCGTCGAGGTCCAGGCGGCGCAGGACCCGGTCGCCCGCGTCCAGGGTCCACAGGGCCTGCCCGTCCCAGAGCAGGGCCGTGGGCTTGAGCCCCTTGACGCGATAGGCCGCCACCGGCGTGAGGGCGGCGTCGAGCAGGCGCTTGGTCAGCACCTTGGCGTGGCCGTCCAGCGTCCACAGGTACAGGCCGTCGAAGGCCAGGCCCGCGCAGTCCGGGGCGGCCTTCGGGTAGCGCTGCAGCGGCGTCAGGCGCTCGTCGCGCATGCGCCGCACGATCGTGCCGTCGGCGGAGACCGTCCAGACCGCGTCGGTGGCGAAGGCGGCCGCCACGGGCGTCTCCGCGGTCAGGTGGCGCACGGCCAGCACCTGCTGGTCGCCGGACGACTGTTCGTACAGGGACTGCGAGAACCAGTCCACCACCCACAGATGCCGCCCGTCGAAGGCCAGGCCCGCGGGATGGTCGACCGGCAGGTACCAGCGGTCGGGGAGCGCGGCGGCCTGCGCCCGCGCGCGCTGCGCGCGGCGGTGCGACGCGACGCCCAGGGCCGCGGCCAGGAAGACCCCCGCGGCCAGCGCGAACCACAGCCCCGCGCGGCGCCGCGGCGCCGCGCGCACCGGCGAGAGCGCGGTCCCCCGCCAGCGCAGGGTCTTGGAGACACAGGCCTTGAGGTCCTCGCGCGTCCACGGCGGCGCCACCACCTCGGCCGCGCCGGCGCGCATCAGCGCGACGGCGCGCGCCGCGTCGCGGGTCTTCAGCGCGGCGACCACCGGCAGGAGCGGGAACGCGCGCAGGAGCTCGCGCGACAGGAGCTCGGCGTCCAGGCCGCCGCCATCCACCACCAGGAACGCGCGCGGCTTGCGCTCGCGCACGGTCTCCAGGGCCTCGTCGAGGCGGGTCGCCCCGTGGGCCAGGTGGCCGAGCTCGCCCAGCAGGAGGCCGAGCTCCTCGCGGTCGGCGGTCTCGGCGGCCAGCAGCCCGATCTCGGCCATGCGCGCCTCAGGGCTTCGGGGACGGGATCACGAGCACCGCGCCCTCGACCGGCAGCCCCCGGTCCACCTGGCCGGGATTGGCGCGGTAGATCCTCTCCCAGAGGTTGGGATCGCCGTAGTAGCGCCCGGCCAGGGAGCGCAGGGTGTCGCCGGCGACGACGGCGTGGCGCTTGGGCCAGGCCGGAGGCGCGGGACGCGGGCGCGCCTTGGGCAGGCGCAGGGGCTTGACCGGCGGCCGCAGGCTCTCGGCCTTGTCCGAGGCGCGGAAGTCGAGCTCGGCGTTGCGCTTGAGGAGGGCGCGGTACTGGTCCTGCGCCTCCTTCGTGCGCCGCTCCAGCACGCGCAGCTCGCCCTCGGCCGCGGCCTTGTCGGTCTCCGCCGCCAGCGTCTGCTGCTCCAGGGTCTTGCGGCGGTCGTCGAGCGCGTCGATGCGCGAGCGCAGGTCCTCGGCGTCGGCCGCCGCGCGGCCGACGAACTCGCCGGCGAACGACGGCGCGCCGAAGCGGTAGTGGAACGACGCCTGGTAGCCGCCGCCCTGGTGGTTGAGGCCGGCCGTGGGCAGGGACATGGCCACGTCGAGCACCACCGGCGAGAAGTTGACTCCCAGGCCGAAGGCCACGGTGCTGACCCCGTCCAGGCTCAAGCCTTTGCCGGCGCGGACCTTGAGCAGGCCCTGGAGGAAGGCGGCCTCGATGCCGGGGTAGAACTCGGCCAGGCCGCCCTTGACGCGGAAATCTCCGGCCAGCGTCACGCGGTGCCGCCAGTCGTACGCGGTGGCCAGGACCAGGCCCCCGCGCGGCACGCCCGCGTCGCTGGTCAGGTCGGTCAGGACGACGCCGGCGCTCAGGCCGCTGCGCGCCCGCGCCAGGGCCCCGGCGTCGAAGCCCATCCCGAACTTCCCCCCGCCCGCGGCGCGGCCCTTGTCCACGTTGACGAACTTGAAGTTGGCGCCCAGCTTCAGCGGCTCGGTCAGCGGCACGCCCGGGATGGGCAGCTCCTGGGCGAAGTTGAAGAGCACCGTGTCCATGTCCCCGCCGTTGTGCTGGCGCTCCATGTCGTAGGACGCGCCGATCGTGGCGGTGTTGATCGGCTCGTAGGGGCGCAGGTAGGCGCCGGAGGCGTGCGTCAGCGTTCCGCGCGGGGACTCCAGCCGCCCCAGCGAACCCGCCGCCTGCACGAAGGGCGTGTTCGCCGTCCCGGCCGGGTTGTAGTACATGCCGAAGGCGTCGTCGGCGATCGCGGCGTAGGCGTTGCCCATGCCCATCGCGCGCGCGCCCGGGAGGACGTCGTTGAAGGCCACCGCGCCGGCCGGGGACGCGGCGAGAAAGGCCGCGGCCAGGAGCGCGAGGAACCGTCTCGTCATGAGCGCGATTATAGCGAAAAGATGTTACGGGATTGAGAACCCTTCCCCGGCCCCCGGGGCCTTGACGCGGCCGGTCCCGGAAGCCATAATTGCCGGGATGAGCGACGCGCCCGCCCCCCGGACCGGACGCTTCGGCGTGGTCTTCACCGCCGTGGTGGTCGGCGGCTCGGCGATCGGCGTGATTGGCTGGTACCTGGTCACCAACCGCAAGGGGCCCGTCATCGACGCCTCCGGCTTCGACCTCAGCGCCACCACCAAGCCTCAAGCCCCGCTGCCGGTCCTGTCGGCCGCCGACTCGGGAGCCGCGCCCCGATCGAGCCTGAGCATGCTCCGGGCGGACGCCGGCATCAGCGTGGGGCAGTCCGCCCCCCCCCCGCCGGCCGCCGCCTCGGATTCGGCGGCCGCGGCGCCGGCCGCCGGCACCCCAAAGGAGCAGGCCCGCGCGGACTTCACCACGGAGGCGCGCAAGGACGAGACGACGATCCGCCGCTACGCCGAGAGGATGAGCGCCAAGTCCCCGGTCATCCGCCAGTATGGGCGGGACTGGATGAGCCATCCGGACCTGAAGAAGCTCAACGACGACTACATGCGCGACCACGACCCCATCGCGTTCATCATGGGTCTGTCGCGCGCTCCCAGCCTAGGCCCGATGCTCAAGGCCTACGCGGGCAAGCCCGAGATCCGCGAGTTCATCGTCCAGGGCATGAAGGAGGCTCCCGCCGAGCTGACCTCGTCGGCGATGGAGGTCCTGCAGAAGGACGGGGTGGTCAAGGCCCTGGTGGCCAACGTGGCGTCCGGCCTGGGGCTGCCGCCCAGCGTCACGGCGATGATCGGCGGCGGCGACGCGTCCCAGATCGACCAGTCCAAGGCCATGAGCGGGGTGATGAACGACCCCGAGGTGCAGAAGGCCATGCAGAACCAGCCCTCGGCCGTCCCGCTGGGACGCTGAAGCCCCTCCCGGGACGGCGGACGCCCCGCGCAGGAGGGGCGCGGGGCGTCGGGTCCGAAAGACTTCCCGGTCAGTGGCCCAGGTACCGGGTCGTGGCCGAGGAGTTGGCGGTGTCGCTCACGCAGGTGTTGCCGACCAGGTGAGTGCCCGAGCCGCAGGACAACTGGGTCTGCTGCGGAGTCGAGCCGTCCGTGTTTGCGCTGGGGCCTCCGCAGCCGCTGGAACTGCCGCTCCCGCAAGCCACCGCTCCCGACAGGGCCGCCGCCAGACCGAACGCCGTCGCCCGCAAGATCAAGCTCTTCATGCGCCCCCCTTCCAGCCTACTTGTTGACCGACACGGGCACGCACTGATTGCCCATCTGAGTGGTTCCCGCGCCGCAGGTGATCGTGGGCGCCGCCGGGGTGTTCGCGGTGGAGGGGCCGCCGCAGCCGCTGGAACTGCCGCCGCAGGCGATCGCTCCGCTCAAGGCCACGGCCATCGAGACGGCGGTCAAGCGCAGAATCAGCTTCATGCGGCCCCCTTTGTGCGCATCTTGGCGATAGTGTAGGCGTCCCCCCCGGGACTGTCAAGCCGCGAGCGTGCTTTTTATCGTATTTTTACTCCCCCCGCGGGCGGGCGCGGAGCCCGCAGACCCTCCCGCAGCCGCCCGGACACCCAGCGCGGCAGCCAGATCAGGTGCAGGATGGCGGTGTAGTGCCCGAACGGCACCCAGACCTGCCGGGCGGCGGGAAAGGCTTCCTTGAGCTTCAGCGCGTTGGCGCGGGGGATCACCGTGTCGGAGCGGGCGTTGACCAGGAGCGCCGGCTTCGCGAGGTTGCGCCCCCGGTAGTCCAAGGGGTCCAGCCCCTTCCAGTCCGCGGCCAACTCCCCGGGGCGCAGGTTCATGCGCCGGGCGAAGGGCCCGGTCAGGGAGCCGTTGACCACCAGGCTGGGAAAGCCCGCGCCCCCGAGAAGGAACACCCCGTAGGCCGGGCGAGGGTCCACGGAATAGACCACCGAGCCCACCAGCGCGCCCAGGCTGATCCCGAACACCGCGATGCGGTCCGGCGCCACCTCGGGGCGCGCGGCCAGCACGCCCAGCGCCCGGCGCGCGTCCAGGATGGACTGCCGGAAGTTGGCCGCCAGCCGGCGCGCGGTGCGGGCCAGGAAGACCTGCCCGCTGGGCTCCAGCGCGCTGGGACGGCGATGGAACTGCGTGGGCATCTCCAGCCACATCACGACGAAGCCGTCGCGCGCGAAGCGGTCGATGAAGTGGCGCTCGATCCAGATGTTGGGGGCCGCCATCACCGGCAGGACCAGGACGGCCGGGCGGCGGGTCCCGGCCGCCCCGCGCGGCACGAGCAGGTGCGCCCAGACCGTGTCGTTGGCCGGCCACGGGCTCTTGACCGGGGACGGGAAGCGCAGCGTGGTCTGCGTCCAGTCCGGGCGGGCGACCGGGGGATCGGCCGCGACGGCGAAGCGGCCGCGGGGCGGATCCAGCAGGCCCGCGCGGACGGGGGCGGCGACGGCCAAGGCCAGCAGGAGCGCCGCCGCCGCGCGCATCAGAAGCCCATCACCATGGAGCAGGCCCCCTGATAGATGTCGTGGGCGCCCAGCGAGGTCGCGCTCAGGACCGTGGACCGGCCCATCACCCAGTAGGAATACTCGAACTTCAGGAGGAAGTGCGAGGAAAGCTCGTAGTTGAGCGCCGCGGTGTACTTGTCCATGATGCGCAGGACGTAGGGGGCGTCCGCGCGCACCGCGGTCATGGACGGGAAGGTCTGGGAGCCGTCGTTGTAATTCAGGAGGAAGTCGAGCAGGGGGCCGCGCCGATACATGCGGCTGTAGACCAGGGCCCCGGTCAGGCGCCGCCCGAGCGGCGGGCGGCGCAGGATCGGGAAGGCCGCCTGGACGAAGTAGCCGTAGAGCTCCTCGCTGCGGCGGGTCTGAGTCGTCGGAGAGGCGAGCGACGGGGCGTTCACCGGGCTGCTGGAGGTCACCAGCGGGTTGAGGAACTGGTCGGTGGCGTACTCGGCCTCGCCGGAGAGGCTCACGCCCTGGTACTCGAGCGACCAGTTCGCGTCCCACATCTGGTAGTTGAGCGCCCCCTCCAGGTCGTACTGACCGCCCATGCCCGAGAAGCCCAGCAGCACGCCGGTGAGGTCGGACGCGCGCTCCGGGATGGGGAAGGGCAGGCGCAGGTCCCCGAGCGCGAAGATCACGCGCCCGCCGAAGGACTTGGCGTTGTTGTTGTCGGCCAGGTTGTTGTTCTGGTGGCCGAAGTCCAGGGTCACGCCGTTGGTGGGCGGGCCGGGAATGCCGAGGTTGTTCGGGTTGGGGAAGGTCCGGGAGCGGTTCGTGCTCTCGCCCAGGCCGTTGACCGCGTAGAAGGTGATCTCGTCCGGGATCAGCGGGTGCACGCGCACCGGGTACCAGCTGAAGCGCGCGCCGACGTCCGAGTAGCCGGCGCTGAACGGCGGGCGCGGCGAGTTGGGCCGCACCACCAGGTCGATGCTGTCCGGGGAGGCGTACAGCAGCGGCCGGGTGACGGTCAGGAAGTGGTCCGGGCGGTAGAGTTCGTTGTAGCGGCCGAAGGGGACCACGAACTTGCCGAACTGGAGCTTGATGCGGCGCACCCGGTCGTACTCCATGTACATCTGTTGCAGGCGCATGTCGCCCTGCTGGGCCGTCGGGACGTTCCATTCCAGGTGGAACGGGACCTTGTCCGCCACGGGGCCCTCGGCCCCGAAGTACATGTCGGCGAGGTAGACCTCGTTCTGGATCTGGGTCTCGAAGCCCGGCTCGCGCGGGCCCACGTTGCGCCAGTTCAGCGACATGCTGCCGAAAAGGCGGACCTGGCCCAGGCGCTCGAGAAGGAACTCGCTCGCGGCGGACGGCTCCGGGGGAGTTTTCGCGGCGGCCGCGGCGGCCCGCGCCGGCGCGGCGGCGGCGGCGGTCAACAGCGCCGCGAACGCGAATTGACAGGCGCGGGACGAAGAAGTAGGATGGGTCACGCTGGATGAGTATAACGCGTTTTAAGGCCTCGCGCCACGCGCTCCGGCAAAGGGGGAAGTCCTCATGTCTCACGTCATCATCGAAGGCTGTCTCGGCGAGGTCTATGCCGCCTGCGTCGACGTCTGCCCGGTGGAGTGCATCCACCCCGGCGATTATCAGAGCCAGGGGTTCATGATCATCGATCCCGAAGTCTGCATCGACTGCGGCGTCTGCCTCCCGGAGTGCCCGATCGGCGCCATCGTCGGCTCGGTCGACGAGAGCCCGGACTGGGCCAAGATCAACGCCGAGCTCACGCCCTCGTTCAAGGGCAACCCGAAGGTCACGCCGCGGCCGCCGAACGACCCGCCGCGCAAGCCGACGAACAAGCTCGTCAAGTAGTCCGGCCTTGAACCGAAAAGCCGAGCGGCCCCGCTGGTCGCTCGGCTTTTCGCTGGCGGCCCTGCTCGCCGCCCCGCTCCCGACCCACGCGATGAACCACGACGCCGTCTGGCGCACCCCCCTCGACGCGGCCGACGCGCGCGCGGCCGGCCTGCGGCGGCTGCCGTTCTCCGCGGGCCTGTTCCGCACCAAGGCGTCGTCGGCCGCGCTGGAGTCGGCCGTCGTGAGCGCCCCGGCCCCGTTCGACGACCTGGTGGGCTCCTTCTCCGCCGACGTGCCGCCCGGCGGCTCGGTGGAGCTCTGGGCGAAGGTGCGCACCGCCGCGGGCTGGTCGGATTGGTACGCGCTCGGAACGCAGACCGCGGACGGCTGGGCCTCCGCGCCGAAGGCGGAGGACGCGACCGCCGCGCTCGACGTGGACGAGCTCAAGCTCAAGCTCCCCGCCGACGCCGCGCGCTGGCGGCTCAAATTCCGCGCCGGGCGCCGCCCGGTCACGCTGCGCTCGGTCGCGCTGGCCCTCTCCGACGGCGGCGCGCCCGCCCGCCCTCCCGCGTTCTCCACCGGCCCGTGGGTGCGGGAACTGCCCGTGTCCCCGCGCTCCCAGCTGGAGACGCCGGACAAGGACAAGCACGACCTCTGCTCGCCCACCTCGCTGTCCATGCTGCTGGAGTTCTGGGGCCGGAAGCGGACCACGCAGACCGTCGCCCAGGGCGTGCGCGACCGGACCTCCCTCCTGTACGGCAACTGGCCGGCCAACGCCGCGTACGCCGCCGCCGCGGGCCTGGACGCGCGCGTGGCGCGGCTGAACTCGCTCGACGATCTCCAGGACGAGGTGGCCGCGGGGCGTCCCGTCGCCGTCAGCGTCACCTTCGGCCCCGGGGAGCTGCCGGGCGCGCCGATCCGCCGCACCGCGGGCCACCTGATGGTGGTCATCGGCTTCACCAAGACCGGCGACGTGATCGTCGACGATCCCGCGGCCAAGACCCGCGCCCAGGTGCGCCGCGTCTACCCCCGCGCCGCGTTCCACAAGGTCTGGCGCGTCAACAAACGCGGCCTCGCCTACTTGATCGGCCCCGACCTGCCTCGGCGCCTGACCGTGGGCGTGCCCGTCGCCGACCTCTGGTCCCGGCCCGTGCGCCGCCGCGCGCTCCGGCTCCACGACGACGCCCATCTCTCGCAGCTGCTCTACGGCGAGACCGCGACCGTCTACGCGGCGAAGGGCGACTGGGTGCGCGTGCGCGCCGATGATCAGGCCGCACCCGGCCCCGATGGGACCTGGGGCGGCTACCCCGGCTGGATGCGCGCCTCGGACCTAGTCTCGGCCCCGCCGCCGCCCGCGAACGCCGTCGTGCGCGTGCGCCAGGCCGTCGTCTCGCGCGGCGGCTCCTACCTGACCCTGTCGGTCGGCACCCGCCTGGACCGCGTCGCGCAGTCCTCCGGCACCTCGACCGTGCGCCTCCTCGACGGGACCCTCGGCGAGATTGCGTCCGATGCGCTCCATCTCCCGCCGGCCGGGCCCACCGCGGCCTCGCGCGCCGAGATCATCCGCACCGCCGAGCTCTTCCTGGGCACCAGCTACTACTGGGGCGGCCGCTCCGGCGTCCAGCCCGACCCGAAGATCGGCGTCGACTGCTCGGGGCTCGTCAGCCTCGCCTACCTGGTCCACGGCCGCGAGATCCCGCGCGACGCCGACGCCCAGTGGCGCCGCGCGCGCCCCCTGCGCCGCGCGCAGATGGCGGGCGGCGACCTGGTCTTCCTGACCCGCGACGCGGACTCCAAACGCATGGACCACGTGCTGATCTACACCGGCGGCGACGGCCTCATCGAGAGCCGCAAGTCGTCGGGTCGCGTCCTGCGCACCACCTTCCTGGAGCGCTTCGGCGTCCCGCTGTCGAAGCTCGAGAACGGGGACCTGGTCACCGACCTCTCCTTCCCCCGTCCCCGCCGCCGCCGGATCTTCTTCGGCTCGTATTTCTAGCCCGCCGAAATTCGCGCTTAATTCGCATTTCCGCGGCCCTCACGCCTTGCCGGGCCCCAGGCCGGAGGCTACAATACGCAGGCCCGCCTGCCTTATACGCACGCGCGCGAATAGGAGAAGCCCATGCCCCGAAGACTCGCCGTCCTGGCCGCGCTGACCGCCCTGGCCTCCGCTGCCGGCGCCGTGATCCTCCCGCTCAGGATCAACCTCCAAGGCAAGCTGGTCGACCCCGCCACCCACGCGCCGCGCAACGGGTCCTACGCGGTGACCTTCAATCTCTACGCCGCGCCGGCCGGGGGCGCGTCGCTCTACTCGGAGTCGCAGACTCTCGCCGTGAACAACGGGGTCTTCTCCACCCAGCTGGGACTGAACGCGCGGCTGAGCCCGGACCTTTTTTCGGGCGCGTCGGCCTACCTGGGCATCACCGTCTCCCCCGACGCGGAGATGACCCCGCGCCAGCAGCTGGTGATGGCCCCGTACGCCTTCACCGCCGCCCAGCTCGTCAGCGACGGCGCGATCCGCGTCAACGCCGGGACCGCGTACTCCACCTTCACCGCGGCCGGCAGCTGGCTGGTGCCGGCCGGCGTCTCCGCCGCGACCGGGACCTTCTCCGGCGGCGTGACCGCGGCCAGCGGCACCTTCACCGCGACCGGGGCGACGCAGTATTCGGTGGAGGCCAGCTCCGGCATCCTCCTCGACGCGGGCACGCTGACCCTCGGCCCCGCCACCGGCGGTCTCGACGCGGCCGGCACCGGCGTCAAGGCCGCGACCGGCACCTTCACCGCCACCGGCGGAACGCAGTACAGCCTGACCACTAGCTCCGGCATCCTCGTGCAGGCCGGCACGCTCAAGGTCGCCGGCGACGGCGGGATCGTGGCGACGAGCTCGGTCACCGCCGCGACCTATTACGGCGTCGGCGCCGATCTCGTCCACCCCCGCCCTCACATCAGCTCCGCGGCGGCGACCAATCTGCTGACGATGACCGCCAACGTCGAGACCGTCGTCATCTCGACCGACATCACGCCGCTGCGCACCGACAGCCAGATCACCGTCTGGTCGACCATCGGTCTCAACCGCGCCGTGAACTCCCTGAGCACCTGGCAGCTGCGCGTGCGCCGCCAGGTCGGCGGGACTTGCACGACCGGCTCGACCCAGGTCGGCATCACCAACAACGCCACGGTGCCCAACTCCGCCGGCTTCAGCCTCCTGGTGCCGCTGCTGCGCGTGGATTCGCCGAACGCGACCTCGACGATCCAGTACTGCGTGACGGCGACCGCGCCGGCCGCCCAGACCCTCGACGAACGCACGATCGTCGTGATGGAGGCCGCGCCCTGACGGAGCTCGCGCTCGCCGCCCTGCTCGCGCTGGCCGGGGCCCTCCCCGCCCGCGCGGCCGCCCCGGAGTCGAGCGCCGCGCAGACGCTCGAGCGCTCCGCGGTGTCGGCGGGCGGGGAGGACTCGACTTCGGCCACGCAGGAGTTGATCCTGACCGTCGGTGAGGAGGTGACCGACTCGACCGCCGCCTCGGCGACGCAGGTCGCGCGCCCGGGCGTCGAGCAGATCGCCGCCTATCCGGGGCCCGTGAACGACCTCGCGGTGCGTCCCGACGTCTCCGCGAGCTCCGTGACGCTCACCTGGTCCACCCCCGGCTACGACGGCGCCCTCGGCGCCCTCCAGTCCGGCACGCTCTATCGGATCCGCGCCGCCAGCGAAACCGTCCCCGACACCTTCACCCTCGGCCTGGCCCAGCTCTCCGTCTCGACCTCCGGTGCGAACCCCGGCGACGGCGTCGGGACCGGGGTCTCGAGCCTCCAACACAACACGACCTACACCTTCGCGCTGTGGACGCTCGACGCCGACGGTAACGCCAGCACCGGCTCGGTCCGCGCCGCGGGCTCCACGCTGGCCGACCCTCCGGTCGCCGTCGCCTCCCCGTTCCTTCAGGTCCAGGCCACCTCGGTGACGGTGAGCTGGGCGGCCCTGCCGGTCTCGCCGTCCTCGCGCACCTCGGAAGGGTACACTGTCGAGGCCTCCTCCACGGATTTCGGCGCGCTCTCCCCCGGCGGCGTGGTCTCCTCCTCGACCACCTTCGACGTCCTGGTCACCACGCTGACGGTCCTGGCCCCGCCCCTGATCACCAACCAGCTCTATTACTTCCGCGTCGGCTCGCGCAACTGGCAAGGGACGCTGAACTACACCGCCATCGGCTCCGTCCAGACGCCTCTGCAGATGCAGGACCCCCTGCCCGATTTCCCCTTGTACACGGACATCTCCAGCGGCTCGATCATCGCGCACTGGCAGCGCAACGGCAATCCCAGCCTCTCGCTCTACCGACTGGACGCCTCGCTCTCCGCGGGATTCTCGTCCTACTCGTCCTCGACGACCTACGCCTTCTCCGCGGCCACGACGACGCTCGCGCCCGACACGACTTATTACTTCCGCGTCCGCGCCTCTTCCGGCGCCGGCGTCAGCGGCTTCGCGAGCCTCGCCTCGACGATGACCTGGGCCCTGCCCCCGGCCGCCGCGGGAACCGCCTTCTCCGGCGTCCAGCCCCATCAATTGAGCCTGTCCTGGCTCTCCGGCGGCAACCCCGGCGGCCTCTCCTACGAGATTGTCGCCACCACCGAAGCCGCCTATCCCAACCAGGACGCCGGCAACGTCCGCCTGGCCACCGCCCCGACCGGAAGCCCGCTGACCGGCACGCCGTCCGGCCTGACGCCGAACACCGTCTACAACCTCTTCATCGCCGCGCTGAACAAGCGCGGCGCGCCGTCGGCCTATCTGTCGGCGGGCTCCACGCTGACCCCGGCGGCCCTCCCGCTGACGGCGGCGCCGGCCTTCGCCGGGACCTACGCGGGCGGCTTCACCATGCTGTGGAACCCCGACGGGAACCCGCTCGCGATCACGACTTATACCGTCGAGGCCTCGACCTCGCCGGCCTTCGACCCGACGGCGACCTCGAGCGTGTCCTTCAGCACCGTCCCCGCGGCGGCCGCGGCCTCCTTCACCGGGCTGACGCCGAACACCACCTACTTCGTCCGCGCCCGCGCGCAGGACCTGGGCGGGACCTGGTCCGCGTACGCGGCTCTGGGCTCCACCTCGACCTGGCCGGTCCCGCCGCAGTCCCCGCGCTTCGACCTGACGCCGCCGACGGCCACCTCCTTGACGATGGACTGGGGCGACGGCGGCAACGGCCCCGGCACCGCCTACCGCCTCGGCGTCTCCACCTCTCCGGTCTTCGGCGGGGCCGCGACCACGGTCCACACCGCGTTCACGACCTCTCTCAGCACCGCGGGCCTCTCCGTCAACGCCACCTACTACTTCCGCGTCGCCGCCATCGGCAACGACGGCTCGCTCTCCGCGTTCACGACCGCCTCGACCGCCACGCTGACGAACGCTCCGTCCTCGCCGTCCGTCCTGGCCGTCGGCGTCAGCTCCGCGTCCCTCTCCTGGTCGGCCGTCGGCAACCCGGTCGCGATCACCACCTATACGGTGCAGGCCTCCTCGGCCGCGGACTTCAACGACGGCGTCTACGACCAGGTGGTCGTCTCGACCATGCCCCCGGGCGCGTCGCCGTCGGCCACGCTCTCGGGACTCAACCCCAGCACCACCTACTACCTGCGCGTGACCGCCGTGAACTTCGACTCCGTGCCCTCGCCGTGGCTGGCCGCCGGCTCGGCCGCCACCGACGCCACGCCTCCCGGCGCTCCGGCCGTGACCGGAGTGTTCCTCTCCAGCCTGACCGTCTCGTGGACCCCGTCCGCAGCCTCCGGCTACCGCATCCAGGCCTCGTCCACGGACTTCGGCGCCGCGCGTCCGGGCGGCACCGTCTATTTCTCGTCGGCCCCCGGCCAGGCGACCTCGTCCCTGTCCGTCTACGGTCTCTCCGCCAACACCACCTACTTCCTGCGCGTCGGCGCCTACAGCTGGAGCGGCAAGGTCTCCGAGTCCGGGGAGATCGCGCACGCGACGCTGCCGCCCGCGGTCAGCCGCCCCTGGGTCTACAAGGTCTTCGCGACCTCGATCACCGTCAACTGGGCCGCCCTGCCCGCCTCGCCGCAGACCGCGACGGCCGAGGGCTACGAGCTCGACGCGGGCACGGCCCCGAACGTCTCGACCCACTCCGACTTCGGCGGCGTGGTCTTGTCGTCCGTCAGCTGGGGCGTCCAGCCCGCGACGCTGACCGTGACCGGGCTCGACGCGGGCGCCACCTATACCCTGCGCGTCGGCGCG
>JAJXTZ010000191.1 GCA_021783355.1 bacterium | reverse complement strand
TGCGCGGCGCGCCGCAGCGCGCGGCGCAGGCTGCCGCCCTCGCCCTCGCCGGGACCGGCCGTGACCAGCTTGGGCCGGGGCAGGAACACCGCGTCCACGTGCATCACCGCCGACTGGTCCAGCGGCACGCGGCGCAGGTTGCGCTCGAAGAGCGACAGCGGGTCCGTCGGGGCCGGCGCGGCGGCCTTCGGCGCCGCGGGCTTGCCGCCGCCGGCCGCGGCCGCGGACGCCGGGCTCTTGCCGCCCGAGTACGCGACCGAGAGCTTCAGGCCCGCGCCGTCGCCTTCCGGGGTCAGGCGGAACGCCCCCTCCAGCACGGAGCGCGCCCGGGCGCTCTCGCCCTCCAGGATCAGCAGGCGCGCCAGGCGCATGCGCGCCACGTCGTCGCCGGGCTTGAGGGCCACGGCGCGGGCCAGCGTGGCGGCCGCCTCCTTGACGCTCCCCATGCGCTCCTGCGCGCAGCCCAGCTCCAGCAGGGCGTCCTCGTACTCGGGCTTGAGCTCCACGGCCTTGGAGAACTGCGCGACGGAGTCCGCGTCGCGGCCGAGCTGGCGGTACAGCGAGCCCAGCTGGAAGCGGTAGAGCGGGTTGCTCTTGTCCAGGGACACGGCCTTGCGGAAGAGGTCCAGCGCGCCGGGGAGGTCCCCGCGCGACTCGCGGATCGAGCCCAGGTCCATGCGCGCGTCGGCGCGGCCCGGGGCCAGCGCGATGGCGCGGCGGAACTCGGCCTCGGCCCCGGCCGCGTCGTCCTTCCACGCGCGGGAGATGCCCAGGAGCAGGTGGCCCTCCGCGTTGTCCGGGTCCAGCGCGAGCGCGGCCCCGTAGGAGGCGATCGAGTCGTCCACCGCGCCGTTCCAGTACTGCGCGACGCCGAGGAGCAGGTGGCCGAGCGGGTCGCCGGGGTTGGCGGCGACCGCGCGCTTGATCTCGGCGAGCGCCGCGCCGTAGCGCTTGTCGAGGAGGTCCTGCTGGCCCTGGCGCAGCCCGCGCCGCGCCTGCGCGGCCATGATCTGGTCCCAGATCGTCTGCTGCCCGGGCTCGGTGCGCGCCGCGCGCGCCGTCCCGGCCGCGCCCAGCGCCAGCGCCAGGCCCAGGGCCAGGCCCTTGAGCCGCGGCAGGATCGCGCGCAGCGCCCGGCCCCGGTGGCTGACGGCGTTCTTCTCGTCCGGCGCGAGCTCGGCCAGCGTGCGGCCGTCGGGGAGCGCGAAGAGCGGGTCGTAGCCGAAGCCTCCGCTCCCGCGCGGGACCTCGGCGATCGCGCCGTCGAGCCTCCCCTCGGCGGCGTCCCCCCGCCCCGCGGGGTCCGAGAGCGCCATCACGGTGCGAAACCGCGCCGCGCGCCGCGCCGCCGGGACGCCGGAGAGCTCGCGCAGGAGCTTGGCGCAGTTGTCGGCGTACGAGCAGCCGGGGCCGGCCCAGCGCGCGGAAAGCACGCCCGGGGCCCCGCCCAGCGCCTCCACCTCCAGGCCGGTGTCGTCGGCCAGGGCCCAGGTCCCGCAGGCGCGCGCGGCCTCGGCGGCCTTCTTGCCCGCGTTGCCCTCCAGCGTGGGGAGGTCCTCGTCCGTCTCCGGGAAGGCGGGGAAGGCGTCGAGCGAGAGGCACTCGACCCCGGCGCCCGCGAGCAGGCGGGAGATCTCCGCGACCTTGTGCGCGTTGCGCGTGGCGAGGACGAGGCGGACCTGGCGGGGCACGGGAGCGTATGTTATCATTTTCCCATGATCCGAGCCCTGCGCGCCGCGTGCGCGGCCGTCCTGCTCTTCGGCGCCGCCGCCTGCGCCCACACGATGACGCAGGTGGACGACTCCGATCCCGCGGTGAAGGCGCGCATCATGCTCCAGCTCCAGGGCCGCACCGACCTGGACCTGCGCTACGTGAGCGTGGACGTCAACGGCGGCGTGGCCACGATCTCCGGCATCGTCCCCAGCCGCGACCAGCTCTACGCGATCGACCGCCTGGTCAAGCGCACGCACGGCGTCCAGCAGACGCTGGACAACCTGGTCGTCCAGGAGTAGCCGCGTGCGCGCGGCCCTGCTGCGCTGGTACCGCCGCGTCCGGCGGGACCTCCCCTGGCGCCGCCGGGTCTCCCCGTACCGGACCTGGGTCTCGGAGATCATGCTCCAGCAGACCACCGTGGCCGCGGTGACGCCCAAGTACGAGGCCTTCCTGCGCCGCTTCCCGGACGCGCGCGCCCTGGCCGCGGCCCCGGAGGACGAGGTGCTCCAGGCCTGGGCGGGACTGGGCTACTACTCGCGCGCGCGCAACCTGCACCGCGCCGCCAAGCTGGTCGCCGCGCGCGGCGAGTTCCCGTCCGACTTCGAGGAGGTCCTGGCCCTGCCCGGCGTGGGCCGCTACACCGCGGGCGCGATCCTCTCCATCGCCTTCGGCGTCCCGCGCGCCGTCGTGGACGGCAACGTGATCCGCGTCTTCTCGCGCCTGTTCGGCCTGCGCGGCCGCCCCAAGGACCCGGCCTTCGTCGCGAAGGTGTGGGAGCGCGCCGAGGCCCTGGTCCCGAAGGACGCCCCCGGCGACTGGAACCAGGCGCTGATGGAGCTGGGCGCGACCGTCTGCTCGCCCGAGTCCCCGTCCTGCGGCGCCTGCCCGGTCGCGCGCTTCTGCGCCGCCTTCCGGGACGGCCTCCAGGACCGGCTCCCCCTGCCCGACGCCCGCCGCGCGCCCGTGCCCGTGCGCTGGACCTGCCTCTGGGTCGAGCGCGGCGGGAAGGTCCTATTGTGGAAGCGCTCGCCGGGCGAGCGCCTGCTCAAGGGCCTGTGGGGCCTGCCCGAGGCGGGGCGGGTGCCCGCCGCGCCGGGACGGCGCCTGGGGAGCGTGACGCACTCGATCACCCATCACGCGCTGAGCCTGACCCTGCGCGAGGGCGCGCTCGCGCCCGGCGCGCCGCTCCCGCCCGAGGCGGACTGGGTCCCCCGCGCGCGGCTGCGCGAGCGGCTGGTGTCGTCGTTGTGGCTCAAGGCCCTGCGCCTGGCGCCCGGCCGTCCTTAAAGCCCCGCCGCGGCCCGTTCTCCGCCCGCCCCCGCGTCCCGCGTCCGCCTTGGCGGACGAATGTCTACGATAATAGACACTGCTGCCGGGGGCGGCGCCGGCCCGCGAGGGGTTCAGCGCACCCCGAGGGGCGCGGGCCAGGACGGGACGGCGCGGACCAGGACGGGCAGGCCCCCCGCCGACAGCGCCGTGCCGGGCGCGGCGTCGGCGACGCGCACGAAGCCCAGGCCGAGCGCGCCGGCGACGCTGGTGACGCGTCCCGTCTCCCTCCCGTCCCGGGCCAGCGCCGCCCCGGCGGGCGGGGCGCCCGACGGGAAGGTGAGGCCCGCCAGCAGGCGGTTGACGTGGCCCACGCGCGCCAGGCGCGAGACAGTCTCCTGGCCCATGTAGCAGCCCTTGTCCAGGCTGACCGCGTCGTCCAGGCGCGCCTCCAGGGGCAGGACGCTCTCGTCGAGGTCCGCGCCGTACCACGGGAGCCCCGCGGCCACGCGCAGGAAGTCCAGCTCCACCGGGGTCATCAGGCGGGCCTCGGCCGGCGGGTCCGCGCCCAGCAGCAGGCGCGCGGGC
Organism: bacterium; assembly: GCA_021783355.1. Classification (GTDB taxonomy): domain Bacteria; phylum Elusimicrobiota; class Elusimicrobia; order UBA1565; family UBA9628; genus GWA2-66-18. The sequence goes on along the minus strand of JAJXTZ010000191.1, from coordinate 1,096 downwards.
TGGCCCAGGCGCGGCCAGGAGAGGCCGGGCCCGGAGTCGTCGCCGATCACGAGCCAGGCCTGCGGCGTCAGGCGCTTGAAGACGGACTCGGAGAGCGCAATCTTGCGCTCGAACGCGCGCGCGAAGCCCGCGGCCGCGGCCGGGCGGGTCACCGCCAGCACCGACTCCGGCGTCTCGCCGTAGAGCTCGCAGTCCGCGACCAGGCCGCCCTTCGGCGTCAGCACGCAGCAGGGCAGGGCCGCGTCCGCCGACAGGAGCGCGACGTCGGCCGTGACCAGGCCCTGTAGGAACTTGCGGGCGTCGCGGCCCAGGAAGCGGAAGTACCCCCAGCCGGAGACGTCCACCGCGGTCAAGGACATGCGGGGATTATAGCGGATTCGCTAGAATCTCCGGGTGAGAGTCCCCGGCTTCCTGTTCGACATGGACGGCGTCGTCTGCCACAACATGCCCGCGCACGAGGAGGCGTGGCGGCGCTTCTTCCGCGGCCACGGCATCGAGATCGAGCTGCGCGACTTCCGGGAGAACACCATGGGCATGCCCACGCGCGAGGTCCTGCGCTACTACTTCAAGCGCGAGGTGCCGCCTCGCGAGGCCGACGCGCACGCCGCCGTAAAGGAGACCCTCTACCGCGAGCTCTACCTCCCGGAGCGCCGTCCCGCCGAGGGGCTGACCGCCTTCCTGGACGCCGCGCGGGCCGGCGGCGCGCGCCTGGGCCTGGGCACGGGCTCCAAGGACGACAACGTGGCCTTCCTCCTGGACGGTCTGGGCCTGCGCGCGCGCTTCGACGCGGTGGTGGACGGCGGCGAGGTGGTCAAGGGCAAGCCGGACCCCGAGACCTTCCTGCGCCTGGCCGGCAAGCTCGGCGTCGAGCCGCGCGACTGCGTGGTCTTCGAGGACTCGCTCCTGGGCGAGGAGTCCGCGCGCCGCGCCGGGATGGCGGTGGTCGCGCTCACCACCAGCCACGAGGCGCGCGAGTTCCGCCACGCGCGCCTGGCCCTGCGCGACTTCCGCGGCCTGACCCCCAACGCCGCGCGGGCGCTGCTGCCGTGAGGAGCGCGGCGGCCGCGGCGCTGGCGCTGGCGCTGTGCGCCGGCGC
>JAJXTZ010000027.1 GCA_021783355.1 bacterium | reverse complement strand
GTCAGCGCCTGGCGGTAGGGGCCGGCCGCCGCGCGCGGCGCGACGGCCACCACCCCGGAGACGCGGGAGGCGCGCGCCGCCGCGGCGGGCCCGAGGAGGAGGACGGCGAGCAGGAGGGCGCGCATGTCAGTAGCGGATCGTCGCTCCTCCGTAGATCGTGCGCGGCACGGCTAGGCCGTCCACGTACTCGCGGCGGGAAGGCGCCAGCAGGTTCTGGCCCGAGACGAAGAGCTCCAGGCCCGGCCGCGGGGTCCAGCCCAGGCGGGCGTCCAGGCGCCAGAACGACGGGATGAGGTCCTGCGCGGTGCCCGTGTTGGAGTCGGCCAGGTAGACGTCCTTGTAGCCGGCGTCGGCCGACGCGCGCAGTCCCCACGGCAGGGACGCGTCGAAGCCCAGGTTGACCTTGTTCTTCGGCGTGGTCTTGACGTACAGCGAGTGCCCGTCCTGGTCGGTGACCGTCTCGCGCGCGAAGTTCGCGTAGACCGAGCGGCCGGGCCGGACCAGCCACTTCACCGACGCCTCCACGCCGCGCAGCTGCACCGTGTTCGTGTTGTCGTAGGCCATCGCCGTCACCGTCGTGCCCGGCTGGCCCGGAGGGACGTTCGCCGTGTCCAGGTTCAGATGGTCCTGGATGTAGGTGTAGTAGCCGGTCAGGCCGGTCTCCACGCGGCGGTCCAGGAAGCGGCCGGTCCAGCCCGCCTCGTAGTCGGTCAGCGGCGAGGGCTTGAGCGAGGCGCTGCCCAGCAGGATCCCGTTCACGCCCGCGCCGTACTGCGGGAGCGGGAAGAGCTGCGCCGCGTAGCGGTCGAGCAGGCCCGGCATGGTGTTCGCGCGGGAATAGGACGCGCGGAAGGATTGGCCCGCGAGCGGGGTCCACAGCGTCGCGACCTGGAAGTCCTTGTGCCAGCCGCCGGCGTTGGCGGTCTCGTTGGAGACTCCGCCCAGCACGCTGAGCGCGTCGGACAGACGGACCTCCTGGTGGAAGAAGCCGCGGACCGTGCGGTTCGTCTTCACGCCGGCGTCGGGCCCGAAGACCTGGTCGCCGCTGGCGGCCTCGTAGCGCCAGTCGATCCCGTAGGTGGTGCGCAGGCGGCCGTTCCACCACGGGATCGAGTGGAAGGCCTCGGAGTCGTAGCGCCACCAGCGCGTCTGGCTGCGGCCGCCGAGGGTGTCGGGGTAGGAGAAGATCTCGTCCTCGGTGCGGGAGACCCGGACCTCGAGCGTCGCGCCCCCGTCGAAGTCTTGGGTCAGGTGCAGGGTCTGATAGTGGTTCCAGCCGTCCGCGACGGGGTCGCCGGTCTTGGACAGGCCGTGCCCCTCGCGCATCCCGCCGGCCAGGAACTCCAGGTCGGTGCCCGCCGCGGGCTTGAACCAGGCGCGCGCGTCGGCCGTCTGCGCGCGCAGCCAGTCGTTGCCCGTCCCGGTCCCGTTCGCCGCCGGAAAGCCCCCGTCCACGCGGTCGGAGACGCCGGCGCGCGCGCCCCAGGTCCTCCGGGCCGCCTCGACCGCGGCCTCGCCCAGGCGCGAGCCCTGGGTGCCGCCCAGCGCGGTGACCGACGCGGCGAAGGGACGCGACGGACGCCGGGTGATGATGTTGATGACCCCGGTCCCGGCGCCGGCGCCGTACAGGGCCGCGTTGGGGCCGCGGACGATCTCGATGCGCTCGATGTCGCCGACCGAGACCGGAAGATGGTTCCAGATCACGCCCTGGTCCAGCGCGCTGTTGACCTGGCGGCCGTCCACCATCACGCGCAGCTCGGTGACGTCGTCGCGCGGGATGCCGCGCACGGAGACCACCGCGCGGTCGTAGCCGGCCTGGGAGCGGCCGGTCACCACGTCCAGGCCCACGCGGAAGCGCAGCAGGTCCGCCACGGTCGTCGCGCCGGAAGCCTCGATCTCCCGGCGCGTGATCACGTCCACGGCGAGCGGGGAGCGGTCGACGGACGCGGGACGGCGCAACGCGGTGACCGCGGCCGACTCCTCCTGGAAGAAGTCGAAGACCGCCTGGTCCGGCGCGCGGGCGGCGGCGCGCGCCAGTGCCGGGAGCGCCGCCAGGACGGCGGCCAGGACGGCGGCGCGGCGCGTCACCATGCGGCGGGCCTGTAGTCCTTGAAGAACTTGCCGAAGGCGTGCTCGCCGGTGTTGAGCCCGTGGAACAGCGGGTCCAGGATGCGCGCCGCGCCGTCCACCGCGTCCAGCGGCGGCTGGAAGTCGTGCACGGCCTGCTTGCGCAGGGAGTGGACGACCGGGTCCTCGTCGGTGACCCAGCCGGTGTCCACCGCGTTCATCCAGATCCCGTCCTTCGCGTAATCGGGGGCCGAGGTCAGGGTCAGCATGTTGAGCGCGGCCTTGGCCATGTTCGTGTGCGGGTGCTTGTCGGTCTTGGTCCCGCGCGAGAAGATGCCCTCCATCGCGGAGACGTTCACCGCGTGGACCTCGCGAGTGCCGGCGGCCAGCATCAGGGGCTTCAGGCGCGCGGCCAGCACGAACGGGGCCACCGCGTTGATCAGCATGACCTCCAGGAGCTCGGCCGTGGGCACCTCGGCCAGGGTCATGCGCCAGGTGTTCATCGTGCGCAGGTCCACCTGCTGGAGGTCGGCGTCCAGCCGCCCCGCCGGGAACATCTCGCGGCCGGTGACCTTGTCGTCGTAGGTCATGCGCACCTGCGACAGGCGCGCGGACTCGCGCACGCCCACGCCCAGGGCCGAGCCGTCCCAGGAGGTCAGCGCGCGCTGGTCGGCGTCGGCGCCGTGGTCCTGGCGGTCCAGCGCGGAGCGCAGCTCGTAGTGGCCGGCCAGCACGGACTTCTCGGCGTCGGAGAGGCCGCGCCAGGGCAGGGCCTCGCGCGCGAGCAGGTGCTCGTAGAAAGTCACCGGCCGGCGCACGGTCTGCGCGGCGTTGCTGAGGAGCGCGTCCAGCCGCCCCTCGGTCGCGCACAGGTAGCGCGCGAAGACCTCCACCGACGGCGAGTGGCGCAGGTCCAGGCCGTGCACGCGCAGGCGCGCCCCCCACTGCTTGAAGTCCGGCTCGGCGGCGTAGCGGGAGGCGGCGTCGTGCGGGAAGCGCGTGGAGACGATCACGCGCGCGCCCGCGCGCAGGAGCTTGAGCGCGGCCTGGTAGCCGATCTTCAGGCGCGCGCCGGTCACGAAGGCGGCGCGCCCGCTCATGTCCGCGGTCTGGAAGCGCTTGCGGTAGTTGAACTCCGCGCACTCCGGGCACATGCCGTCGTAGAAGTGGTGCAGGCGCGTGAAGTCGGCCTTGCACACGTAGCAGGCCTGGGCCTTGGAGAGGAAGCGCTCGGGGGCGTCCGGCGCGGGCAGGGCGGGCGCCGGGGCGACGAAGACCTCGGCGGCGCGCGCCGCGCGGATGCCGGTGGCGGCGCGCAGGCTCCGGTCCCCCGCCTTGGCGACGCGGCGGCGCTCCTTGCGGCGGGACTTCGAGATGGATTTGAGCTCGAACTTGGACGGGCGCGACAGGCGGCCGGCCGCGGTCATCAGGCGCACGCGGGCCGCGCCGTCCAGGCTCTCGGCCAGCTCCGGGTGCGCGAGCAGGGCCTCCAGGGTCTCGGCCGCGCGGCGCGCGTCCTCGCCGGTGAGGGGCGGGCGGGGCCGCGAGGCGGCAACGGGGGCGCCGTCCGGGCGCGCGGGAAGGTTCACGCCGGGATTATAACAATTGTCGTCACGCCGCCGGCGGAGGTCCGGCGGGAGCGGCGGCGTCCGGGGCGTCGTCCGAGGCGGCGTCCGGGGCGCCGGCCAGGACCACGGTCCCCGCGATCATGTCGTGGACGCAGCGATGGTCCTCGCGGAAGATGAAGCCGCAGTCCACCAGGAAGTAGAGCGGGACGATGTTGAGCAGGCCGTTGACCAGGCCGCGCAGGAGGACGTTGGTCACGAAGCCGCCGTTCTTGCCGGTGTCGCGGCGCACGATGCGGATCTTGAAGAGCAGCTTGCCGATCGTCTGGCCGCGCACCGTCAGCAGGTAGAGGTCCGCGCCGATCAGCGCGAAGGCGACCAGCCCGAAGAAGATGCGCGCCCCCGACGGCAGGGACGAGACGTCCATCAAGGCGTTGGGAATGACGAGGATGACGGCGTCGGTCAGGGCGGCGGCGAGGCGGATCCAGCGGCTGGCGAGCTCCATGTCAGGCCTCCTGTCGGGCGGCGATCGGGGGATGGTGGATGAACTGCAGGACGTTGCCGTCGGGGTCCTTCGCGTAGAACGAGCGGGCGCCGTCGCGGTGGGTCTTGGGAGGCGCGACGAGGGCGGCCCCGGCGGCCTTCAGGTGCGCGTGCCAGGCGTCCACGTCCTCGGCGAGGCGCAGGGCGACGCCGAAATGGTCCAGGCGGGTCTCGCCGAGCGGCCGCTTCGCGGCGTGCAGGGCCAGGTTGTCCCGGCCGTTCATGGTCAGATACAGGTTCTCCGGGTCCGGTCGCCATTCCACTTGATAGCCGAGCACGCCGGCGTAGAACGCCTCGGCCTTGGCCAGGTCCGAGACGAACAGCGCGACGTGGCGGATCCCCAGCGTCTCGGGCAGGCTCACGGGCGGGATTATAGCACGGCCGCGACGGGCGGGGAATGGTATAATGTCCGCGCATGCCCTTGACCCTGCCTCCCTCCCCGCTGGCCCGCAAGTTCGTCCCGGACGTCTTCTCCTACCGCCGCCGCCGGACCCGCGAGGTCCTGGTCGGCCGGGTCGGCGTCGGCGGGGACAACCCGATCCGCCTGCAGTCGATGACCACGACGGACACGCTGGACGTGGAGGCCACCTTCCGCCAGTCGGTGCGGATGATCGAGGCCGGCTGCGAGCTCGTGCGCATCACCGCTCCCACGGTGGAAGACGCGCGCGCCATCGGCAGGATCAAGGAGAAGCTGGTCAAGGCCGGCTTCGACCAGCCCATCGTGGCCGACATCCATTTCAGCCCCAACGCGGCGTCCGAGGCGGCCGAGTACTGCGAGAAGGTCCGCATCAACCCGGGGAACTTCGTGGACACCAAGCGCTTCGCGGTCAAGGAGTACGACGACGCGGCGTACGCGGCGGAGCTCTCCCGCATCGAGGAGCGCTTCACGCCGCTGGTGGAGAAGCTCAAGCGCCTCAAGCGCGCCTGCCGCATCGGCACCAACCACGGCTCGCTCTCCGACCGCATCATGAACCGCTACGGCGACAGCCCGCTGGGCATGGTCGAGTCGGCCCTGGAGTTCGCGCGCATCGCGGAGAAGAACGGCTACCGCGAGCTGATTTTCTCGATGAAGGCCTCCAACCCCAAGGTGATGATCGCCGCCTACCGCCTGCTGGTGGCGCGCATGAACGAGCTGGGCATGGACTACCCCCTCCACCTGGGCGTCACCGAGGCCGGCGACGGCGAGGACGGTCGCATCAAGTCCGCGATCGGCATCGGCTCGCTGCTGGAGGACGGGCTGGGCGACACGATCCGGGTCTCGCTGACCGAGGAGCCGGAACTGGAGATCCCGGTCTGCCGGACCATGGTCAAGCCCTTCGACGGCCGCGACCCGGAGCCGACCCGCAAGGAGGCGCGCTCCCCCCAGGCCCGCGCCCACTGCGCGGACTTCTACGCCTACGCGCGCCGCAAGTCCGACTATTTCCCCGTCGGCCCGATCCTCCTCGGCGGCCAGCAGCTGGTGCGCGCGTTCCTGCGCGTCCCGGACGCGATGGCCGCGCCGGAGCTGCTCGCCGCCTACGAGGCTCAGCTCCAGAAGGCCCAGGGCGCCGACCCCGAAGTCGTCGAATTCGCCGTTCGCGACGAGGCCTCGCTGGCGCGCTTCAAGTCGATGCGCGAGGCGCTGCGCGCCGAGACCTCCCGCCTGGCCTTCTCGGCCCGCGTCGAAGGGCCGCTGTCCCTGGCGCTGGCGGCCGCGGAGTCCGCGGACGCCGTCTGCTGGGCGACGCCCGTGGAGGACGACTACGCCGCGTACCTGAAGGCGCTCAAGGAGAAGGGCGTCGTCAACCAGGTCGAGGCCGAGGACGCCGAGACCGCGCGCAGGTACGAGGCGGCGTCCCGCTATAAGGAGGTCCCGACGATGACCTCCCTGCGCGGGACCGACGCCTCCGAGCTCCTGCGGGAGTACCGCCTGCTGGCCGCCTACGGCGGCGCCTCCCCGATCCTGATCCGCGCCCCGCGCGAGGCGGCGGCCGAGGAGCAGGTGCTGCGCTCGGCGACGATGATCGGCGGGCTCCTCTGCGACGGCGTCGGCGACGCGGTGCTCATCGACGCGGACCTGCCTTTCGCGCGCAACGTCGAGCTCCTCTACAACGTCCTGCAGGGCGCGGGCGTGCGCATCACCAAGACCGAGTTCGTGTCCTGCCCGTCCTGCGGGCGCACGCTCTTCGACCTGCAGACCACCACCGAGCGCATCAAGTCGCGCACCGGGCACCTGAAGGGCGTCAAGATCGCCATCATGGGCTGCATCGTCAACGGCCCCGGCGAGATGGCCGACGCGGACTTCGGCTACGTGGGCGGCGCGCCCGACGCGATCAACCTGTACGTCGGCAAGGAGTGCGTGCGCAAGGGCATCCCCTTCGCCCAGGCCGACGACGCGCTGGTCGCGCTGATCAAGAAGCACGGCAAGTGGGTCGACCCCGCGTAGCCCGCGCGCTCCCGCTCGCCCTCCTCGCCGCGCTGTCCGCCTGCTCGCCGATCTACGCGGTCCGTTCGGCGGCGGGCGAGGCGGGCCTGCTCTGGCGGCGCCGCTCGATCGCCAAGACCCTGGCCGACCCGATGACCCCCGCGGGCCTGCGCGACAAGCTGGAGCTGGTGACGGCGGTCCGCGGCTTCGCCTTCGAGCGCCTCCATCTCGCGCGCACGCGCGACTACACCACCTGGACGCCGGTCAAGGGGCGGGTGCTGACCTGGCTGGTCTCGGCCTCGCCGCGCTCGCGCCTCGAGTCCGTGCCGTTCCGCTTCCCGCTGATCGGCTCCTTCCCCTACAAGGGCTGGTTCCGCCGGGACCTGGCCGAGCGCGAGGCGGCGGGCCTGGAGCGCCGGGGCTTGGACGCCGCGGTCTCCGGCGCCATCGACTACAACGCGCCGCTGCCGGTCTCCGATCCCCTGCCCACCACGGTCCTGGACCTGCCGGACGGCGACCTGGCCGAGATCCTGATCCACGAGCTGACCCACGGCACCGTCTACTTCAAGGACGAGACCGGCTTCGACGAGGCCGTCGCGCAGTGGGCCGGCGCGCGCGGGGCGGAGCTGTTCCTGACCGAGCGCTTCGGCGCGGACTCGCCGCCGCTGAAGGAGTGGCGCGCGGGCAAGGCCGAGGAGTCGCGCCGCGACGCGCTGTACGGCGAGCTGCGCGCGCGGCTTCAGGCGCTGTACTCCGGTCCCGGCACGGACGCCGCGAAGGTCGCCGGGCGCGCCGCGGTCTTCGACTGGGCCCGCGCGCAGGCCCGGGCCCGCGGCCTGGCGCCGCTGCCCAAGCCGCTCAACAACGCGGTGGTGCTGGCGCACGACCTATACGCGCCGGACTTCGCGCCCTTCGACGCGCTGTTCAAGAAGAACGGCGGGGACTGGGCGCGGACGATCGCGGCCCTGAAGGCGCTGGACCGGCGCGACCCTTACGCGTCCCTGCGCGCGGCCGCGCGCTGACCGCGGCGCTCGCGCAGGGCGTTCTCGATGCGCGGGTCGGGCGCCAGCCACAGCGCGGCGACCAGGGCGTAGAGGGCGGCGGAGAGGCGCGGCGCGGCGAAGGCCAGGGCGATGGCGGCCAGGTAGAGCAGCGGCGAGACCTTCCCCTTCCAGTCGTCGCCGACGGCTTTCTTGAGCAGGGAGTGCGGGCCCTGCGCGGCGATGATGGTCCGCTGGAGGAGCAGGTAGGCGATCGCCGCCATCAGGAGGACGGCGCCGTACACGGCCGTCGGGACCGGGGCGAACCGGCTGGCGCCCAGCCAGGAGGTCGCCCAGGGCACCAGCGAGAGCCAGAAGAGCAGGTGCATGTTGGCCCACAGCATCGCGCCGTCGACCTCCACGCAGGTCTGCAGCATGTGGTGGTGGTTGTTCCAGTAGATGGCGAGATAGGCGAAGCTGAGCAGGTAGCTCAGGAAAACGACGCCCAGCGGGCGCAGGGCGGACAGGCTCGGGCCGGCCGGGGTGCGCAGGTCCAGGACCATGATGGTGATGAGGATCGCCAGCACGCCGTCGCTGAACGCCTCGAGTCTCCCTTTGTCCACGCCGTACGCTAGCAAATGAGGGGCCCCGTAGGGTCCCCCGGAATTGGTATCATAGGACCCTCACCGATGGCTTGGTCTCCGACGGAGGCCGTCCTCGAATGAGGACGACCCCAAAGACGCAACGGAGACCGATGAGCTTCAGCGATTTCGACTTCAGCCCCGCCGTGATGGCCGGCGTCCGCGGCCAGGGCTACGCCGCCCCCACCCCGATCCAGACCCAGGCCATCCCGCCCGCGCTGGAAGGCCGCGACCTGATGGGCCTGGCCCAGACCGGCACCGGCAAGACCGCGGCCTTCGCGCTGCCGATCCTCCAGCGCCTGAGCGCGGGGCCCCGCGGCACGGTGCGCGCGCTGGTGCTGGCTCCCACGCGCGAGCTGGCCGAGCAGATCCGCTCCAACTTCGCCGCGCTGGGCCAGCACACGGGCCTGCGCGCGATCTCCGTCTACGGCGGCGTCTCCGCGCACGCGCAGGCGCACGGCCTGCGCGGGCGCTGCGAGATCGTGGTGGCCTGCCCGGGCCGGCTCCTCGACCACATGGGGCAGGGCAACTTCGACGCCAAGAGCGTGGAGGTCCTGGTCCTGGACGAGGCCGACCAGATGTTCGACATGGGCTTCCTCCCCTCCATCCGCAAGATCCTGGCCAAGCTCCCCCCGCGGCGGCAGACCATGCTCTTCTCGGCGACCATGCCGGCGGAGCTCAAGGGCCTGGCGCACGAGTGCCTCAAGGACCCGGTGACGGTCTCCGTGGCGCACGCCGAGCCGCTGGCCTCGGTCGCGCACGCGCTCTATCCGGTGGTCGAGCACCTGAAGACGCCGCTGCTCCTGGAGCTGATCCGGCGCGCGGGCAGCGAGTCCATCCTGGTCTTCACCAAGACCAAGCACCGCGCCAAGCGCGTGGCGCAGAAGGTCAAGGACGCGGGCTGGTCGGCCACGGACCTGCAGGGCAACCTGTCGCAGAACCGCCGCAAGGCGGCGATGGACGGCTTCCGCTCGGGCAAGATCCATGTCCTGGTGGCCACCGACATCGCGGCGCGCGGCATCGACGTGTCGCAGATCACCCATGTCATCAACTACGACATCCCCGACACGCCCGAGGCCTACACCCACCGCATCGGCCGCACCGGCCGCGCGGCCAAGAGCGGCGACGCCTACACGCTGGTGACGGGCCAGGACGAGGACATGATCCGCGTCATCGAGCGCAAGATGGGCCGCGCCATCGAGCGCCGCACGGTGGAAGGCTTCGACTACCGCGCCGCCCCGGCGCCGGGCGCGGCGCCGATGCGTCCCGCCGGCCACGGCGGCCGCGGCGGCCACTCCCACGGCGGCCAGTCGCACGGCGGCCAGTCCCGCCCCGCCCCGGCGGACCCCGCCTCTCCTCGCGGCGGCGCGCGCCCGTACTGGCGGCAGCGGCGCCGCCCGCGCTGAGATGTCCCCGTTCGCCTCGGTCCCGCTGCGCGTCCTGCTGACCGGGCTGGGGCTGGCGGTCTCGTTCCTGCCGCGGCGCGCGGAGCTGGTCCTGGGGCCGCTGCTGGGGCGCTTCGTCTGCGCCTTCGGCCTGTTCAAGGTCCGCCGCTCCGCCGAGCACATCGCGCTGTGCTTCCCGGAGAAATCCCCCGCGGAGCGCGCGGCGCTGCTGCGCGCCAACTACGAGCACCTGGGGATCCTGTTCTTCGAGTACCTGCACTTCTTCTCCCCGATCCCCGGCCACTACCGCCGCTACGCGGCGAAGATCTCGCGCCTGGAGGGGCTCGCGAACTGGCGCCGCGCCCACGACAAGGGCAAGGGCGTGATCTTCTTCTCCTCGCACCTGGGCTTCTGGGAGATGTCGGCCGCGGCCGGGGGCCTGGCGGGGATGGCGCCCACGGTGGTGACCACGGTGCTCAAGCCCAAGTGGCTGGACGCCCAGATCACGGCGGCGCGCCGCTCCTGCGGGATCGCGGCGGCCTATCACCCGGGGTCGCTCCCGTCGGTCATGCGCGTCCTGCGCAAGGGCGGGACGGTGGCCTTCATGAACGACCAGTACGCGCCGCCGCCGATGGGCTCGCCGGTGGTCTTCTTCGGCGCGTCGGTGAACACCTTGACGGTGGTGGGCCCGCTGGCCAAGCGCACGGGCGCGGCCGTGGTGCCGGTCACCGTCCATCGCGACCCGGACGGCACGCAGGTGGTGGCCGTCGAGCCCGAGTTCGACCTGTCCGCGGCCGGCGGCGACGCGACGGCCTCCACCCAGCTGATCGCCGCGCGCGTGGAGGCCTGGGTCCGCGCGCACCCGGAGCAGTGGCTCTGGATCCACCGCCGCTTCAAGGCCGCGGTCTGGCCCGCGCCCGCGGCTTAAAGCTTCAGCGCCAGACGCCGGTCACGGGCGAGGCGGACGCGTCGCCGGCGCCCAGGTCGCCCAGTCCCAGCCCCTGCTCGATGGTCCGCAGCAGGCTGTAGTGGCTGTAGGGCATGTCCGAGGTGGAGCCGGGGGCGACGGAGGCGCCGTAGAGCGCGGTATAGACCTGGTTGCCGGCCGCGCGGTCGTTCTCGTCGAAGGTGACGATCAGGAGGACGCCGCCGCTGGAGAAGGCCGGACTCTGGAGCAGGGGGCCGAAGTACGAGGACATCCAGCGGTCGGCCGCGGCCACGCCGGTCTGGTGGCCGTCGTCGTCCAGGTTGGGGATGAACAGGGAGAAGTCGGGCAGGGTCCCCCCCTGGAGGTCGGAGACGAAGCTCGAAGCGTCGGTCACGCGCGCGCAGAGCGCGGGGTCGGCCTGCACGCTGCGGAAGCTCAGGAACGGGACGTGCTTGCGCGCGTAGAGCCCGGACTGGGCGCTCAGGTCGCAGCCTCCGGGGTAGTCCTCGGCGTAGACGCCCCAGGTCTTGCCGGCGTCCGTCAGGAGGTCGCCCAAGTTGCGGGCGTCCAGGGTCACGGGGCGGTCGGTGCGCACGCCCTGGGTGTCGCCGGAGATCATCGCGATGTAGTTGGGCTGGGACGGATGGGTCTCGGCCGAAAGGTCCGTCAGCAGGGCGCCGCGCCGGGCCAGGCTCGACAGGAAGGGCTGGGCCAAGGCCTTGTCGTACGAGGTGTTCTCCAGGACCACCAGGACGACCTTTTTAAAGGAGGGCCCGGCCGCGCGGGCCGGGAGCGAGAGGACGAGCGACGCCGTCAGCGCGATGGCGGCTTTCGGGAGGGTTCTCATGGGGTCGCGTCCAGTATAGGTCTTCCGGGGCTCGCTCGTCAGGAGCGAAGGGCCTGGGCCCCTATGGGCCTAAAGTCCTAGACGCCGGGCCTGGGAGCGGCGCGGCGCGCGAGCGCGCCGCGCACGAGGCGCGCATAGAAAACCGGGGCACGTCATTACCACACAAATGGCACCAAACGGTACTTCACTTTGTGGTTATACTCAACATAACCGGGCAATTTTTTTGCCAAGAACCGCTCCTCATCTAGGAGTCTCCAGACGATAACCGCTGTTATCGGCACAATCGTTATAACTCCCCACAAGGAGCCAAGCGCGAGCGGCATTCCTAGAAGCAGGATGAGAGCACCGATATACATTGGATGGCGCACTTTTGCGTATGGTCCTGTTGATATAACTGTCTGGTCGGTATCGACCTCTATCAACGCCGAGGCATAAGTGTTTTCTTTAAACACAAGAAATACGATGTAAAAACCGACCGCGATGAGAACATCGCCTACGACGTTTAAATACACAGGTGTCGCGGACCAGTCGAAACGATGATCGACCGCGGGGAAAATAATTACTAAGAGAAACGATGCTTGCGCGAGAGACTGTATGATCTTTTGACTTGTCTCTTTCTCATTGAGCGGGCCCGCGCCGATCCGTCTTTCTAAAAGCTTTGGGTCGTGTTTCATCAGATGGAGGGTGATCACAAAAACAGACCCGAAGAACACGACAAGAAAGACCCATGCCTGCCAGTAGTCAAATGTCCAGGCAGAGAGGAAGAGCGCTGCTGCAGTAAAGACAAGAAGGGCAAGTGCTCCTGCAAATGCCTTGAGATTCACGCGATTCACCCACTTGATGGTAGCACTAAACTGCGGATGGGACTTGAAACGATTCCGTGGCTTAAAACCGTGATGGGGACTTTTTTAAAATCTGTGCGTCTTCGGCGATTCCGGGAAATGTCTTCTCCTGAATTGGTTTGCGGTTTCGGCGTCCGCCCCCATAATGTACGCTTGGCGCCGAGCCATCGTCACGAGCCCGATCCTGGCCCGCCGCTTCATCACCTCGTCCTTCCTGTCCGCGTAGACGTGGTTGGGGCGCATGTTCTTCAATGCCTCGTGCGGCGTGTCGTTGTCCGCCTCGACCATCCTGTCGATCGCCGCCCGGAGGTCGTCCGGCGTGCCGTAAACCCATGGGTTGACCTCGCGGCAACAATTCCATCCGGCGCTGAAACTCAATAGAAGGGAAGGCCGCCTTGCTCGTCGTCGATGGCGAGGATGGTGGACATGGCTCTGGAAAAGCTCGTAAGGAGCGTCAGATATGTAACATGTCCGGCCGCGCCTGTCAACGCCGCGCGCGTAAAAATGCGGCAAAAGCGCCGCGCCGTCCTTGACCGGCGGGCCTTCTCCCCCTAACCTTAACGGAGCGATGAGCGACGAGGCCCGGGACCGCTCTTTTTCCACCCTCGAGATCGCGCGCCTGTGCGGGGCGTTCCACTCCACGGTCCTGCGCTGGATGGAGTCGGGGGCGCTGAAGTCCCGGCGGGCGCCGGGGAGCTCGCCGCGCGTGGCGGCCGAGGACTTGGCGGCGTTCATGAACGCGTCGGGGCTGCCGCTGCCGGACGACCTCGGGCCCGCGCCGGCGCGGCTGCTGATCGTCGACGACGAGCCGTCCGTCACGCGGATCCTGGAGCGCATCCTCGGCGAGGGCGACCGCTTCTTCGTCGTCTGCGCCAACAACCCGGTCGAGGGCTTGATCGAGGTGGGGCGCCACCAGCCCGACGTGCTGATCCTGGACCTGCGCATGCCGGCCCTGGACGGCTACGAGGTGTGCCGGATCCTGAAATCCTCCCCCGCCACGCGCGCGATCCGCATCGTCGCGATGTCGGGGACCCAGCCCGCGGGGGCGCAGGTGGAATTCCTGGCCCGGCACGCGGACATGTTCCTGCGCAAGCCGATCGCGCCGAAGCACCTGCTCGAGGCGGTCGCCGCCTTGCTTGACTGACGGGCGTCCTTCGGGCGACAATGCCCGATGCGCCGCCGCGTCGTCCTCCTGACGGTCGTCTCGGTCCTGGTCCTTTATACGGCCGTCCTGGCGTCGCGGCTGGAGCCGCGCGCCTCCGGCGCGGCGCTGGGGGCGCTCACCGCCGCGGCCTTCGGCGCGATGATCTCCTGGCTCTTCGCCTATCACGCGCGCCCGGCGCTGGCCGCCAAGGCCTGGTTCCGCGCGGCGGCCTGGGCCGGCGCCGCCGCGATGGGCCTGTGGGCCACCTTCGTCCTGGTCTCGATCCCGGTCGGCGTCCTGGCCGCCTGGCGCGGGGGCTTCACGCCGCGCGCCTGGGCGCTGGTCTTGGCGGCGTCGGCCCTGGCTTCGGCGGCGGGCCTGGCCCAGGCGCTGACCGGACCGCGCCTGCGCGAGGCGACCGTGCCGGTCCCGGACCTTCCCCCCGCCTTGGAGGGCCTGAAGATCGCGCAGCTCAGCGACCTGCACGCGGGCCTGGCCATCCGGCGCGCGCAGGTGGGTGAGATGGTGACGCGCGTCCTGGCGCTTTCGCCGGACCTGATCGCCGTGACCGGCGACCTGGCCGACGGCGACGCCGCGGGCCTGGCCGCCGAGATCGCGCCGCTCGCGCGCCTGAAGGCGCCTCTCGGCGTCTATTTCGTCACCGGCAACCACGAGTACTACTGGGGCGTCAATCCGTGGCTGTCCGCCGTGCGGGGCTTGGGCCTGCGCGTTCTCTTGGACGAGAGCGTGTCGGTCTCGCGCGGCGGCGCGTCCGTCCAGGTGGCCGGCGTCTGCGATCCGCAGGGGCGCTACTTCGAACCGTCGCACAAAGGCAAACTGCCGAAGGCCGACCCCTCCGCCGCCGCGCGCATCCTCCTCTCGCACCGCCCGGACCCCGCCCCCGCCGCCGCGGCCGCCGGCTACCACCTCCAGCTCTCCGGCCACACCCACGGCGGCCAGTTCTTCCCCTTCAGCGTCCTGGTCCGCCTCGCCCACCGCCACCTGGCGGGCCTCAGCCGCGAGGGCGCGATGAGCGTCTACGTCAACACCGGCACCGGCTGGTGGGGCCCCCCGCACCGCTTCGGCGTCCCCGCCGAGATCACGCTCCTGCGCCTGACCCGCGCCTAGAAGTAGTACTGCGCGCTCAGGACGAGCTGGTTGGGCAGGCGCCCGTACTCGGTGCGGCGGGTGCCGCCGAAGCGCTGGACGGCGGCGCTGAGGTAGAGGTTGTTGAGCGCGTTCCAGGTGAGGGCCGGTGCGAAGAAGGTGGACGCGTCGTCGGCGTTGGCCACGGCGTAGAGCTCCAGGGTCAGCAGCGGGTTCAGGTCCTTGGAGAACGAGGCGCCGAAGTAGTCCTGGGCGACGGTGACCTCCGTGCCGGCCAGCACCGGCGCGTAGTTGTAAAGGCGGACGTCCTTGGTCCCGTCGCCGGAGTGCAGGTACTCGACCACGAAGGCGGCGTCCTTCAGCCAGCGCCAGGAGGTCTCGGACGGGACGTCGTAGTCGTAGCCGAGGTCCCCCTTCCAGTAGCCGGCGCGGTACTGGGGGCGGAAGACGGCCCACTCGCCGTGCAGGGTCCCCTGCAGCACCGTGCCCGCGAAGTCGCCGCCGAGGACCAAGGACGCCGTCGAGCCCGCGACCTTGCCGCCCATGAGCGAGAAATCCCAGCCGGCGAAGTTGCCGCGGCCGCGGGCCAGCAAGGCGTGGTCCACCCAGGTGTCGTTGGGCGCCCACACCAGCTCCGCTTGTCCCAGGTCGCCGAGGCCCAGCCGTCCGTACAGGGCGTCCACGCCGCGGCGCTCGTCGCGCTCCACGGCGGTGGGCGAGTAGGGGTTGAGGACGTCGGTGGGGTTCCAGAGCTTGCCGGTGCCCCAGGCGATGCGCTGGCGGCCGGCGCGCACGGCGCCGCGGGAGCCCTCCAAGCCCAGCCAGGCGCGGTAGGCGCCGTGGCCGTAGCCGTTGGTGGTCCCCGTGGAGATGGTCTGCTGCATGGTCAGCCAGGGGCTGGGCGGCGCGTAGCCGTAGGCCTTGAAGTCCGCGGTGCGGAAGTAGGAGCCGGCGGCCAGCTGGTGGTCGTAGTCGGCGTGGGCGCGGAAGAGGCCGGCGGTCTCGTCCAAAGTCAGCCGAGCGCGCGAGGTGTCCAGGTTGTAGGGCCGGCCGTCCAGCGTGCCGCGCGAGTACTGGAAGACGGTCTTGAGGTAGCCGGAGGCGTGGAACTGCGCGGAGGCGGGCGCGGCCAGGGCCAGCGCCAGCGCGGCGGCGGGGAGCGCGCGCCTCACGGCGCCCCCCGCGTCTCCTCGCCGGTCATCTCGCCGTCCTGCAGGCGCACCACGCGCCGCGCCCGGGAGAGCACCGCCGGGTCGTGGCTGGAGAAGAGGAAGGTGAGGCCGTGCTCGCGGTTGAGCCGCTCCATCAGGTCCAGCAGGGCCGCGCCGGTCTTGGAGTCCAGGTTGGCGGTGGGCTCATCGGCCAGGACCAGGGCCGGGCGGTGCACGATGGCGCGGGCCACGGCCACGCGCTGCTGCTGGCCGCCGGAGAGCAGGTCCGGGCGCCGGTCGGCCTGGTCGGCCACGCCCACCCAGCGCAGGGCCTCCAGCGCCTCGCGGCGGCGCTCGGCGGGCCCCGCGCCCTGCAGGACCAGCGGGTACTCCACGTTCTCCACGGCGGTGAGCACCGGGATCAGGTTGTAGGCCTGGAAGACGAAGCCCAGCGCGCGCAGGCGGAAGTCGGAGAGCTGCTCGGCGCCCAGGCGCGAGACCGCCGCGCCCTCGTAGAGGATCTCGCCCTTGGTGGGGCGGTCCAGCGTGCCGATCAGGTTGAGCAAGGTGGACTTGCCCGAGCCCGAGGGGCCGGCCAGCGCGGTGAACTCCCCGCGGCCCACGGTCAGGCTCACGCCGCGCAGCGCGGCGACCTTGGCGCCGCCGGGGTAGACCTTCTCCACCCCGCGCGCCTCCACCAGCGGCGCGCCGGGGACCGGCTCGTGGACGCGGCGGCGGGGCTTAGACATGGCGCAGGGCCTCCGCGGGTTTGAGGCGTCCGGCGCGCAGCGCCGGCGGCAGCGCGGCCAGGATCGCGACCGCGAACACCGCCGCGCAGGCCAGCGCGTGCGCCCCCCAGGACGGGCGCATGTAGATGACGGCCGGGAAAGGCAGGAAGTAGGAGAAGGCGTCTCCCACCGGCAGGTGCAGGCCCGTGCGCCCGAAATGCGCGATCAGGGCCGCCCCCGCCGCCGCGCCGAAGGCCGTGCCCACCGCCCCCAGCAGGGCCGACTCCGTCACGATCAGGCGCATCACCCAGCGCGGGCGCGCGCCCACGGCCATCAGCACGCCGAACTCTCGCACCCGCTCGAAGAGGCTCATCAGCTGCGTGTTGAGGATGCCCAGCGCCACGACCCCGAAGACCACGATCAGCACGATGTCCAGGATCGCGTCCTGGAAGGCCTGCACGCCCAGGATCTCGTGGTCGATGTTCTTCCAGGTGAGCACCTTGACCGGCTGGTCCTTGAGCCGGGACTCCAGGCGGTCGCGCACCGCGTCCGCGTCGTCGATGTCCTTGAGCTTGAGCACCACGTTGTTGACCTGCCCCGGGCGGCCCAGCAGCTCCTGGAAGGGCTTCAAGGGCACGTAGGCGATCTGGCCGTCGAAGGACTCCGAGCCGGTCTTGAAGATCCCGACCAGGCGGAACACGTCGGCGCCCATGGAGCCGTCGGCGGCCTGCGCCATCAAGACCGCCTTCTCCCCCAGCCGCAGGTCCAGGCGCCGGGCCAGCTTCTCGCCCAGGTACAGGTCCTTGGTGCCGTCGCGCAGGTAGGTGCCGGTGGTCACGTAGCGGCTCATGTCGGTCACCACGCGCTCCTTGTCCGGCGAGACCGCGCAGATCAGCACCCCCACCGAGGTCGCGGGCGTCGAGATCAGCCCCGTCATGTGGATGCGCCCCTCCTCCACCAGGACGCGCGGGTCGGCCGACGCCGCGGCCTCCACGGGCTTGGGGTTCTTGATGAAGCGGTCCGGCATCTTGGGCTCCTCGCTGCGCCGCTCCTGCACCTGCAGGTGGCCGGTGATGGAGCCGGTGGACTTCTCGACGAGCTGGCCCTGCAGCGAGCGCATCAGGCTCTGCCCGAACATGATCGCCGCCAGGCCGAAGCCCATCGCGGCCACGTTGATCAGGCTCCGGCGCCGGTTGCGCCAGACGTTGCGCCAGGCCAGCCTCAGCACGCTACTGCGCCCCGCGCTGGAGCCGCTGGTAGCTGAAGAACGAATCCTTCAGCGGGAGGTCGAAGGTCAGCTCCTTGTAATGGAGGACCGTGCTCTTGCCCGGCTTCTTGGCCGGCACGCACTCCAGGCGCGCGGGCACGCGCCGCCCGCCCAGGACCTTGATGTCGGAGAGCGTGATGGTGCGGATGAGCTCCCCGCGCTCGGAGTAGTCCTCCTCCTTGAGGGGCACCACGGACTCGTCGGCGTCGTAGACCGCCAGCTCGCTGATCACCTTCCCCCAGACCACCGGCGCGTCGGGCAGGGGGAGGGACTGGACGCGGTAGACGGTCCGGTCCTTCTCCTTCTCGGTCCCCAGCAGCGTGTGCGTGTAGTCCTTGACGATGGAGTCGGCCTTGACGATGTCCTCGTAGGTGAAGTCCGAGCCCTGCCAGGCCGAGTGCATCATCGTGGGCGGGATCTTGATCGCGCGCTCCACCTTGGGCAGCCACAGCCACATCTCGTTCTTGAGCCGCAGCGTGGTCTCGCCGCGCTCCTTGGCGGGCGCGCGGATCACGATGAAGGCCATCGTGCGCTTCTTGTTCCAGCCCTCGACCTCCAGCGACCGGGTCCAGTCCGGCGTCTTGATCGTCATCGTGAGCAGCGCGTGGGAGGAGTCCCCGCGCAGGGCCTTGTTGGCGCGGTCGATGAGCTCGTCGACGCCGAGCTTGGGCTTGGCGGCCGGGGCGGCGGCCAGGACGGGGACGGCGCAGAACAGCAGGAAGGCGGCCAGGGCGCGTTTCACGCCCGCATTCTACTAAAGGACCCGCGCGATCTTCCGCCACGCCGCGCGCTTGCGCGCGTACGGGACTCCGGCGTTGGCCGGCGAGGACGACGGGAGCAGGACGACGCGGACGCCGGGCGGGACGGCGCGGCAGGAGCGCCGGAAGGCGGACTGGGCCTTGCGGCCGTTGAGGAAGACCGCGCGCACGCGCGTGCGCCGGATCAGCGCGAGGACGGGGTTGCGGCGCTCGTCGCGGATGGCGGAGTCGAGGCTGCCGCGGCGGCGCGCCGAGCCGACCGCGTCCCAGAGGGCGACGCCGCGCGCCTTGAGCCGGGCCAGGCGCCGGCGGTACGGGAGCGCGCGCAGGTCCTCGCCCAGCGCCGCGCCGGCCAGCTCCCAGAACGCGTTGCGCGGGTGGCCGTAGTACTGGCCGAGGCGCAGCGAGGCCTCGCCCGGCAGCGAGCCCAGGAGCAGGACGCGGGGCGCGCGGCCGACGACCGGCGGGAACGAGCGCTTGCGCGTCACCGGCGCTCCGGGCGCAGGCGCCAGAGGCGCCGCGCCCCGGTCAGCCCCTTGAGCTCGCTCTGGAACGGCTCGGCCGCGGGCGCGCGCCGGGCCAGGACCTCCGCGACGCCGGGGTCCGCGCGCGTCGCGTCGGTGATCACCACGTCGCCGCCCTCGCTCTCCCCCTGCACGCGCGCGGCCAGGTTCGCGGTCGTCCCGAAGTAGTCGAGCACCCCCCCGGCGTTGATCGCGATCGCCGGTCCCTCGTGGACGCCGACCTTGAGGACGACCGGCGCCCGCGGGGCGAGCGCCGCGTCGAGCTCGGCGCGGCGCTCCTGCATGTCGAGCGCGGCCTCCACCGCGTCGGCCGGCGAGGAGAAGGCCGCCATCACCGCGTCGCCGATGGTCTTGACCACGGCGCCGCGGCGCGCGGCGACGACCCCGCGCAGGTAGTCGAAGTGGTCGCGCACCACGGCGTAGGCGGGCGCGTCGCCGATGGCCTCGTAGAGCGCGGTCGAGCCCTTGAGGTCGGTGAAGAGGAGCGCCAGGCGCTTGACGCCGATCTGCACGCCGGGGGAGAGCACCTCGGCCGAGAACAGGTCGCGGAACTCCTGCAGGGAGGATGCGCGCGCCGCGGTGGCGGCGGCCTCGCGCCAGGCCTCGGACTCCACGCGCACCAGCTCCGCCACCGGGACCGACAGGCGCAGGCGCACGCGCCCGGGGCGGAACTCCCGCTCCCCCCCGGCGGCGAGGGACAGGTCGAGCGCGTCGGGGGCCCCCGCGCGGGGGACGAGCGCCACGGAGAAGCGGCTCCCCAGCCCGCGGACGCGGTACCCGCGGCTCTCCAGGTCCAGCTCCAGCTCGCGCGTCGTCCCCGGGGCCAGCAGCGTCTGCGCGACCGCCTGCGGAGAGTGCGCCGGGGAGCCCGCGCAGAAGACGGCCGCGCTCGCCGCGCGCACCTCGGGATGGATCGAGAAGCGCAGCTCCACCGACTCGGCCAGGTCCGCCGCGAAGTCCAGCGCGCAGGAGGCGCAATGCGCGCGCGGGGACAGGCCGGCGAGCGAGCCGGCGCTCTGCGGCGCGGCGGAGCAGTTCGGGCACAGCGTCTCCCAGCGCAGCTCCAGGAGCCCCGCCTTCACCGCGTGCAGGCACGCGGAGAGCACCTTCTCGCGCGGCAGGCCCCAGCGGTCGGCCAGCTCGAACGGGCGCAGGCGCGCCGCCTCGTCGTCGGGGACGCGGCGCAGGTGCGCGACCAGGCGCTCGGCGGCCGCCGGGTCCGCGGGCGAGGCGGCCAGGCTCCGCGCGCGGGCGGCGAGGGCGCCCTCGTCGGCGGGAGAGACGGCGCGGGGCAGGTCCGGCGGGAGGCCGAGGCGCGACAGCGACTCGTCGGCGCGCCGGATCAGGCCCGCCATGCGCCCGACCGCCAGC
>JAJXTZ010000190.1 GCA_021783355.1 bacterium | reverse complement strand
GTCCGCGGCGTCGGTCCAGGCCAGCGGCGCGCGCAGGGTCTCGTCGAAGACTCCCACCGCGACGCGGTCGCCCGGCCTCAGGCGCTTGAGCAGGCTGCGGCCCGCCTCCACCGCCGTGTCGAAGCGCTCCCGCCCGCCGTCGCGCGCGCGCATCGAGTACGACGCGTCGAGCAGGAGGATCAGGTCGAGTCCCTCGCCTCCCGCCGCCGGCGAGGCCCCGCGCGCCGCCGGCGCCGCCGCGGCCAGCACCAGCGCCAGGATCAGCAGGGTCCGCGCCGCCAAGAGGAGCAGGTCGCGCAGGCGCGCGCGCGGGCGCGCGCGCGCCTCCACGGCCGCCAGCAGGGTCAGGTCGGAGAACGGCACGCGCCGCGCCGAGCGCCGCGAGAGGAAGTGGATCAGCGCCGGCAGCCCCGCGGCCGGCAGGGCCCACAGGAGTCCCGGATGGACGAAGCTCATGCCAGCAGCCGCGCCAGCGCCGGGGCCCACGGGGCGTCGCTGGTCGCGACGGCGTAAGGCGCGCCCGCGCGCCGCAGGGCGGCGCGGTAGGCGTCGTCCTGGCGGGCGAAGGCCTCGCGGTAGGCGGGGGCGGCCTCTCCGGCGTCCAAGGTCAGGCGGCCGCCCTCCGCGGCCTCGACGACGACGGGGCCCTCATGGGGGAAGTCGCGCTCGTCGGGGTCCAGGACGCGCAGGACCAGCAGCTCGCGGCGGCCGTGGGCGAGGCGGCGCAGCGCCTTGAGGACGCGCGCGGTGTCGCCCATCAGGTCGGAGACCACCAGGGCGGCGGCGCGGGGCGGCAGGCGCTCGGCGGCGGCTTCCAGCGCGGCGGCCAGGTCGGTCTCGGGAGCGGGGACCAGCGCGCTCAAGGCGTCGTCCACCGCCTCCAGCTGGGCCGCGCCCGCCCGCGGGGGGGCGCCGCCGGAGCGCCCGCCGACGGGAAGGACGCCGGCCTCGTCGCCCTGCGCCAGCGCCAGCCAGCACAGCGCCGCGGCGGCGCGGCGCGCCAGGTCCAGCTTGGGCGCGCGCCCGCCGGCCGAGAAGCCCATCGAGCCGGTCGCATCCACCAGCGCGACGAGGCAGACGCGGTCCTCGGCCCGATACTCGCGCACGAAGAAGCGGTCCAGGCGCGCGTAGGCCTTCCAGTCGATCGCGCGCGCCTCGTCGCCGGACGCGTACGGGCGGTGCTGGGCGAAGTCCCGGGAGAAGCCGCGGGAGAGAGTGCGGTGGCGCCCCGGGGCCTGGGGCGCGGCGGGACGGCGGGGGGAAAATCCCAGCGCCCTCAGGCGCGCCTGGTCCGCGGGGTCAAGCCAGCGCATCCAGCAGGCGGCCGATCAAGTCGTCGGCGCGCACGCCCTCGGCCTCGGCCTGGTAGTTGAGCACCAGGCGGTGGCGCAGGATCGGCCGCGCGGTGCGCGCCACGTCCTCGCGCGAGACCGCCAGGCGGCCGTCCAGCAGGGCCCGCGCCTTGGCGCCGACCACCAGGGCCTGGCTCGCGCGCGGGCCGGCGCCCCAGGACACCCACTCGCGCACGCCCTCCGGCGACAGAGGATCCTTGGGACGGGTGGCGCGGGCCAGACGCACCGCGTAGTCCGCGACGGGGTCGGGGACCGGCACGCGGCGGACCAGGTCCTGGAGCTCCAGCACCTCGGCCGCGCCCAGCGCGGGCGCGAGGTTCGGGACCGCGCCGCCCGTGGTCTCGCGGACGATGCGCCGCTCCTCCTCCAGCGTCGGGTAATCCATCAGCGCCTGCAGGAAGAAGCGGTCCAACTGGGCCTCGGGCAGGGGGTAGGTGCCCTCCTGCTCGATCGGGTTCTGCGTGGCCATCACGAAGAAGGGCTTGGGCAGCTCGTGCGTGGTCGAGCCGGCCGTCACCTGGCCTTCCTGCATGGCCTGCAGGAGCGCCGCCTGGGTCTTGGGCGGGGTGCGGTTGATCTCGTCGGCGAGCACCAGATTGGCGAAGACCGGGCCCGCGACGAAGCGCAGGGACCGCGCGCGCGTGACCGGGTCCTCCTGCAGGATCTCGGTGCCGGTCACGTCGGAGGGCATCAGGTCGGGCGTGAACTGGATGCGCGAGCTCTTGAGGTCGAGGATGCGCGCCAGGCTGGTCACCAGCAGGGTCTTGGCCAAGCCGGGCACGCCCTGGAGCAGGCAGTGGCCGCGCGCGAAGAGGGCGATCAGCACCTCCTCGACCACGGCGTCCTGGCCCACGATCACCAGGCCCAGCTGGCGGCGGATCGCCTCGCGCGCCTCCACCAGGCGCTCCGCCATGGCCGTGTCGCGTCGGGCGTCGGTCGTCATGAGGGAAGGGTATCCTTTTTTCGGGCCCGGCTCCAGGCCAGCAGGACCGCGATCAGCGCGGCGGCCGCCGCCGCGCCCAGCAGCAGGCGCCGGTCCGCGCCCGGAGGCGGGATCGCGATGACGGGGCTGGCCGCCACCAGCTTGGGCACGGCCGAGGGCCCCTGCTTGAGCGCGGCCAGCACCCCGCGCAGCAGCTCATCGGCCTGGGGACCGCGCGCCAGCACGGAGTAGCCCCAGTACGACCAGGGCAGGAAGCCGGCCGCGAAGCGGCGGCCCCGCGGTCCCGGCGTCTCGGCCCAGGCCGTCACCGCCGCCGGGCCCGCGGGCGTGGGCGCCGCGGCCGCCGGCGAGACGGCGGACAGCGGGGCCTGGACCGCGTCGGCCACCGTGGCGCGCACCAGGCGCGGCTCGTCCGTCGGGGGGGAGTCGTCGTCCGGGAGCTTCAGGAACACCACCTCGGACCCGCCGCCCTCCACGGCCAGCACCACGCCGTGCTGCATCTCCGGCCCGGTCAGCGCGCGCGAGCGCAGGCCCCCGCCCAGCGCCAGCTGCAGCTGGCCGTCCAGGCTGACCACGGTCCCGCTGTCCGTCACCGGCGGGGGCGCCAACACTCGGATCGCGCCGAAGAGGGACTCCATCATCGCGTCCGGCGCCGCGCTGGAGAGCGTCGCGGCCAGCGGCGGCGAGCCGGCGGCCTCCAGCACCGCCAGGACCAGGCGCGGCCGGCCGTCCAGGCTGGCCCGCAGCAGGCGCGCGGTGACCCCGTTGCGGAAGATGCGCGTCTCCACCGGCGCGCCGGCGCGGTAGTCCTGGCCGGAGCCCGCGCGCACCCCGTCGAGGAGGCGGGACAGGTAGGCCCGCGTCGCCGCCGGGTTGTCCAGCGCGCTCTCCGGCATCCGCGCCAGCGCGAACGAGCTGGCCACCGGCCCCTTGAGCGCCAGCACCAGGCCCGCCACCGGCGTGCGCGCGGTCACGTCCGTCCAGCCCGACGGCGGGTCCAGCGCCACCGGCGCGGACCCGGGCGCGGGAGCGGCCCAGAGCGGCGCGGCGAGGAGCAGGACGGCGGCGGCTTTGACCATGACGCGCGCTAGTGTAACAGCCTCGCGCGCATGACGCAAGCCGCGGCGGCGGCCGAATAGTATAATGGCGGCCATGGGACCACAGGTCGGACTCAAGGACATCCTCATCGCGGGCGGGCCGGTGCTCGCGTTCCTGATCCTGCTGTCGATCTTCTGCGTGGCGCTGATCTGGGAGCGCTGGAAGTTCTTCGGGCGGGCGACGGGCGGCTACCGCGACTTCCTCGCGCGCGTGCGCGCGGCCGCGGCCGCCGGCAAGCTGCAGGACGCCGCGGCGCTGGCCCGGTCGCACCGCGGGCTGGCCGCCGCGGTGGTGCAGGCCACGCTCAGCGGCCACGCGCACCGCGAGGAGCGCCAGCGCGCCGCCGAGCGCGCGATCGGCCGCGCGGTGGCGGAGCTGGAGAGCGGGATCGCCACGCTGGGCACCGTGGCCTCGACCGCGCCGTTCATCGGCCTCTTCGGCACGGTGATCGGCGTGATGCGCGCCTTCCGCGACCTCGCGGCCGCCGCAGGCGCGGGGCCGGGCCTGGTCGCGGTCGGCATCTCCGAGGCCCTGATCTGCACGGCCGCGGGCCTGCTGGTCGCCATCCCGTCGGTCGCGGCGTTCAACCACTTCAACCAGCGCATCCTGCGCTTCCAGGAGGACCTGGGCTGGACGGTGGACGAGGTCCTCGACGGGCTGTCGGAAAGGGCGACGCGTTGACGGGGCGCGCGTGAGGACGGACGCTGGCGCGCGCGGTCGGCGGCGCCTGATCGCGGAGATGAACCTCATCCCGCTGATCGACGTGTCGCTGATCCTGGTCATCATCTTCATGGTCCTGACGCCGATGATGGTCCGCCACCAGCTGACCGTGCGCCTGCCGCACGCGGTCTCCGGCGACAGGACCCCGGCGCGCAGCGCGGTCACCGTGCAGATCACCGAGAGCGGCGCCGTCACGGTGGACGGGGAGACCGTGCGCTGGGGCGACCTCGAGCACGAGCTGACCCTGCGCCTGCCCAAGTCCGCCGCCAAGACGCTGCTGGTGCAGGCCGACCGGCGCGTGCCCGTCGAGAAGGTGGTGGCGGTGCTGGACATGGCCAAGCGCCTGGGCGTGGGACGGCTGGGCGTCGGCGTGACGCCCGAGGGGAAGTGAACGAGGCCCTCAAGCCCTACTTGGCGCGTTCCGCGGTGCTGCACGCGGCCGCCTTCGCCGCGTTCGTCCTGCTGGCCCGCCGCGCCGGGCCGCCCGCCGCGCAGGTCTACATGATCGACTTCGTGGGCGGGGGGCCGACGCTGACCTCCGCCGGGGCGTCCGCCGCAGACGCGGCGCGCCGCGCCCCCGCGCGCGCCGCGCCGGCC
>JAJXTZ010000189.1 GCA_021783355.1 bacterium | reverse complement strand
GCGCAGGACGCGCACAGCGGGCCGCGGTCCCCGAGAGGCAGGTCCCGCCGGCAATGAGCGCAGGCGCGCGGGAGGAGGAGATGCAGGACGGCTTCGCTCCAGAGGCCCACCTTTCCTTACGGAGCCGGCCCCCCGGAAGTTCCGCGCGCGCGTCGCGCTCAGCCGTCCCGGTCCGCTTTGGTATCATGGGGGCATGCTCGCGACTTGGTCGAGGCGTCTGGCGCTGGCGGTCCTGGTCTGCGGGCTGGCGGCCGCGGCGATCCTGGGCGGCATGGTGGCGGCCGGCTGGTGGCGGTTCCATAAGTACGAGCGGACCATCGTCGAGAGGATGGACCAGTACTACCGGAACATCACGGTCCCCGGCCGCGACGCTTACCTGCTGGAGGACGACGAGGTCTTCGAGGTCCCCTACATGGCCTCGAAGCTGTCCGTGGCCGCGGTGCCCACGCGCATCCTGGACGCGAAGGACCGCCTGATCGGCGAGTTCGCGGTGGACAAGGGGCAGTACGTTCGCTCCCCCGACGACCTGCCCGCCTACCTGAAAAAGGCGCTGGTCGCCAGCGAGGACGGACGCTTCTACGAGCATCACGGCATCGACTGGCGGGCGACGGCCCGCGCGGCGCTGATGGCCGTCGTCCACCTGCACCGGCCGCACGGGACGAGCACGATCACCCAGCAGCTGGCGAAGATGATGTTCACCACGCGCCGCTACACGCTGGGACGCAAGATCTTCGAGTACTTCTGCGCCCGCCGCCTGGAGCAGAAGTTCACCAAGGACCAGATCCTGCTGATGTACCTGAACTTCTCGTATTTTGGCCACGCCTGCTTCGGCGTCGAATCGGCGGCGCGGTATTACTTCGACAAGCCCGCCTCGGCGCTGGACGTGGGCGAGGCGGCGATGCTGGTGGCCATCATCCCGAACCCGAAGCGCTACTCGCCGCTGGACCATCCGGACTTGGCGCACGCGCGCCTGCGCACGGTCTTGGGTCGCATGGTGCGGCGCGGCTACCTGCCCCCGTCGGCGGTGGCGCGCGTGGAGACGGATTTCTGGACCTCCTTCGACGGCCGCAGGCGCGCTCCGGACGTCTCGTTCTGGCGCACGCGCGTGAACGAGGCGCCGTACCTGGTGGAGTTCGTGCGCCGGCGGATGCTGCGCGAGTTCACCAAGGAGCGCCTGCTCAAGGGCGGGCTGACGATCCGGACGACCTTCGATCTGGACGCCCAGCGCACGGCCCAGCGCGACCTGGCAGAGCAGCTCTCGCGCGAGAACGACCCCGGGGCGCATGCAGACGAGGACGGCGAGCCCGCGGGCAAGGGGGACCCGGTCGAGGGGGCGCTGGTCGCCCTGCGCGCGAAGGACGGCTCGATCCTGGCGCTGGTCGGCGGCTCCGGCTTCACCTTCCGCAACCAGTTCGACCGCGCGACGGACGGGCGGCGGCTGATGGGCTCGGCGATCAAGCCCTACATCTACAGCACCGCCTTCGAGGGCGGGGCCGCGCCCGACGACAAGATCCTGGACGCGCCGATCACGTTCTCTCTCCCCGGGAGGAGGCGGTGGTCGCCGCACAACTACGGGAACGAATACTTCGGCGAGGTGACGCTGGCCGAGGCCCTGCACAAGTCGCTGAACTCGGTGGCGATCCGTCTTCTGCAGACGGTGGATATCGACAAGGTGATCGAGGCGCTGTCGACGGCGACGGGGATCCCGACGGCGCGATGGCCGCGCAACCTGTCGCTGGCCCTGGGCACGGCGGACGTATCGCCGCTACAGATGGCGCGCGCGTACGCGGTGTTCGTGCGCGGCGGGAAGGCGGC
Organism: bacterium; assembly: GCA_021783355.1. GTDB lineage: Bacteria > Elusimicrobiota > Elusimicrobia > UBA1565 > UBA9628 > GWA2-66-18. The sequence goes on along the minus strand of JAJXTZ010000189.1, from coordinate 2,961 downwards.
GGACCCGTGGTGGCTGCGCGAGGTGGACGACCGGGACGGGAAGGTCCTGATCCCGAGTCGGGAGCCGGCGGGGCCTCAGGCGCAGGTCTTCCCGCCGGAGGCGTGCCGGACGATGGTGGAGGTGATGGAGGGCGTGCTGGCGCGAGGCGGGACGGCGTACGGGTCGGCGCGAAAAACGGGGTTCAACATCCCGGCGGCGGGAAAGACGGGCACGACGAACGACTACCGCGACGCGTGGTTCGCGGGAGTGACGCCGGACCTGGCGGCGGCGGTGTGGGTGGGCCACGATGACAACGCTCCAATGCCCCCGGGCAAGGCCGGCGGCGCCGTCTCGGCCCCCGTCTGGATGCGCTTCGTGAAATCCTACTACCTCTCCCGCCCCACGCGCCCCTTCGATTAAGAAAGGTGCCAGGCACAAAATTAATTTTTTCGGCTGAGAAGTTGACTGGCCGCGGAGGGGGAACACCTCAGCGCAGCGGCGGCAGCCTTCATCAAATGGCCGCGAGCCCGTGCCGCCAGGACGAATGTGCGTTTGGCTTCGGTGAAGCGTGCTCCACGGCCTCCGGAGAGAAGATCTCCTGCTGATAACCCGTAATCCTGAGCGACGGACTCGGCGATGTCGCCGAGGGTCTTGCGTTCTTCTCGCGGAACCGTCTCTGGGTCCGGAACAACACCTCCCGCCGTCCCGGCAAGGACGCCGAGGTACAGGGACGGCAGGTCGGAAGGGGCCGTCCCCAAGTATTCCGCGACGGTGTCGACGTCCAATATCGGATCAGGGCTGATTCCGGAGAGTCCCCGATGACCGCTCCAACACCATTCGGCGGGCGTGAGGGCCAAACCGGCCCTGACGGGGTTGAGGTGGACATAACGGAGCAGTGCGCCCAAATAGGCGTCTTGGCGGCAGAGTCTGGCGGTGTAGCGCGATTGAAAGAGGTGCCCCTTTCGATCCTGCCGCACGTTGAAATGGCGAGAATAGAGCGTCAAAATTCGGTGCATTCCCCGATGGAGGGGGGTTTCGTGCACCTGCACCACGATATGAAAATGATTTCCCATGAGACAGTAAGCAAAAATGCGGAAATCGCACTCCTCCTTCGTCTTCAGCAGTAGGGAGATGAAGAACTGGCGATCAGCGTCATCGGCGAAGATGGGTCTACGCTCCACGCCGCGGGACATCGCATGATAGACCGCGCCGCGATAATGTATTCTTGGAGGACGAGGCACAGTATGCTTACGATTATCCCCTCCATTCCGTTCCATAAAAAGTTAATTCTGTGCCTGGCACCTTTGTTAATCGCCGCGTGCGGGCCGACGGGGGAGAGGGAGCCGAACGGGAATTATCAGCAGGCGACGGAGATGAAGGCGGGGGGGAAGGCGGTCGGGACGATCTCCGATCCGTCGGACCAGGACTGGTACCGGCTGGACGTGCGCAGAGACGGGATCCTCTCGGCCAAGATCGGCGGGATCCGGGACGTGGACTTCGTGCTTTCCTTCTACGACAAGGACCGCCGCGAACTCAAGCGGGTGGACGAGACGACCGTCGGCGGCGACGAGGAGATGCCGGACCTGGGCGTCTCGCCCGGCGTCTATTTCCTCGTGGTCTCCAACAAGAACCCCACGGCGAACAACCCGACGCAGGAGTACACCCTCGTCACGACCCTGGAGTCTCCCAAAGGCCGCGAGCGCGAGCCCAACGACAGCGCCCTCGCCGCCCAGCCCATCGACCCCGACGGCACCGTCCGCGGTCATTATTGGCCCACCCGCAACCTGCTCTCCGACGACCCCAACGCGGTCGAGGAGGACTGGTACTCCGTGGACGTGCAGAAAGACGGCCTCTTCCTTCTCAACGTGGACGTCAGCGAGGTGCCGAAGGTGGACCCGGTCCTCGAGGTGTACGACACCAACGGCTATCGCCTGAAGACGGTGGATGCCGGCGGCGTCGGCGAGGGTGAGAGCCTGCGCAGCTTCGGCGTGCGCGGCCCGGCCAAGTACTTGCTGCGCCTGCGCTCCAAATATCCCAACGGCGGCAACCCGGACGTGCCGTACGACCTGATGACGGAGCTGCTGCCCTACCAGGGGCGCACCGAGTTCGAGCCCAACGACCAGCGCGTGGACGCGACGCCGTTCGGCCAGGACGAGATCGACGGGACGATCGCCCCCGCCGGCGACCAGGACTGGTACAAGGTCACGGTGGACACGGACGCCAAGTTCCTGCTGCGCGCGGACCTGTCCGGCGTGCCCGGGATGGACCTGACGCTGTCCCTGCGCGATTCTTTGGGCAACGAGCTGGCGGGCGTGGACAACGCCGGCCGCGAGCAGCCCGAGGTGCTCACCGGCTGGGGCGTCACCAAGGGCGACTACTACTTGGTCGTCTCCGAGAAGACCGGCCGAAAGGCCGACAGCCGCCAGGGCTACACGCTGACGAAGAAGCTGATGCCCTGGCAGGAAGGCTTGGAGTGGGAGCCGAACGACTCCACTGCGACCGTGCAGGCCTTGAATGTCGGCGATTCGGTGGACGGCTACTACGCCCCGAAGGGCGACCAGGACTGGTACGAGTTCAACCTCTTCCAGAAGGGCACCGTCGAGATCGAGGCCACCGGCGTGCTCAACGTCGTTCCGACGCTGACCCTGTATGACCAGGAGTACAACGAGGTCGCCTCTACCGCGGCGGCCAAGGCCGGCGACCCCGTCCTGCTCAGTCGCGACCTGGACCGCGGCACCTACGACGTGCGCCTGGCCCCGTCCGACCCGTCGCAGAACAACATCCGCGACAAGTACTCCTTGCGCGTGCGCCTGAAATGAAAAGGAGCCGCCTGATCCCCGCCGTGCTGATCCTGGCCGCCGCTTGCGCGGCGCCCCACCCCCGGGCCGTGACCTCCGTCGCGCCGGTGGCGGCCTCTCCGGAGCCGCCGGCCCCGCCGCCGCCCCCGCCGCCGGTCGAGAACCCGAACTTCGAGCTGACGG
>JAJXTZ010000026.1 GCA_021783355.1 bacterium | reverse complement strand
GCCCTCCGCCGAGGCCTCGAAGGCCGGGTCCGACGCGCTCTTCGACGGCTCGCGCCCCGCCGCTCCCGGCGCCGACGCGGCGCCGGTCGCAGGCCGCGAGTCCGCCGGCGCTCCCGCGCTGCTCCCGCCGGGCGGCCGCTCGCCGCTCTCGCCGTCGCTGTTCGACCCCGGCCCGCGCACCGCCTCCCTCCAAGACCGGCTCCGCGACCGCGTCCGCTACAACAAGCTCCTGTCGCGCTCGTTCTGGTGGTACATGTACACCCACATCAAGGACATGTGGCCGGGCTACCGGGCGCGCTGGGAAAAGGCGCGGTCCGAGGGCCCGGTCGCGGTCTCGCGCCCGCGCGCGTTCTTCACCGCGATGCGCGTGACCGGGATGAGCGGCCGCTTCTACGCGCTGGGCGGCTCGGCGCTGGAGGACGATCTGGTGATCGCGGAGTTCCGCGGCGCGTTCGCGCGGTATTTCGACGGCCCCGGGGTCGGCGCGGAGCAGGGCGCGGCGCTGGAGCGCTTCATGGCGCGGGCCAAGGGCTTCAACGCCGAGCGGCGCGCGCACACGAACATGTACAAGAACATCCGCGACCCGCTCCTGCGCGCCTCGACGATGCGCCCCGACCAGCTCGCCCCGTTCTTCGACGGCCTGCTGCGCTCCGACAAGGAGGAGGCCACGCGCGAGTTCCAGCGCAGCGGGCGCATGGACGCGGTCCGCGCCGCCTTCCTGAAGGTTCTCGACGAGACCCTGCGCGAGGAGGATCCCCGCGACCCGCACCGTGTGCGCGCGGCGATCGTCTTGGGCTCCTTCGCGAGCGGCTCGGCGGGCCCCAACAGCGATTTCGACGTGGAGGCGCTGGTGGACGGCGCCAGCAACAAGCGCCTAGGCGAGTTTTCCCGCCGCCTCGTCGCGCGCTGGGACGCGGCCGGCTACCACAAGACGCACCCGGTCACCGTGCACGACAACGCCTCCTGGCCCTCGTGGGGGCTGGTCAACATCGTGCAGACGCGGCACTACCTCGTAGTCAGCCCCGAGCCGGCCCTGGTGGCGCGCCTCTCGCGCCAGGCCTTCGAGAGCCCGGCCGTGACCCTGGAGCGCGGCTACACCCTGCGCGGGCGCGTCAACCGCCTGGCCCAGCGCGGGATCGTGGCCGCCGCGACCTTCGCCGCCGACGCGCGGGCCGCGCTCGGCCTCACGCCCTCCTCCGGCGGACATTAGACGCTTAAGGAGCCCCCCGCCGCGAGGCGGGAGGCTCCCGAACGGCGGGACGCGCGCCGCGCTACTGCTGGGTGGTCTTGGGCAGGAGTCCGCGCACCCGCTCCAGACCCCCGGTCAGCTCGGCCTTGAGCACGGGCTCCCTCTCCGTCTTCAGGCGCAAGGCCAGCATCTCCTCGCCGACCTTCGGGTCCAGAACGCCGGCCACGACGGCCTTCTTCACGGCGACGGCGGCGACGCCGCGCGTCACGGCGTCCGGGCTGTCCAAGCCGCGACGCAGGGGGTCCGGGCGCGCCAAGCCCGGCCGGACCGACATCGCGACCAAGCCGCGGCGGAAGTCGTCCTTGTCCGCGGTCTTGAGGTAGTCGGAGAGCAGGGGGCCGCTGAGCCACGGCAGCTTGCCGGCCGAGTCCAGGCGCCCGGTCTGCTCCAGGCGCTCCAGCACCGGGCCGAGCACCTCCGGGTCCCGGTAGTCCTGCAGGGCGACCGCGCAGCCGGAGAGCAGGGTCGGGCTGTCGGTGGATTTTAGGATGGCCAGCAGCTCGCCGCGGGCCTTCAGGCCGCCGGTGCGGCGCAGGGCCTCGGGCAGGAGCTCCGGCGGGACCAGGCCGCGGCCGGAGAGGCTCACGATCTCCCGGTAGACGGCCGGGCCGCGCACGCCGCGGGGGAAGCCGGAGTCCTTGATTGCCTCGTCGCGCAGCGCCTGAGGTCCGTCCTCCATGGTCTTGAGCACGAGGTCGCGCGAGGACGGGGAAGGCACGCGCCGGGCCAGGAAGGCGACGGCCTGGCGCTTGAGTTCGAGTCCGTCCGGCGCGTCGGCGGTGACGGTGTCGAGGACGGAAGCGACCGCGCGGCCGAGCGTCTCGGCGTCGCCGGGCTTCAGGTCCTCGTCCTGGAGCTTCGGCCCGCTCAGCGAGGAGATCATCTCACCGAGCGCGGGGAGGCGGTCCCCCGGCGCGCCGTCCTCGGCCAGGAAGGCGCGCACGACGGACTCGAGCGTCGGCGCCGGGACGGCGGCGACGGGCGTCTTCACGGGGTCGGGCGCCTGCGCCAGGGTGCGGAGCTCGGAGTACTTGAGCCCGAGCCCGCCGAGGGCGAGGGCGGCGACGACGGCGACGGAGACGGCTTCGAAACGGTTCATGGGAGCGTCCTCGGGCGTACCGCAGCCTCTGGTGCGGAGCGGGCGCGGGGCCCGCTGAGGATACGCGGCCCGGGGCGGGGAACTTACGCCGGCCGGCTTTTTTTCGACTCGTCCATGGAGCGCCGCAAGACCTCGAGGAGGTCCCTGGCGGAGTAGGGCTTCGCCAGGAATCGGACCAAGGCCAATCCCCCGCTCGCCGGATCCGCGCCGCCAGGCCATTGTCCGCTCGATCCGACGATGGGGACGCCGGGATCAAGGGCGCGCAGCGCGGCGATCAGCGCGGGCCCGTCCATGACGGGCATCGCCATGTCCGTGAGGACGGCGGATATCTCCAGGCGGCGCTGCGCGTAGAGAGCGAGGGCCGCCTTCCCGTCGGGCGCCAGCAGCACGCGATAGTTCGCGGATTCCAGCGTCCGTTTCGTCATCGTGCGAATGGACTCGTTGTCGTCGACGACGAGAACCAGTTCGCCCCGGCCTTCGGGCGGAGGGGCGGCCCCGCCGACGAGGGGGCCGGGCGCACCCGCGCGCGCGGGCAGATGAACGAGGAAGCGCGCGCCGCGTCCCGGTTCGCTCTCCAAGGAGATGAATCCCCCATGGCTCTTGACGATGGCGAGGGTGGTGGACAGTCCCAGCCCCGTCCCGCTTCCGACCTCCTTGGTGGTGAAGAACGGCTCGAAGATCCGCTCGCGATCCTCCGCCGCGATCCCGGCGCCGGTGTCGGAGACCGCGAAGCGGACGAAGGCCCCCGGACGAGCCCCGGGAAGGAGCCCGGCGGCGGCCGCGTCGAAATGGACGCTCTCGACGCCGATCGTCAGACGCCCCCCCTGGGGCATGGCATCGCGCGCGTTGACGCACAAGTTCAGCAGGACTTGATGGAGCTGGGTGGGATCGCCTACGACGACGCCGGGGTCCGGCGCGGCGGCCAACTCGCACGCGATGGATTTGGGAAATGTGTCGCGGACGATCTTGATGGTGTCTTGCGCGATGGCCAGGGGGTCCAGCGGGATCCGGCGACCTTCGATGCCACGGGCGAACGTCAGCACCTGCCGGACCATGCCCGCCGCGTGCTCCACGCAGTCTTCGAGGGTGGCCAGGATCTCCGCTGATTCGCGATCCGGGAATCGGTCGCGCAGGAGCTGGAGGGACATCTTGATCGGAGACAGACTGTTGTTGAGGTCGTGGGCGATTCCGCCGGCCAAGGTGCCGATGCTCTCCATCCGCTGGGCGCGGAGCGCCTGCTCCTGGAGCTTGCGGCGTTCGTCCTCCGCGCGCCGGAGGGCGGTGATGTCCACGAGGGTCGCGACGCGGTGAGGGACGCCCTTGAGGGTGATGATGTCCGCGGACATCATCACCAGCAGGATCCCGCCGTCGCGCCCGCGCATGGAGATCTCGATGTCGCGCATGGCGATGCCGGGGCCGCGGCCCAGCGCCAGCAGGCTCCGCATCGCGGCCGGGCTGACGATCCCCAGGTCGGCGATTGACTTGCCCCTCATCTCGTCGCGCGAAAAGCCGAAGAACTCCGCGTAGGCCCGATTGACGTCGACGAGTTCTCCGCTCATCGTCCCGATGGCGATCTTCGCCGGGCTGGATTCGAAGAGCTTCGAGAATTTCTCTTCGCTCTCCTGCAGGAGAGCCTCTGTCCGCTTCCGCTCGGTGACGTCCTGGCAGGTCCCGATGGCCTTGGCGAAGCGGCCGCTCTCGTCCTTGAAGGCGCGCCAGCGCTCTTCCACGATCTTGACCCGTCCGCCGGGGAGGAGGACGCGGTGCTCGATGGAGCGGGGGGATTCGCTGCCCGCGGATTGCGTGAACGCCGCCGCCACGGCGGCGCGGTCGTCGGGAGGCAGGAATTCCAGGAACCCTTGATGCGTGGGGCGGAAGACCGCCGGGTCCGTTTCGAAGATGCGGTGGGTCTCCGTCGACCAGACGACGGCCAGCGTCCTCAGGTCCGTCTCCCAGCTGCCGATCTTTGCCACCGACTGGGCCGCCACCAGCCGCGCGCGCTCGTCTTCCAGTTCGCGGGCCAATCGCGCGGCCTCGCGGCGTCCGGTGGCGTCATGGAAGCTGACGACGGCGCCGGTCACGGCTCCGGCGGGATCGCGCAAGGGGGAGACGCAGTAATCCACCGGGAAGCCCGTGCCGTCCGGCCGCCAGAAATAATCGTCCTCCCGGCGGCGAGTCCGGCCGTCGCGGAGGGTGCGCGCGATCGGGCAATGGTCCCATGGGTGTTCGGTCCCGTCCTCGCGCCGGGCGTGGGCGAGCGCGTGGGCGCGCTGCCCGTTGCCGCGGGGGCCGCCGCCGAAAAGAGCGGCGGACGCGGCGTTCTCGAACAGGATGGCCCCGCTCGAGTCGAGGACGCGGATCCCCTCGTCGACGGAATCGAGGATCGCTTCGCGCAACCGTTGAAGAGAGGGTTCTTCCATGGATCCGGGCGGCATGGTGATTATACGAATTGGGCGGCCGGCCGGCTGCGGCGCGGCGGCGTTCCCCGTCGGAAAAATGCGATAATGTCCTCAGCCGTGCCCGCTCCCACCTTCCGCATAGATCCCCGCTTCCTGCCGATGACGCGCGCCGAGATGGACGCGCGCGGCTGGGACGCCGTGGACGTGGTCTTCGTCACCGGAGACGCGTACATCGACCATTACTCGTTCGCGATGGCGATCCTGGGCCGCGTGCTGGAGACCGAGGGCTTGCGCGTCGCGATCCTGTCCCAGCCGGACTGGCGCTCGGCCGAGCCGTGGCGGCGCTTCGGGCGCCCGCGCCTCTTCTTCGCCGTGTCGGCGGGGAACATGGACTCGATGATCAACCACTACACGGCCAACCGCAAGGTGCGCAACGACGACGCGTACTCCCCGGGCGGCAGGATCGGCCTGCGCCCGGACCGCGCGACGATCCCGTACTGCCAGCGCGCGCGCGAGGCCTTCCCGGGCGTGCCGGTGGTGGCCGGCGGCGTGGAGGCGTCCTTGCGCCGCATGGCGCACTACGACTACTGGTCCGACGCCGTGCGCCCGTCCATCCTGCTGGACTCCAAGGCCGACCTGATCGCCTACGGCATGGGCGAGGAGACGATCGTGGCCGTCGCCAAGCGCCTGCGCGACGGCAAGAGCATCAAGGAGTGCCGGGACCTGCGCGGCGTGGCCTATGCGTTGGGCGCCTCCGAGACGGTCCCGTCCGGGCCGGAGGTCGTCGAGGCGCCGTCGTTCGAGGCGGTCAAGGCCGATAAGGACGCCTTCCTGCGGGCCGCGCGCGTGTTCCACCGGGAGACCAGCCCGTTCAACGCCAAGACCGTCGTCCAGCGCCACGGCGCGCGCGCGGTGGTCGCGACCCCGCCGCTCCTGCCGCTGGCGCGGGACCGGATGGATTTCTATTACGGCCTGCCCTACACGCGCCGCGCGCATCCGAGCTACCGCGACCCGATCCCGGCCTGGGAGATGATCAAGGACTCGGTGACGATCATGCGCGGCTGCTTCGGCGGCTGCACCTTCTGCTCGATCACCGCGCACCAGGGGCGGACCATCCAGTCGCGCTCGAAGGAGTCGGTCCTGGCCGAGCTCAAGACGCTGGGCGCCGACCCAGACTTCAAGGGCACGGTCTCGGACCTGGGCGGCCCGACGGCCAACATGTACGAGATGCGCTGCACCAAGCCCGAGATCGAGAAGATCTGCCGGCGCCTGTCCTGCGTGAGCCCGACGATCTGCAAGTGCCTGGGAACCTCCCACGCCCCGCTCGTGGAGCTGCTGAAAGAAGCGCGCGTGGTCCCGGGCGTGGAGAAGGTCCTGGTGGCCTCCGGCATCCGCATGGACCTGGCGCGCCTGTCGCCCGAGTACATGCGCGAGCTGACCGCGCACCACGTGGGCGGGCGGCTGAAGGTCGCGCCCGAGCACACCGACCCGGGCGTCCTGGCGCTGATGAAGAAGCCGATGCACGACACCTTCGAGGACTTCGCGGAGAAATTCGCGGCGGAGAACGCGAAGGCGGGCAAGAAGCAATTCCTGGTCCCGTACTTCATCTCCGGCCACCCGGGCTCGGGGCTCCGGGAGATGATCACGCTCGCGGTCTTCCTCAAGCGCAACGGCTACAAGCCGGACCAGGTCCAGGACTTCATCCCGACCCCGCACGACCTGGCCGCGGCGATGTACTACACCGGCAAGGACCCGGAGACGGGCCGGCCGGTCGCCGTCGCGCGCGGCCTGCGCGACCGGCGCCTGCAGCGGGCGCTGCTGCAGTTCTTCAAGCCGGAGAACTACTTCGAGGTGCGCGAGGCCCTGCTCGCCGCCGGCCGCAAGGACCTGATCGGCGCGTCCTGCGACGCGCTGATCCCGGAGCATCCGCCGCGCGAGGCGATCCTGGCGCGCCGCGCGCGCGCGCAGAAGGATTTCCACGAGCACGTCCACCTGAAGGACCGACCGGCGCCCAAGAAGCCGGGCGCCGGCTACCGCCCGAAGCGCTCGGGCTGGGGGCGGCGGGAGGGCAAGCGGTGAGCCTCGGGCCTCGGCTGGTGCGCCTGGGCGGGCTGGACGCCGTCGAGTTCCCCCGCGCCGACCCGGAGTCCCTGACCGTGGTCTGCCTGCACGGCTACGGCGCGGACATGCGCGACCTGGCGCCGCTGGCGGCCGAGATCCCGGCGACGCGGCCGCTGCGCTGGCTTTTCCCGGACGGTCCCGAGGTCCTGGACTGGGGCGGGCGGGCGTGGTTCCCGATCGACGTCGCCGCCTTCGAGGAGGCCCAGCGCACCGGGCGGCCGCGCGACCTCTCGCGCGGCGAGCCGGAGGGGATGGCCGCGGCGCGCTCGGAGCTGGACGCCTTCCTGGGCGAGCTGGGCGCGCCGTGGGAGCGCCTGGCGCTGATGGGCTTCTCGCAGGGCGCGATGATGGCGCTGGACCTGGCCCTGCGCGCGCCGCGCGCGCCGGCCGGCGTCGCGCTCCTCTCCGGAACGCTGGTGGACCGGAAGTCCCTGGCTTCCCTGGCGCCGCGGCGGCGCGGCCTGCGCTTCTTCCAGAGCCACGGCTCGGCGGACCCGATCCTGGGCTTCGCGCAGGCGCTGGCGCTGGAGGGGGAGCTCAAGGCCGCGGGCTGGGCCGGCGCGCTGCGCCGCTTCGAGGGCGGGCACGGCATCCCGCCCGAGCTGCTGCCCGAGCTGGGCGCCTGGCTGGACGCGCTGTGAGCCGGGACTGGACGCGCGCGTTCTTCCGCCGCGGCGTCTTCACGCCCGGCGGCCCCGAGGCCGTCGCGGCGGCGCCGGACGAGGTGCGCTTCCTGTGGAAGGTCCTGCGCCTCAAGCGCGGCTCGCGCGTGCTGGACCTGCCGTGCGGCACCGGCCGCCACGCGGTCCGCCTGGCGCGGCGGGGAGCGTCGGTGCTGGGCGTGGACCTGAGCGAGGAGTACCTGCGCGAGGCGCGGCGTTCGGCGCGGGGCCTGAGGGGCGTCCGCTTCGTGCGCGGCGACATGCGCCGCGTCCCGCTGAAGGGGGAGTTCGACGCCGCGATCAACCTGTGGACCAGCTTCGGCTATTTCGCGACGCCGGCCGAGGACCTGAAGGTCCTGCGCGGGGTCGCCCGGGCGCTCAAGCCCGGCGGGCTCTTCCTGATCGACATGGCCGACGTGTCCGCGCTGCGCCGCCGCGGCCGCGCGCGCAGCTGGCAGAAGCGCGCCGACGGCGCGTTCGTGCTGGAGGACGCCGTCTTCGTCGGCGGGCGCGACCCGCGCGTCGTCAACGAGTGGACGATCCTTCAGAAGGGCCGCCGCGAGCGCCGCGCCCGTTTCGTCGTGCGCGCCTACGACAAGGCGCGCCTCTTCGCCGCCTTGCGCCGCGCGGGGCTCACGCCCTTGAGGACCTGGACGGGCTTGGGTGAGGACTACGGCTCGTCGGGGCCGGCGGGGGCGCGCTTGGTGGCGCTCGCCGTGAAGGGCGGCGGCGGCGGCGCGGTCCGGTAGGTCCGGATCCACGACAGCACGGTCGGGTCGGTCTCCACGGACGCCAGCCGGTCGAGCAGGGCGTCCACGCGCCGGGCCGGGGCCGGGTCGCCCAGCGCCTCGCGCTGACGGGCCGAGATCCAGACCGTCGCGATCGCCATCTCGCGCGAGGCCGGCGTCGCGCGCGGGTCGCGCACGAAGCCGGCGGGGTCGGCCTCCATCGGCGCCAGCAGGCGCGCGTCGAGCTCGGCGGGCAGGGCGGGCTTGCGCCGGGCCAGGTCGTCGCGCGGGCCGACGAAGGCGTACAGGGCCACGAGCGCGGTGGCGCGCTCCTCGCCCGCGACCGGGCCGTCCAGGAGGTCGAGCAGCGCGCCCTGGAGCAGGGCCTCGTCGGCGTCGGGGATGGCGTGCGACGCGGGGCCCAAGCCCCGCAGGGCGAAGATCCGGTAGCGGGGGCCCGGCAGGGCGGCCAGCAGGACGCGCAGGGCGCGGGACGCGGCCGCGTCGTCGGCGGTCGGGGGCATCTCGCAGCCGAGGAAGGCGTAGGCCTTGGCGCGGACCTCGGGAGGCTGGGACGGCGAGGCGGCGGCGGCGGCCAAGGCGTCCAAGGCGGCGGCGCGCAGCGCGCGCGGCTCGCCCGGCAGGCGGGACTGCAGGGCGTCGATCGCGGCGAGCTTCTCCGCGGCGGTCGCGCTCGCCGAGCGCAGGACGCCGGCGGGGTCGCGCGCGGGACGCAGGCCGGCGCGCGCCGCGGCGAAGGCGGCCTCCAGCGTCAGCGGGGACGGCGCGGGCAGGACCGCGGGGGGCGCGGGGGCGAACATGCCCCCATTGTATCACGCCGCGGCGGGCGTCAGGTCTTGGGCGCGGAGTGCTCGGCGCCCGTGCCGAAGCGGCGGCGCATCGTCGCGGGCTCCACCGCTCGCGTCGCCTCGTCGCCGGGGGCGCGCACCGGCAGGGAGAGGTTGTCCTCGGCGGAGACCGAGCGCCCCAGCACGCGCGCCTGCTCCGGCGTCAGCATCAGCTGGACCGCGGCCCACTCGGAGTCTCCTTCCGGCGGCGCGGCACCCAGCACCGTGACGCCCTGGAACAGGGTCAGCGCGGTCAGGCCGGATTTTTCCTCGGCGCGAGGGCTCTCGCGCGTGGCGATCACGTCCACGCGGTCGCCGGGGGTCAGGAACTCCTGCTGATCCCCGTAGACGAGGACGGCCACGCCCACGCGGCCGGCCTTCAGCGCCGGGGCCCGCGGCTCGGGAAGCGGGCGCGGCGCGGGCGGCGCGGGAAGGGCGTCGAGGAGGAGACGGTCCTCGCGGTCGGCGGCCAGCGCCGCGTACTGCGCCTCCTCCGGCGTCAGCGCGAGCTGGACCAGCCCGGCGTCCCGCGCCCAGCCGCGGTCCACGCGCAGGACCTCCGCGGCCGGGGCCAGCACCTCGGAACGCGCGTCGCCGGAGCCGTCCGGGCGGGTCACGGCCATCAGCAGGACGACCTGGACGCAGTCGCCGGCCTTGAGGAAGCGCGTCTGGGCGGCGTCGATGGACAGGCTGAAGGCGCGCTTGCCCGGCGGGGGGGCGTACGCGGGCCCGGGGGCGGACTTCCTGGGACGGCAGGAGCCGGCGAGCAGGACGGCGGCGAGCAGGGCGGCGCGGCGTGGGTTCATGGTCCTCTAGAACTGGAAGGTCAGGGTGGTGCCCAGGGCGTAGGACAGGAAGCTCTCCTCGGGCAGGTAGCGCGACCAGAGGCGCTCGGCCGAGCCGTTGAGCGTCATGCGCAGGTTCTTGGCCAGCTCGTAGTCCGCGCTGGTGTTCAGCGTGAGGTCGCGGGAGTTGTCGGCCACCGTCACCGGCGAGCGCCGGTTGGCGAAGGCCAAGGTGGTGGTCCAGATGATGCGGTTGGTGAAGAGGAGCGGGCGCGTGGAGCCGGGCAGGCGCAGGCCGGCGGGAAGCGAGAGGTCGGCGCGGGCCAGGACGCTGGGGGTGATCACCTCGACGTTCTGGCTCTGCACCCCGGTGCCCAGGATGGTGATGTCCTTGGAGTAGTCCACCTTGGGCGTCAAGCGGAACTTGCGCAGGTCGAAGGTCACCTGCCCGGAGGCGTCCTCGTGGTTGACCTTCTGCGTGTTGGCGTCCACCAGGAGGTCGCGGTTGTTGCTGAGGCGGCTATTGTAGCTGAGCGAGGTGTCGTAATGGCGCAGGATCAGCGCGCGCAGGTCGGTGCCGAAGTCGTTCTCGGTGTTGAGGGAGCTGCCCACGTTCTCGGTCACGCGGCGGGTGTACTTGAAGTCCATCTGCGCGTTGGACATCCAGCGTTCCGCGTGCCACAGCTGCTCCAGCTGGGAGATGCTGGCGACTGCGTCGGGCAGGGTCTTGGTGATGGTCTTGGAGGCGGTGCCGGTCACCTCCGAGCGCTGGAGGCTCAGCACGTAGTTGTTCGAGACGGACAGGGTGCGCAGGGCGCCCCAGCGACCGGGCAGGGCGTAGGCCTCCAGCGGCGACCAGCGCTGGGTGGAGTTGTAGGTGTCGCGCAGGGTCAGGTTCGCGCGCTGGGCCGCGGGGCTGGACGGGCGCAGCGGCTGGCGCACGAAGAGCAGGCCCGAGGTGTCCAGCCCCTTCTCCACGTTGTTCCAGACGTCGCCGTCCTGGAGCTGGTAGCCGGAGACCACGTTCAGCGAGTGCAGCAGGCGCGAGCGCGGGAAGAGGTCGGACGCGGCGATCGGGAGGCTGACGGAGCCGTTGGCCGAACGGTTGACCGTCTTGATGTCGCCGGGGTTGAAGGAGTAGGTGGACGCGCCGACGACGAAGGTCGAGATCGTCAGCACGTTGTTCTCGATCGTGTCGATCTGGTAGTTGACCTGCGGGTTGAACCACGACGCGAGGCGGAAGTTGGACGCCAGGCCGACGGACTGGGACATGGACTTCGGGTACTCGGAGTCGGCGGGCGAGCCGCTGGTGTAGTCGGTGCGCTTCTCGGTCACCTTGGTGCGCGTGAACGACGGGTTGAACGAGGAGCCGTTCCAGGGCGTGAAGGTCAGGCGCCCGCCGTAGGTGTTCCCGGTCTCGCTTGTGTCGTAGTCGCCGGGCTGCGCGCGCGCGAAGTCCGACTGGAAGCGGACGTCGTACGACTCGCGGCTGTAGTTCGCGTCCACCGTGCGCGGCAGGAAGCGGCTGCGCGAGGGCACGCCGTACTGCAGGGTCGCGCTGTAGTTCTGCCGGTCGTCCCGGCGCGTCAGCAGGTCGTACTCGATGCGGTTGCGGGTGTAGCCCAGGTTCAGGCGCGGCCAGGCCCCGTAGGCCACGTTGGCCTGCGCGGCGCCGTTCCAGGTGGTGACCTTGCCCTGCTGGAGGAGGTTCACCAGGTTGGAGAGGTCGCCGGTCTTCACGGTGCTGGGCGTGTCGGTGACCGAACGCGAGACGTTCATCGTGAGCGGCATCCAGCTCAGGCGCGTCAGGTTCAGGTACGCGCTCTGGTCGCGCTTGTCCTGGTTGGAGACCACCGAGGTCGGGGTCTGGAAGTTGCGGTCGATGTAGCGTTCCTTGAAGCCGAAAGTGCCCCAGCCCTGGTACTGGAAGTCCGCCTGCAGCTTGTGCGCCTGGCCCACGCGCGTGACCGGCTGGGACAGGTAGATCTCGTTGAGGTAGACGGTGCCGGTCGAGGGGCTGACGGCGGTGTCCGAGTCGTCGTAGACGCCGGCCACCAGTTCGCTGACCTGCTGGAGACTGGGGGCGCCGGTGGACAGGATGACGGTGCCGGGCGTGTCGGCGGCCCAGCCGGTCATCACGCCGTTGCCGGAGTCGGTCTGGCTGACGCTGACCTTCTTCCAGCCGTGGAAGTTCAGCGGCACGCGCACCTCGAAGTAGCTCTGGTCGCTGCCGGCGCGCAGGAAGAAGGTCTGATGCCCGCTGCAGTCGCCCGGCGGCGCGCAGCTGCCGCTCTGCGCGTTCCCGAAGAGCAGGAAATTGAAGTGGCGGTGCTGGCTGACGTCGATGGCGGTGGAGAACAGGCGCTTGGTGTAGACCGTCGCGCCCGCCGTCAGGCCCGAGTACGAGAGCTGGAGCGCCTGCTCGGAGACGTTCTTGGTGTTGTTCTGCTTCTGCAGGTTCGAGAGGCTCCCGTACAGGTCGTTGAAGACCGACGACGCGTCCCCGCCGGCGTTGTAGATCGGCGTGTAGGTGGGGTTGTCCACGCTGTTGACCGGCGTGACCGTCATGGCCTCGGCGCCGACGGCGCCGGAGCCGTTGACCGGGTCGCCGGCCTGGCCGCGCTGCCAGGAGTTGCCGACCACGGCGATGCGCGCGAACTTCATCACGCCCGTCGTGCTGCCCCCGGAGGCGTGGCGGATCGAGAGGCGGATCTGCTTGATGCTCGTCCAGTTGGACGCGGTCGTCGAGGAGATGTTGAGCGGGATCTGGAAGGTGTGCCATTGGGTCCCGCCGAAGTCGATCGCCGTGCGGTCCTGGTTGCTGGTGATGTCGTGGAGGAGGCCGTTGGTCGGATTGTTGGGGTCGGACACGTAGCCGAAGTCCCCGCCGGAGAGGTCCGCGGAGTCCAGGCGGCCGTTCTTGTTCAGGTCCTCGCTGTCGAGGAGGCCGTTGTTGGCGCCGAAGCGCCGGTTCTCGGACGGGTTCGACGCGTAGGTGTAGAGCCAGCCGATGTCCTCGGAGGGCTGGAGGATGTTGTCGCCGTTGGTGTCCTCGGTCTTCAGGACTCCGGAGCCGTCGGCGTCCTCGTTGATGCCGCCCAGATGGAAGTCGATCTGGTTGTTGGAGCCGTCACCCAGCATCACGACCTCCAGGATCGTGCGCTGGGAGAAGTCGAGGCCGGAGACCGAGAACGGGAAGACGATCGACTCCTCGGTGCTGAGGGAGTTGGAGAAGTCGTAGCTGACGTCGAGGACCTTCTGCGTGTCGTTGGCGTTGGCCTGGGCGTTGGGGTTGATGTCCAGGGTGTGGACGTCCTCGGAATTCCAGTTGAGCTTCTGGGGGTCCGTCGGCGTGCCGCCGGGGTTGGAGGCGATCTGCCAGGCCGAGGCCAGGGTCGGGGCGGAGTCCTCCTGCTTGACGCCCTCCATGTTGTCGATCAGCGCGAACTGGTTGAGGTTGAGGTTCTGCCGGCTCTGCGCGAACTCGCCCTGCAGGGTCATCTTCAGCTTGCGCGTGATCGGGATGTCCTTGAGTTGGGAGTCGAACTCGTAGACGAGGAGGCTCTTGGCCAGCTCGGTCACCTGCGGCACGGTGGGGGACTTGGCGCCGGTGTCGTAGAGCAGGGTGCTGCCGAGCGAGGCGTGAGGGTTGAAGTCGTAGGAGACGCGCGCGCCCAGCAGGGTGTCGTTCGTCGCCCCGGCGAACGGGGCCACTTCGTAAGTGATGTCGATCTCGGACTGAGGGCTGATGCGGTCCGGATTGAAGAAGGTGACGAAGCCGGCGTCGTAGTCGATGAAGTAGTCGACGTTGCGGGTCAGCTTCTGGCCGTCCAGGATCACCAGCTCCGACTGCACGACCAGGTTCGGCTCCAGGAAGAAGGTCTTGAAGCGGTAGTTGTACTCGATGTGGAACACCCGCTTGCTGATCGGCGTCTGCGCGTAGATGTCCGGGTCGGGCGTCCCGGGGGACGAGTTCGACACGGAGAACGGCGCGCGCAGATCGAAGATGCCGTTCTCGAAGTCCACGTCGATGGAGTCCGGGTACTTCTCGATCGGGTTCAGCGTGGAGCCGACCTCGTTGCGGGTCGTGGGGTCCAGGACCTTCAGGATGAAGTTGCCGCGCCCGTCGTCGCGCACGATCGAGGTCTGGCCGATCGAGTAGAAGGTCTTCAGCTCGCGGTTGTAGCCGGCCTCGGTGGTGGTCGAGTACAGCGGCAGGTCCGAGGGGGTCTTGATCAGCTTGAAGAGCCCGGAGCCGTCGTTGGCCGACTCGGTGGCGCTGGAGGTCTGCACGTTGATGTGGTTGCCGAAGGCGTCGATGTAGTCCACGGCGGCCGCGTACTGGGGCTGGAGCTGGTTGCGGAACTGGATGTAGCCCTTCGCGTAGTTGATCGTGTAGTCCTGGCCGGCCACCAGGGTGAGGAACGAGCCGGTGAAGGTGCTCGACGCCTTGTTGACGCAGGAGGCCGAGTTGCAGGCGATGTCGTCCACGGTCAGCGTCTGGAGGTTGACGTTGTTGGTCTGCGTCGGGTCCTGGCGGGCCAGCACGACGCGCTCCGAGCCGGCGCGGATCGGCAGGCGGGCGGCGTTGCCGAAGGTCAGGTCGTAGTACTGGCGGCGCATGTACGAGGTGTCCGACAGGTCGGTCTGGACGAACTGCGAGTTGCCCAGGAACTGCTTGGACTTGGTCGTGCCCTTGGTGCGCGAGCCGATGACGGTGGCCTTGAAGCCCTTGTACTTGACGTCGGCGCGGATGCCGAAGAGCTGCTTGTTGTAGGACACGAACTCGGTGGCGGGCAGGGACAGGTCGATGTCGCCGAACGAGACGTTCTGGACGACCTCGTTGGGGTCGCCGTTGTAGACCACCGAGATGTCCTGCTGGTTCTGCTTGGTGTCGTCGTAGTCCACGTTGACCGTGATCTTGGGGCCGACCTTGCCCTGCATGCGCAGCTGCAGCTGCTGGTTGATCTCGATGAGGTTGGTGGTCTTCGGCCGGCCGGTGGTGACCTGGTCGGCGGTGTAGCGCTTCTCGGAGTAGTTGAAGCCGATCACCTTGCGGCCGGTGACGGACAGGCTGGTGCCGTAGGTCGGCAGCTCCACCTCGGGAGGCGGCGGCTTGGGCGCGGCGGTGGAGACCGCGATCTCGGTCACCGGCGCGGACCAGCCCGGGCCCAGCGACGGCCGCTCGGCGCCGGGCTCCTCGCCGCGGTCCACCTGGTCGCGCACGCGCTGGAAGCGCTCCAAGGTGAAGGCGGGGGCGGGCTCGGGAGAGGCGGCGACCGGGACCGTGGAGGCGGCCTGGTCGAGCACGTGCAGCAGGTCCGCGCGCGGCAGGAGCTCGAAGCGGGGGCCCTCGGCCGCGCCGCTCGGGCCGCCCCAGGACGGGACGAACGCGGGGGCGGCGGCGCCCGCCGGGGCGGCGGAGGAGGGCTTCGCCTTGGGCTTGGCCGGCGTCGCGGGGGCCGGCGCGAAGTCCGGGTCGTACGGGGCGGAGAATTGGGCGCGCGACGGCGCGGCGGCCAGGATCGCCGCGAGGGCGAGCCCGGCCGCGCCGAGGGTCCGTCGCGGGTGCCGCGAATGCAAGAAGTCGATCAAAAGGCGTCGGGACCCGGACGGAGCCGGGGGACGCGCGCAAAAGGTCGGCGTTCCTTATACGCGCGCGAGACGATGGGGAGTATAGCGGGAGGGTGTTACGAAGTCAAGGCGACGGCCGGGAGGCCGTCAGGCGGAGAAAACGGAGGAATAGGCGCGCTCGTACTCCTCCAGCATCCGGCGCACGGTGAAGCGCTCGGCGACCGTGGCCTTGGCCGCCGCGCCCAGGACCGCGCGCTTCTCCGGGGACCCGGCCAGCTCCCGCAGGGCGCGCGCCAGCGGGACCGGCCGGCCGGGCGGGACCAGGAGACCGTCCACCCCGTCCGTGACCGCCTCCGGCACGCCGTCCACCCCGGAGGCGATCACCGGCAGTCCAAGCGCCATCGCCTCCAGCAGGGCGTTGGGCAGGCCCTCCCACAGCGAGGGCAGGCAGTACGCGTCGAACGCGGAGAGCCAGGCCGGGATGTCGCCGCGCTCGCCCAGCAGCCACACCGAGCGCTCCACCTCGCGGCGGCGGATCAGCGCCTCCAGGCGCGCGCGCTCGGGACCCTCGCCGAGGATCGCGCAGCGCACCGGCGTGCCCTTGAGCGCCGCCATCGCCTCCACGAGCGTCGCGAAGCCCTTCTGCCGGTCCAGCCGCCCCAGCGCGCCGATCAGGAACTCGCCGTCGGTCAGGCGCAGCTCCAGGCGCTTCCTGCGGCGGTCCAGCTTGGACGCGGGCCAGCCGGCCAGGTCCACGCCGTTGCGCACCGTGATCACCTTGGACGGCGCGTAGCCCAGGCGCTCGATCAGGAAGCGCCGCGAGGCCTCGCACTCGGCGATCAGCAGGTCGTCGCGGCCCTTCAGGGCCCGGTCGATCAGCAAGGTCCACCACGAGCGCGAGCGGTAGTTGACGCGCGGGGAGCTGATCAGCTTGAAGGGGACCCCGGCGCGGGGCTTGGCCGCGCGCGCGAGCTGGATGGCCTGGTACATCAGCGCGTGGACCACGTCGGGGCGCTCGCGGCGGATGATCTCGGCCAGGCGCCGGGCGTGCGACGGGCGCGGCGTCCGCGTCAGCCCCAGGCTCTCCACCTTGATCCCCTGCTCGCGCAGGCGGCGCGCGTAATGGCCCTCCGGCTTGACGCTCACCACGCCGACGACCTGATGGGCGCGCCGGTCCAGCAGCGTGGCCAAGGCGTAGAGGGTCTTCTCCGCTCCGCCGAGCGTGGTCGAGGTGGAGACGAAGAGGACCCGGGCCACGCGCGGCTTACTTGAAGAAGGCCCGCACCGCGTCGCAGACCCGGCCCGCGTCGGCCTCGGAGAGCTCCGAGAACATCGGCAGGGACAGGGCCTCGCGGCTGGCGCGCTCCGAGACGGGGAGCCGGCCTTCGCGGCCGCCCAGCGCCGCGTACGCGGGCTGCAGGTGGACGGGCAGCGGGTAGTACACCCCGCAGCCGATCCCGTGCTTCTTCAGGTGCTGGGCCAGAGCGTCGCGGCGCTCGGTGCGGACCGTGAACAGGTGAAAGACCGGCTCGGTGCCGCCGCCGCCCGCCGGGGGCAGGCGCAGCGGCAGGCCCGCCAGGCGCTCGCGGTAGAGCGCCGCCAGGCGACGGCGCGCGGCCGTCCACTCCGGCAGGCGCCGCAGCTTCACGCGCAGGACCGCGGCCTGGATCTCGTCGAGGCGGCAGTTGTGTCCCACGCGCACGTGGTGGTAGGCGGAGCCGATGCCGCGGCCGCAGTTGCGCAGCTCCAGGATCCGGTCGCGCAGAGCCTCGCCGCCGACCGCGATCGCGCCGGCGTCGCCCGCGGCGCCCAGGTTCTTGGTCGGGTAGAAGCTGAAGGCGCCCGCGTCGCCGAGCGTCCCGGTCGCTCGGCCCTTGTACTTGGCCAGGTGCGACTGCGCGCAGTCCTCGATCACGGCGAGGCCCTTGGCCTTGGCGAGCGCCAGCAAGGCGTCCATGTCCGCGGGCTGGCCGAACAGGTGGACTGGGACCAGGGCCTTGGTCTTCTTCGTGATCAGCTTCTCCACGGAGCGCGGGTCCAGCGTCAGCGTGTCCTCGTCCACGTCGGCGAAGACCGGCGTCGCGCCCAGCACCGAGACGGCGGTGGCCGTCGCGATGAAGGTGAAGCTGGGCACGATCACCTCGTCGCCGGGGCCGACGCCGACGGCCTCGAGCGCCAGCTCCAGCGCGGAGGTCCCCGAGTCCACGCCCAGGCAGTGCTTGGCGCCCAGCGCCGCGGCGAACTCGGCGTCGAAGGCGCGGTTCTCGGGGCCGAGGATGAAGGCGCCGGAGTCCAGCACGCGCAGGACGGCGGCCTTGATCTCGTCGGCCAGGCCCTCGTTCTGGGCCTTGATGGAGAGAAGCGGGACGGCGGTCTCGGTCGCGGTCATGTCAGTAGGCTCCCTTGCCGAAGACCATCACGTACGGGGTCTTCAGGATGATCTCGAGGTCCAGGCCCAGGGACCAGTGCTCGATGTAGTACAGGTCCAGCGCGAAGCGCTGCTCGCTGGAGACGTCGGAACGGCCGGACACCTGCCACAGGCCGGTGATGCCGGGCAGGAGGTTGGCGCGCTTCTTGGCGGTCTCGCCGAAGTCCCGCTCCAGGGCCTCCACCTCGCCGGTGGTCAGCGCCAGCGGGCGCGGGCCCACGACGCTCATGTCGCCGAGCAGGACGTTCAGGAACTGCGGGAACTCGTCGAGCGAGAAGCGCCGCAAGACTTTTCCCGCCCGCGTCACGCGCGGATCGCTCTTGGCCTTGAAGAAGGCGCCGGCCTGGTCGTTGAGTCCCTTCACGGAGGCGATGCGCGTCTCGGCGTCGGCCACCATGGTGCGGAACTTGAAAGCCTTGAAGACGCGCCCGCGGAAGCCGTAGCGGTCCTGCGCGAACAAGATCGGGCCGGGCGAGTCCAGCTTGACCCACAGGCAGATCAGGAGCCACGCCGGCGCGGTGGCCAGCAGGAGGAGCGACGAGAAGGCGAGGTCGAAGGCGCGCTTGGCCGCGAAATTGGCGCGGGTCAGCGACGCGTGCTTGATGCGGTAGGCCGGGAGCCCCAAGTGCGGGTCCATCAGGATCTCGCCCATGCGGATCTCGAGCAGGTCCGGGACCAGGCGGAAGCCGACGCCGCGCGCGTCGCAGGCCTCGGCCGCGGCCAGCACCCGCTCGCGCGCCCCCCCGGCCCGCAGCAGGATCATCTCGTAATAGCCGCCCGCGTCGAGCAGGCGTCCCAGCTCCGCCGGCGCGGGCAGATCGCCCAGCTCGCGCACGCCGGCGCCCGGGTGGCGGGCCTGGATGCGCTCGCGCAGGACCTCGGCCACGGGACCGCCGCCGACGAGGAGCACCGGGCGGGCCGCCTCGTGCCGCGCCAGCCAGTCGTCGATCCACAGGGTCAGGGCCTGGCTGACGCTCAGGAAGGCGACCGAGAGCGGGAACACCCCGGCCAGCATCAAGCGCGAATAGGCCAGGCGCGCGTAGAGGAACGCGGCCACCAGCGTGGTCAGCGTGCCCAGCGCCGAGGACTTCAGGATCTGCAGGAAGCGGTCGGACGCGCTCATCCAAGGCGCGGTGTAGAGCCGGTTCAGGTAGAGCAGGACGAGCCAGATCGGCACGGCGGCGTCGAGGAGGCCGCGGTAGAGCCGCCAGTCCACCGGGCTGCCGGAGAGCGGGACGAGGCCGACGAAGGCGGGCCACTGGAAGCGCAGCCAGAACGCCGCGCGGTAGGCCAGCGCCACGGCCGCGGCGTCCAGCAGGAGGTGGCAGGCGGTGCGCAGGGCGTGGCGCAGCCAGGGAGGCAGGCCGGCCGCGGGGGCGGCGGGTCCTTCGGCCCGACGGGGGCGCGGGGCGTGCAGAGCCATCGCCGGATTATAACAATTCGGCGGAGGCGGACCGGGCGTCAGGCCGCGTAGAGCCGGGAGAGCTCCGCGAGCATGCGCTCGCGGGAGAATTCCCGGCGCACGCGCTCGCGGCCGGCCGCGCCCAGGCGGCGGCGCAGGCCCGCGTCGTCCAGCAGCTGCTGGCAGCGCTCCAGGAGCTCGGACTCGCCGCGCACGATGAAGCCGGTCTCGCCGTCGACGACGGCGTCGCGGCAGCCGGGGGCGTCCGAGGCCACCACGGGAAGCCCCGCGGCCATGGCCTCCAGCACGGCGTTGGGGAGCGCGTCCCAGCGCGAGTAGTGGACGAAGAGGTCCAGCCCGCGCAGGCGCTCGCGCGCCTCCTCGGCCGTCAGCCACCCGCTCACCGAGACCTTGCCGAGCAGGTTCATGTTCGTCAGCTGCTCGTGGACGCGCGCCTCGTCCTCGCCGCCGCCGATCCACGCGCAGCGCACGCCGTTGCGCGAGTCGGTCAGGCGCTGGGCGAGCAGGACCCAGGCGTCGGGGTTGCGCGCGTAGGTCAGGCGCCCGCAGGAGCCCATGACCAGCCCGTCGTGCGGCCGCGGCTCGGAAAAGTCGCCCAGATAAGCGTCGCAGACGAGATGGACCGGGCGCTTCGACAGCGCCCGCGCCTGCGCGGCCTCGCTGGGCGAGACGGCGATCGTCTCGCCCGCGCGCGCGGCGGCCTTCTCCGCCAGCCGGTAGAGGGCGCGCGCGGCCTTGGAGCGGTCCTGCATCAGGAAGCCGTAGCCGTGCGGGCTGTAGAACACCTTCTTGACGCCGGCGGACTTCGCGGCCGCGCGCGCCAGGATCCCGGCCTTCGACGAGTGGGCGTGCACCACGTCGGGACGGTGCTCGGCGAAGAGGCGGCGCAGGCGGCGCAGGGCCGCGGCGTCGAGCGACGGCGAGACCTCGCGCGTCATCTCGCCCACGAAGTAGGCGGCTTTCGCGCCCGCGCACTTGGCCCGGTACGCCTCGGGCGTCCCGCCGCGCACCGCGTAGACCAGCGAGACCTCGAAGCGCGCCGGGTCCAGCCCGTTGCAGATCGCGGCCACCTGCTCCCCGGTCCCGCCGGGGCCGCCGCACTCCACCACCTCGAACACCTTGATCACGCGGACTCCTTCGTCCCGCCGCGCCCGAGGAGGCGCCGGAATTCCTCGACGGCGAACGGGAACAGCATCGGCAAGTAGAGCAGCTTGTGCCGTCCCGCGCTGCCCAGGTCGAACTCGAGCAGGGCCGAGCCCGTCGTCATCATCAGGAAGAACAGGAGAAGGACCGCGCGCGCGGGCGTCTTGGGCCCGCGGACCGCGCCGGCCAGGCCCAGGATCGC
>JAJXTZ010000025.1 GCA_021783355.1 bacterium | reverse complement strand
CGGCCAGGATCTCCGCCGCCGGCGCGCGGCGGGCCAGCGCGGAGCGCAGGTCCGGGTCGCGCAGCGCGGCGGCCAGCAGGGAGAGCAGGCGCAAGTGCGCGCGCGGCGTGGGGCTCAGCAGGAAGAACAGCGTGTGCACGGGCTCGCCGTCCGCGGCCTTCAGGTCCAGCGGGGTCTCCAGGAAGAAGAGCCCGACGACCGGCGCCGCGACGGAGGCGACCGCGGGACGGCGCGCGTGCGGGAAGGCGATCCCTTCGCCCACCGGCGTCAGCGCCCCGCCGGCGCGCGCGAGCAGGACCTCCTCCAGCGTGCGCCGCTCGCCGCCCGACGGGCCCAGCGCGTCCAGCATCGCCGCGACGACGGCCTCGGCCCCGACGGCCTTCACGCCGTGATGGATCCCGCCCGCCTCCAGCGCCGCGGACAGGCCCGCCTCGGCCGGCGCCAGACCCAGGACCTCGGCGGACAGCGGGAGCTTGTTGAGCGTCGCCCACTCCAGCAGCTCCGCGCGGTTGAAGCGGATCTCCTCGCGGGCGCGGTAGGCGGGGATGCTCCCGTCGCTGAGCCAGCGGTAGACCTTCGCCTCGGGCACCGCCAGGAGCCGCGCCACCTCACGGATGGTCAACTGCATCGCCGGGCCCCTCTCAGGCGCGGCCGAGCCGGCTCAGCACGCGCCGGCTCTCCTCGAGCTGGCGGCGCAGGATGTCGGCGATCGGGCGCAGGATCTTGAAGATGTCGCGGTCGCGCAGGGAGTAGTAGACCGTGACTTTCTCCTGGCGCGAGACCAGGACCCCGGACTGGCGCAGCAAGGACAGGTGCTTGGACAGGCCCGACTGCTCCAGGCCCAGCGCGCGGACCATCTGGCCGACGGAGCGCTCGCCGTCCTTGAGCTGCTCGACGATCGCCAGCCGCGTCGGGTGGGCGAGGGACTTCAAGAAGTCCGCTTTGATCTTGAAGACCATCTCGTCGCTTCCCATGTGTTTCTATAGTCCCATATGACTGACTAGGAATATATTAGCACACATCGCCGCCCCGGCCGCCGCGCCCGGGCGCGGGAAATCCGCGGGCGCGATGTGATATGATGTCCCCTTCGGCGAGGTAGCTCAGTGGTAGAGCACCGGTCTGAAAAACCGGGTGTCGACAGTTCGATCCTGTCCCTCGCCACCTTTTTTTCCGTGATCGCCTTCCTCCCGCCTCCGCCCACCTCTGCGAACCCCGGCGGGCGCGGCGCCGGCCGTCGGCGGGACGGGCATCCGCCTCCGGGCGGTGCGGGCCCCGCCGCCGATCCCGTCCGTCTGGTCGCGCGCGTCAGTCGCCCAGGCGCGCGAGTGCGCCTTTGAGCAGGCGCGCGGTCCCCAGTTCCCCGGCCAACTCCGCCGCGCGCGCGTCCGCCGCGTCCGGCGCCGCGTCGACCGCCGAGATCTCGCGGCTCTCCTCGGCCAGCACGCTCCCGTTGGACGGCCGGCGCAGGGACAGGCTCACGCGCGCGCGCCGCGAGTAGAAGCCGTCCAGGGTCCCCAGCGCGCGCACCGACACCTCGCCGTCGAGCTCCAGGTCCGCGCCCTTGCCGTCCGCCACCGAGAATCCACCCGCGAGCAGGCTCTTGCGCGCCCCCGCCGCCGCGCTCTTCGCGCCGGGGCCGCTCAGGCGCACCGCCACGCGCCGGCCGGCCAGCGGTCCCGGCGCCACCCAGGCGCGCACGCGCACGCGGTGGAAGCCCCCCTCGTCGGACTCGGAGAGGACCTCGCAGCGGCGGACCGTCCCGGACGCGCGCGTTTCCACGGTCTGCGCGACCGCCAGGTCCCCGTCCACGCGCGTGCGCCCCGTCACGCGCACCCCAGAGACTTTCTCCACCGCCGCGCGTTCCGCGTCCGCCAGCGCTCGGCGCCGCGCCCCCGGCGCCCCGTCCGCGCCGAGAGGCGCCCAGCCTTCGGCCTCCACGACGGCCGCCCTCGGCGACGGCGCGTGCGCGCACGCGGCCACCAGCGCCGCCGCGAGCAGGAGGGCGCGCCTCACTCGACGCTCTCGGCGCCCAGCGCCCGCAGGCTCTTCTTGGGAAGGCGCAGGGTCACCACGCACCCCCCGTCGGCGGTGAACTCGCTCTTGACGACCTCCGCCCCGCGGATCATCGCGTCCACCCGCGCCGCCAGTGCGGAGTCGGTCTCCATCGCGCGGTCCACGGTGACCCCGCCGGTGAGCTGGACGCCCTTGACCATGGAGAGCAGCTCGTACTGCGCCTTGACGATGGCCGCGTCGCGGGCCAGCGCCTTGCGCTGGGTGTCCGTCGGGAGCTTCGGGTCCGAGGCCCCGATTCCGATGGCCTCCAGGGATTCGCCGCGGTCCGGCGTCTGGTCGATCACCGTCCGCACCTTTCCGTCCGTCACGCGGCTCGTCACCCCCGCGCACGCCGCCAACACCGCCGCGGCCGCCAGCGCCGCCATCGCCCTCGTCCTCATGATCCCCCCCCGCGGCACGCGTTCTGCAGCCGCGCGATCCGCTCCATCACCGACTTCAGGCGCGCCAGCTCGTCCCGGTCCGGCGCGCCGCCCCCCGCCCGCGCGTACGCGCGCAGGCGCGAGTAGAACTCCGCGCGCGTCGCCGGGTCCGAGATCTCGGAGCCCGGGTTGCGGGTCAGCGACGAACGCGCGATCCCGCCGCGCAGGCGCGCGGCCCAGTAGCGCGCCTTCACGTCCACGATGGAGCGCTCGAGCGCGTCCGCCTTCTCGCCCGAGCTCTCGCAGCCCCAATCCCCGGCCGAGGCCTCCTGCGCCAGATCGAAGCTGGGCAGGGGCGGCAGGCCCGCCCAGGACGAGTCGTCAAACATGGACTCGTTCCAGTCCTGCGTCACGCGCGTCTCGGTCACGCCCAGCACCCGCGCCGTCTCCACGTCCACCAGGCGCGCGACCACCTCCACCCGACCGTCGGTCAGGCTGATCGCGGTGCCGGTGACGATGGCGTCCACGCCCAGGACCCGGCCCAGTTCCTTCAAGGAGCGCTGGTCCACCACGCCCGACTCCTCCAGGCGTTGCTCGCGCAGGACCCCGTCCAGCATGGTGCGCTCCACCACCTGCAGGCCCCGGACCGAAGCGAGCGGGCCGATCAAGCGCTCGGAGATGATGCGGCCGGTCGTGGACCCGTGCCCGCCGATCTCCTGGAAGGGCAGGACGGCCAGGCGCGTGTCGTGATGGGAGCGGGCGATCGCAATCAGGGGCGCGGCGATGCGCTCGTACTCGTCGGCCCGGGCGGCCGCGGCGGCCAGCACCAGGACCAGCGCCGCCACGCCGAACCGCGCACCCCCCCGCTCCCGCATGTCCCAGGCCCCTCCCCCCCGAAAGTGACCCCGGCCGCCCCTGGGCGCGCCCTTCCCCCGGAGCGCGTCCGTTGCTTCGGCGGCCCGGCGAGCGTGGGGACCGCATCGTCCCCGTAGCCCCGTGGCTTTGCGACCCCGGGTTTCCCCGGTCCCGCGCTTCTCGCGCGGGAGGTCCACCCTCGGCGGACCGTGTGCCATTGTCGTTCGGCGACCTGGAAAAGAACTGCGGGCAGGTTAACAGACGGTTAACGTTCCGTCAATTCACGACAATGTTACACGGCGTAACATCACTGTTCGGCGGGGGCGGCGGGCGGGGCGGAGACAGGCGGATTCGCCAGGAAAACATAGCCGAAGTTCTTGACGTTGACCAGGCGGGCGCCCAGCGCCTGGGGCAGGGCCTTGCGCAGGCGGTTGAGCATCACATCAAGAGCGCGCGAGAGACCGGGGTCCTCGCCGCCCTCGACCAGCCGGAAGAGGTCCGCGCGCGCGACCGGCTGGGGCGAGCGCTCGACCAGCACGTAAAAGAGCGTGAACATCTTGGGCGAGAGGGCGAAGGCCGGATGCTCGCGCCAGAACACGCGGCGCTCCTGCGTCTTCAGCGTCAGCTCCCCGCGCGTGAAAGTCCCCTCCTCCATCTGCTTGCGGCGAAACACCGCGTCCAGCGTGGCCAGGAGCTCGTGCGGGCGCTCCTCCTTGGCCACGAAATAATCGGCCCCGCTCTGCAGGCCCAGCACTTTTTCCTTTTTATGGCCCGTGAAAAGCACCACCGGCACGCGGGAGAGCGCCGGCAGGGAGCGCAGTTGGCGGCAGACCTCCAGGCCGCCCATGTCGGGCAGGACCAGGTCCAGCAGGATGCAGTCCGGCGGCGCGGCCGTCGCCTTCTCAATGGCCTCCCGGCCCATCGTGGCGAAGTCCACGGTGGAATAGCCGGCGTGCGCCAGCCAATGCCGGACGAGCTCCACCCACATCAACTCGTCCTCCACCATCAGGATCCGCTCGCCGCGCATCGGCCCTAAGAATAACCCGCCGCGCGCCCGCGCGCAAGTGGGCCTCCGAATTGCTAAAGTCGCATCCATGAAAAAGCTCCTGTTTCCCGCCGCCGCCGTCTTCGCCGCGACGCTCTGCTGGGCCGCAGACGCGCCGGCCCCGGTCGTGAAGACCGCCGGCGAGGTGGACTGGCACGCGTCGGGCGACCTGCCCCCCGGGGCCGAGTACCACCTGATGTACGAGGACCCCGCCACACACGCGGTCCAGACCCTGGTCCGCATGCCCTCCGGCTACGCGCTGCCGCCGCACACGCACAGCGCCGACGAGACCATCCTGGTCCTCAAGGGCCGGCTCGACCTCACCGCGGGCGGAAGCACCCGCAAGCTGTCGTCCGGCGGCTACGCCGTGATCCCCGCGGGGACCGTGCTCTCATTCAAGGCGCGGGGTTTCGGCGGCGTCCAGTTCATGGCCGCCTTCGCCGGGCCCTACGACGCCAAGCCCGCCCCCGCCGCCAAGTAGGCGCCCCCCAAAAGAAGACCCCGGCCGGAGGAGAGAGCCGGCCGGGGTCTTGAGTGCGCAAGCGCGTCTTCAGTGGACGAGGCGCCCCGCGTCGATCATCCCGGCACCCTGCTCGTCGGCAGTCAGGCCGGGCAGCGGGCGCGCGGCCTTCTGGAGCTGGTGAAGGACGCCGTCCGGGCCGCCCAGGCCGGTCCAGCCCTGAGAGACCGCCAGCGCCGCCAGCCCGGTCACGTGCGGGGTGGCCATCGAAGTGCCGGAGTAGGAGACGAAGCCGCCGCCCAGCTTGTCGGAGACCACGTCCACGCCCGGGGCGATGAACTTGACCTGCGGGCCGCGGCTGGAGAAGGACGCGATGTGGTCCTGCGAGTCGGAGGCGGACACCGTGATGACCTCCGGGTAGGCGCCGGGGAAGCCCACGGAGCCGCCGGAGTTGCCGGCCGCGGCGACGATGATCATGCCCATGCCGGTCGCGTACTGCACGGCGCGGTGCATCGCCGGGCTGTCCACCGGGGCGCCCAACGACATGTTGGCGACCTGCATGCCGTTCTTCGCGGCCCAGATGATGCCGTCGATCACGTCGGAGAGGTTGCCGGAGCCGTCGGCGTCCAGGACCTTGACCGCGTACAGCCGGGCCTTCGGGGCCACGCCGACCACGCCCTTGCCGTCGCGCAGCGCGGCGATGGTGCCGGAGACGTGCGTGCCGTGGCCGTTGTCGTCCTGATAGTCTTCCGGGCTCTCGGTCTTGGTGATCGCCGAGTAGCCGCCGTCCACCTTGCCCAGCAGGTCCGGGTGGGTCAGGTCGATGCCGGTGTCGATGACGGCGACCTTCACGCCCGCGCCCTCGGTCACGTCCCACGCCGCCGGGGCGTGGACGCGCATGACGCCCCAGGTCAGCTCCGGGCGGTCGGCCAGGAAGGAGGCCTGGGACGGGTGCGCGGCCGCGGCGGCCTGGATGGCCTTGAAATCCGGAAACTTCAGCGCGGCGGCGGCCGAGCCGAACGGCGTGCTCTGGAAGGAGACCGACGCCTGCTCGATCCACTTGACGCGCTGGTCGGGCTCGATGGACGCGATGCCGGCCAGCGGCGTGTTGCTCTGGGCCGCGAAGGCGGGCTTGGTCAGCGTCTGCCCGGCCGGCAGGTCCACGACCGCGGCGGAGAACTCGTTGTCGGTGTTGCCGTTCGTGGCGATCTGCGCCTGCGCCTTCACGTTCAGCGCGGCCAGCGCCTCGTCGCGGCCGGCGGCCTTGACGGCGGGCTTGAAGGTGACGATCCAGCGCTTCATGCCGGTCGGCACCGCGGGCAACGGGTTCGCCACCGCGGGGGCGGCCATCAGGACCGCCAGAATCAGCTGCAGTGCGAGTCTCATGCGCGTGTCTCCTTGTGTCCCGCCAGAGAGGGATGCGATGCGGGGCCGAAAGTCTAACGAGAGTATGGCCGCAGGGCCCACTCCCTGCCTGGGGCCGAGGACCTAGGCGGCGCTAGGTCCAAAGACCTATGCCCTAGGCCCCGCGCGTCGATTCCATGGGTCCTAAGCCCCACCCGTTGACGAATCCGGAGCGAGGGGCTATACTGCGAACGGAGGGCGCCATGAAAAAACTTCTAGCGAAGCACTCGCGGTCGAAAGGACCCGGCCGCAAGGCCAAGGACGACAAGCCGCTGGAGTTCGATCGCGGCTGGCACGAGCTCGAGGCGCAGGCCGACCGGCTGAAATCCGACTGGTCCAGTCTGGCCGCCCAACTCGGCATCGGCGAGCAAGAGCCCGCCTCCTTCGACTAGACGGCCGGCTACTCTTCGTCGCTCCCGCGACGGCGGCGCAGCCGCACCGCGCGCGCCGTCTCGCGGCGGCCGAAGCGCGCCAGCAGGGCCTCGGCCGCGGACAGGAGTTCCGCGCTCCAGCGGCGCTCACGGACGCCTTCGGCCAGCGCGTGGCCGTCCAGGCGGGCCACCGCCTCCCACAGGGCGGGGACGGACCGGACCTCCTTCTCCAGCTCCACGGCGCGCTCCGGGTCGTGCGTCTTGGCCGGCAGGCGCACTTCCTCTTTAAAGGAGACCGCGGCCTCCTCCTCGCTGCCCGCCACCACCGCGACGCCGGCGGCGTCCGCGAACGCGGCGAGCCGGTCCTCGAGCTCCCCTTTCTGCGCGTCCAGCGCCTTCTGCTCGTCGCGCAGGCGGCGGCGGTTGCGCTCCACCGCGCTCAGCGCGTCCACCAGGCGCACGCCGTCGTCCTCCCGGCGCTTCTCCGGCGGCAGGGCGTCCACCTTGACCCCGTGGGCGAACTCGGGGCAGAGGTCGCGGAACTCGCACCAGTCGCAGAGCGGCCCGGGCTTGGGGGCGAACTCGTGGTCGCGCTTGATGCGCTCGATGAGCTCCGCCAACTCCCCCAGCAGGCGCTCGCGCGCCGCGGCGTCGCGCACGGAGGTCAGCGTCGCCCCGTGGCGCACGTAGTGCCACTTCAGGCGCACGCCCGGGGCGCCGGGCCAGTCGCGGCGCACGGCGATCTCGTAGAGCGCCAGCTGCCAGTCCGCGTCCGCGTGCGCCTGGTCCGGGAGCGACTTGGCTGTCTTGTAATCGTGGATCTCGAAGACGCCGTCCGGGGTCAGCGCCAGTCTGTCCACGAAGCCCTCGATCCGGTATTCGTTGCCGTCTATCTCGATCGGGAATCCGACGCGCTTCTCCACCGCGATCGTCTTATCCTCGGTGAACGGGGCGTGCAGGCGGCAGTAGGTCTCCACGCAGTCCCGGCCGACCTTGCGCCAGTCGTCCTTGCGGAAGCGCGCGTCCTTGACCTGGACCGTGTCGTCCCAGCCCTCGTCGAAGGCCGCGTCGAAGAAGGCCTGGACCTCCGGCGTCGCGGGCGCGCGCCCGCCGCGGACCAGGGCGTAGAGCTCCTCGAAGGCCGTGTGGACCGCGACACCCAGGACGGTCTCGGGCGTCTTGCGCTTGCGCGCCAGGCGGTCCACGTAGCGGTACTGATACCGCTTCGGGCAGTTCTTGTAGCAGTCGAGCTTCGACGGCGAGAACTTCGCGGAGCGGTCTTCTTCCATGCGGCGTCCGGCGGCTAGAGGATCTCGAGCAGGGCGAAGTGCAGGTACTCCGTCTCCGGCATCGCCAGCAGGATCGGGTGGTCGGCGGACTGCCCGCGCAGGGACACCAGGCGCACCTCGCGCTGGGCGCGGGTCTGGGCCGCGCGCAGCATCAGGACGAAGTCCTCGCGCGACACGTGGTGCGAGCAGGTGGCCGTGGCCAGAAGCCCCCCGCGCGGCAGGGCGCGCAGGGCCAGGGAGTTGAGCTTCGCGTACAGGCGCAGGGCCTTGGGCAGGTGCTTCTTGGCCGGGACCAGGCTGGGCGGGTCCAGCACGATGAAGTCGGGCTTGAACGGCTGCTGCAGGGTCGCGAAGGACTCCAGGACCTGCTCGGCGTCGCCGTGGTCGAAAGTCACCACGCGCTCCGCCTCGTTGAGCTTGGCGTTCTCGCGCGCCAGCGCCAGCGCGGGCTCGGAACTGTCCAGGGCCAGCACGCTCTTGGCGCCGCCCTTGGCGGCGGCGATCGCGAAGCCGCCGGTGTAGCAGTAAAGGTCCAGGACCGAGCGGCCGGGGAAGAACGGCTTCAGGTACGCGCGGTTGTCGCGCTGGTCGAAGTAGTGGCCGGTCTTCTGGCCCTCGCCGAGCGGGGCGAGGAAGCGCAGGCCGTTCTCCACGATCGGCACGCGCTCGGGGATGGAGCCGGACAGGGTCCGGCACTCGAGCGGCAGGCCCTCGAGCTGGCGGGTGCGGTGGTCGTTCTTGAGATAGATGCCCTTGGGGGCGATCAGGCCGTCCAGGGCCTCGCGTACCAGGTCCAGGCGCCGCTCGATGCCGGCCGAGAGCACCTGCAGGACGACGATCGAGCCGTAGCGGTCCACGACCAGGCCGGGCAGGCCGTCCGACTCGCCGAAGCAGAGGCGGTACGCGTTCTCGCCGGGCAGGAGCTTCTCGCGGTAGTCCAGCGCGGCCTTCAGGCGGGCGCGGAAGAAGCCGGCGTCGATGGGCTCCTTGGGGCTGCGGGTCAGCATGCGCGCGGCGATCAGGCTGTTGGGGTGGTAGAAGGCCAGGCCCAGCTCGTGCCCGGAGGCGGTGACCACGAGCGCCAGGTCTCCGGCCTTGGGCTCCTCCTCGGCCAGCACCTCGCGGATCTCGTTGGAGAAGACCCAGTCGTGGCCGGCGAGCAGGCGCTTCTCCTGCGTGGGATGCAGGATCACGCGGGCCAGCGCGGCGGGTCCGGCGGAGGGCTCAGCGGCGGGGATGTCGGACATGGACGGGGTCTCCTGGACGCGCGCGGGTCCGGGCGCGGTAGTCGCCCTCGCGCGTCGACAACTCGACGAGTCCCGAGGAGCCCGCGACGGCGAGCACGCGCCCGCGCGGGACCTCGGCGTAGAACGAGCGCAGCGGCCCCAGGCCGCGGCCTCGATGGAACACGCGCGCCCCCGAGGGGACGCGCGACGACGGGATGCTGGTGACCGCGTTGCCGAAGCGGTCGAAGGAGAGGATCTCGCCCGACAATCCGGTCCGCGAGGCCTTGGGCTCGGGCCAGGGCAGGCGGACGGGGTCGTGGATCCGCGGCCCCAGCGCGGCCGGGGAGACGCCGTTGAGCAGCGCCGCCGCGACGGGCGCGAAGCGATCGCGCCCGTGGAAGACGGACGACGCGGCGGGCAGGAACCAGGCCGGGTTGCGGACCGCGCGCCAGACGACGGGCGCCTCGTCCTTGTCCAGCCAGGACAGCACGCCGTTGTCGGGGACCAGGTACTGGCGCGAGCGCGAACGCGCCCACAGGATCCGCCGCGGCGACCCGACGCCCGGGTCCACCACCACGACGAAGAGCGCGCGCTCCGGGAAGAACGGCGCCGCCGCGCGCAGGGCCAAGGCCGCGCCGCGCAGGTCCTGCGGGTCCAGCTCGTGCCCCAGGTCCACGATGTCGGCCTTGGGCGCGTGCGCGAGGATCACGCCCTTCACGATCCCGGCGTAGGGATCGCGCAGGCCGAAGTCGGTCAGCAGGACGGCGGGGCCGGGGCGCATGACCTGGAGATTGTAGCGGTTTACGAGGGCGGACGGGCGCCGGCGGGAGGGGTCCTCCGGCCCAGGCCGCCCGGCCCCCCCTCGGGGAAGGACCTTTCGTGACGCGGCCGGCACGCCGGCGGCGCCCGGAGTCCGGCTTTCCGTCTTACGGCACCGCCCTGGTCCTACTGACCAGGACCGCGGCCTACTACTACCACCAGGACTGCGACATCTGCGCCGAACTGACCAAGTGCGAGCTCGCGACCGGCCGGCTGACCGGCGCGCGGCGGGCGCACGCCATCGACTGCTCGGACCTCAAGCCCCTGGAGAACGGCGCCGTCTTCGACGCCTGCGCCGGCGGCGCGCGCTGACCCGGCGCGGGCCCGCGGACGCGCCTAGAGGCAGCCGCCGCGCTTGAGGATCTCGCGCGCCGACGCGCCGTAGGGCTCCAGCGAGAAGCAGGCGTCGAGCTCCTTGGGGCTCAGGCGCTTGGCGATCTCCGGGTCGGCGCCCAGGGTCTGGCGCAGGGTCCCCGCTCCCTTCCAGGTCTTCATCGCGCCGCGCTGGACAAGGTCGTAGGCGTCGAGGCGCCCCAGGCCCGCGTCGATGAGCCGGAGCAGGACCTTCTGAGAGAAGACAAGCCCCTGCGAGCTCTCCAAGTTCCGCTTCATGCGCTCCGGGTAGACCTGCAGGCCGGCCAGGAGGCCGGCCAGGCGGTGGAGCATGAAGTCCAGCGCGATGTGCGCGTCGGGGAAGATGATGCGCTCGTTGGAGGAGTGCGAGATGTCGCGCTCGTGCCACAGCGCGCAGTTCTCGGTCACCGCGCTCTCGTGCGAGCGGATCAGGCGGGCCAGGCCGCACAGGTTCTCGGAGAGGATCGGGTTGCGCTTGTGGGGCATGGCCGAGGAGCCCTTCTGGCTCTCGGTGAACGGCTCCTCCAGCTCCAGCGTGTCGGTCTTCTGCAGGTGGCGGATCTCCAGCGCCACGCGCTCGATCGCGCAGGCCGAGAGGACCAGCGCGTGGAAGTACTCGGCGTGGCGGTCGCGCGGGATCACCTGTGTGGAGACGGGCTCCGGACGCAGGTCCAGGGCGTCCAGCACGCGGGCCTCGATCTCCGGGGAGAGCTGGCTGAACGCGCCGACCGCGCCGGAGACCTTTCCGTAGGAGATCGTCTCGCGCGCCGCGCGCAGGCGGCGCAGGTTGCGCAGAGCCTCGGCGTGCCAGCCGGCGGCCTTGATGCCGAAGGTGATGGGCTCGGCGTGGATGCCGTGCGTGCGGCCCACCATCCAGGTCCGCTCGTGCTTGCGGGCCAGGGACTTCATGAGCCCGGCCGCCTCCTCCCAGCCCGCGATGAGCAGGGAGCAGGCGTCGCGCAGCTGGAGGGCCGTGGCGGTGTCCAGGGCGTCGGAGGAGGTCATCCCGTAGTGCAGGTAGCGGTCCACCTTCGGGGCCTGCTTCTTGAGCTCTCCGGAGACGGCGGACAGCATGCCGATCACCTCGTGACCGGCGGTGGACTCCTTGCGGCGCGAGGCCTCGAGAAGCGACTTGTCCATCAGCCGCCGCAGGGCGGCCAGCTCCTTGGCCGGGATGCCCTTCTCGGGCGCCAGGGCCTTGAGGAGCTCCTCCTCGATGCGGAGCATCGCCCGCAGGCGGTGCTCGTCCGACCAGATCTTCCCCATCGCGGGGCGGGTGTAGCGTTCGATCATGCGGCCTCCAGTCTCGGTTCGAGTCCGTCTTCCGCCGCGGTCAGGCGCCGCCCGAGCCGCTTGAATCCGTAGCCCGCCGCCAGCGCCAGCGCTCCGACCGCCAGCCACGGCGCCGGGATGAAGCGCGTCCCCGCCCACTGGAAGCCGTAGCCGCCCAGCAGGGGTCCCAGGGCGTTGCCCAGCGTCCAGGAGAGGCCGAACATCCCCATGTAGCGGCCGCGCTCCCGTTCCGGCGCCAGGTTCGCCGTCAGCGCCGGCAGGCAGGGCGAGACGGCGACCTCGCCCAGCGTCACCACGCCCACCCCGGCCGCCAGCCCGCCCCAGCCGCCCGCGAAGCCCACCCAGGAGTAGCCCGCCGCGTAGAGGAGACAGCCCGCGGCCGAGACCGCGCTCAGGCGCCAGCGCGAGGCCGCCCTGGTGGCCGCGTGCTGGAGCAGGACCACCAGCGCCCCGTTGACCGTGAAGAGCAGGCCGATCCGCGAGTCGCTCAGGCCCGCGTGGGCGGACGCGTGCGCGGACAGCGGCGCCACCAGTTGGCCCATCACGCAGGAGATCGCCGCCGTCAGCGCGCAGAGCTCCACGAAGCGCCGGTCGCGGCGCAGGGACGCCAGCGCCCCCCAGTCCCAGCCGGCCTCGGCCCGCGCCGCCGGCGCGCGCGGCACCGCCCAGACCAGCAGGACCAGGCCGGCCACGCACACCGCGGCCGTGGCCGCGAACATGAACGCGTACGAGAAGCCCGCCAGCAGACCCCCGGCCGCCGGCCCCGCGGCCCAGGCCGCGTTCGTGGCCACGCGCAGAAGACCGTAGGCGCGCACGCGGCCGCCGGGCGGGTGCTCGTGAGCGATCCACGCGCGCACCGCCGGCCCGTAGAAGTTCCCGGCGAAGCCCGCCGCCGCGCTCAAAGCCACGATCGCGGGGACCGACCAGGCGTCCTTGACCGCCCAGGCGATCAGCGCGGTGAAGAACGCCCGCCCCGAGACGGCTCCCGCCATCACGCGCTTGCAGCCCAGGAGGTCCGAGAGCTCCCCGCCCAGGCCCTGGCCCAGCGCCGCGGCCACGAGCGTGGCCCCGATGGCAGCGCCGGTGCGCCCCATGGGCACGCCGCGGGCCTCGTGCAGGTACAGCGTCAGGAACGGGAAGGACAGCGTGAGTCCTCCCACCAGGACCGCCTGGCAGAGGAGCAGGGCGCGCAGCGCCGTCCGTCCCGTCCGGGTCACTCTCCGCCCGCCTCGATCTCGCGCCGCGCCGAGGACAGCGGCACGCCGGCCTCACACTGCGGGCAGGAGTCCGGCGGCGCCGCCAGCAAGGGATAGGCGACCAGACTGCGCGCGGGCACGCCCAGGCAGAGCGGGTTGGACGAGCGGTCCACCATCGCGCCGACCCCGATCACGCGGGCCCCGTAGGCCTGCGCGAGCGCCACCACCTCGCCGTTCGAGCGGCCGGTGGTCAGCACGTCCACCACCACCAGCGCGCGCTCGCCGCGCTCCAGCTTGAAGTCGCGGCGGAAGGCCATCGAGCCGGACGCGCGCTCGGTGAAGATCGCCCGGCATTTTTTGGCCCGCGCGACCTCCTGACCGAGCACCACCGAGCTCATCCCGGTGGAGATCACCACGTCCGCGGGGCCCGAGAACTTGGCGGCCAGCGTCTTGGCGATCTTCTGCGCCACGTGCGGATACTGCAGGACCAGCGCCGTCTGCAGATACACAGGCGTGTGCAGGCCGGACGCCAGGCGGAAATGTCCGCTGGCCACGGCCCCGTGCTCCTGCAGAAGTCCCAGAACGTCCATCTTATTGAGCCTCATTCGTCCTCCCCCGCGTCAGCGGGCCTCCAGCCGTGCCAGCAGGCGCTCCAGCGCCCGGAAGCGCTTGGCCGCGCGCGCCCGGCCCTCGGCCACCTTCGTCTCGATCTCGTCGGCCCCGATCTTCTTGAAGCGCGGCTGCAGCTCCGGACGGCTCAGGTCCCCGACCACGCGGAAGCCGATCGCCGGGCGGCCCAGCTCGTCGACCCACCACTCGGGCAGGGTCCCGCGGTAGCTGGTCAGCCGCGTCAGGATGTTCATGTCCACCTTCTCGTGCGAGAAATCGGCCGTGCCCTCCGCGTAGGCGGCCAGTTGCGGGCTGGCCACGTGGAAGTAGCGCGTGGTCGCCACGCCCTTGGCGGCCCCGTACTCGCCCTCCACCACGGCGAAGTCCAGCGTCTTCGGGTACGCCGTCCCGGCGCTGAACACCGACAGGTTGTTCATCTTCTGCATGAAGACGAAGGGCAGGAACACGACGCTGAGGAACTGGTTGGAGGCCTGCACCGCCGGGATGTCGCTGACGCGGCCCGGCCCGAAGCGCAGGCGCGCCTCCCCG
The DNA here is from genome assembly GCA_021783355.1 of bacterium. Lineage (GTDB taxonomy): Bacteria > Elusimicrobiota > Elusimicrobia > UBA1565 > UBA9628 > GWA2-66-18. The sequence goes on along the minus strand of JAJXTZ010000025.1, from coordinate 6,842 downwards.
CTGGCCTTGTCCAGGGCCGGCGTGACCCCGCGCAGGGTCCACAGCATGTCCACGTCCTTGCACCAGAAGTTCGCCTGGGTCACCTCGCCGACGTGGATGTGGCCGGCGGTGTCGGGGAAGCCGTGCGGGATCGAGTACTTGAAGGTGCGCACCCAGGGCCGCGCCGACGCCTCCTCGTCCGGCGCGGCCGCGCGCGTCGAGATCTCCGCGCGGAAGGCCGCGACCAGCTTGGCCGCCGCCTCCCAGTCCACCTTGTCCGCGCTGCCCGAGAAGACCACGTCCGTCAGGCGCGTGCGGCGGTCCTTCTCGCGGCGCATCTTGACCTTGGCGCTGACGACGACCTTGGAGCCGTTCCAGCGCAGCCCCAGGCGGTTGACGGCCAGCTCCTTCTCGGTCAGGGCCGCCGACAGCGACACCGCGTCGAACTCGCTGCCCAGCGCTGCGACCGTCGCGCCCGCGACCGTCGCCTCCACGCGGGAGAACTCGTCCGTGGCGGTGGCGCGCGCCAGCGCGCCCTTGATGCGGCCCCGGCCCCAGGACGCGCCGAAGTCGCGCAGGGTCAGGTCCGCGTCGCGCGCCTGCAGGCGCCCGGGCCAGCCGGTGATCGCCATGCGCAGGTCGGCGCGCCCGGACAGCGAGCGCTTGGCCAAGGCCGGCCACCAGCGCCCGACCTCGGCCAGGTCCGCGTCGTCGGCGGCGAGCTCCAGGCTCAGGGTCTGCGTGTCGGAGACGAAGTCGAAGAGCCCCGTCATCCGTCCCTGTCCGGCCGGCGTGTCCAGGGTCAGCTTCTCGATGTCGAACATCCCGGGAGCGGGCAGCCCCGCCTCCAGGTGCCAGCGGCTGGGCGGGAGGGTCAGCGGCAGCCCGCGGCCGGCGAAATAGCGCCACTGCTCCGGGGACAACGTCGGCGCGTCGAGATCGAGCGTGAAGCGCAGCGGCGAAAAGCCGGTGATCGCGCCCCGCCCGCGCAGCGCGGCGCCGGCGATGCTCGCGCGCAGGTCCTCGGCCCGGACCGTCGCGCTGGACCAATGCAGGCCGGCCAGGTCCACCGTCCAGTCCGCGGACACGTCCGCGGCCAGCTGGCGGCCGCCGAAGCGGTCCGTGACCTTGAACGCGGCCTTGACCGGAAACGGCGCGCGCTCGTTGAAGGAATCCAGCCGCATCGACACCCCGTCGAAGGAGACGCTCCAGCCCTGCCGGGGGTCTCCGACCAGCAGCGTGCCGTCGCGGACCATCGTCTCCGCGGCGGCCAGCGCCAGCGGGATCGCGCCGCCGCCGCGGCCGGAGGCCGTCGTCGAGGAGCCGAACACGTCCGCCAGGTCCCAGGTCCCGTCGGCCTCGCGCTCCAGGTCCACGCGCGGCGACTGCAGGATCACCGTGTCGAACTCCAGGCGGCGCTGCAGCAGCGGACGGAACTTGATCGTGACCAGCGCCGAGGCGCAGGACAGGAGGTCCGGCTCGCCCTGCACCGGGCGGCGGCGGCGCACGCGCAACCCCAGGACCTTCAGGCCGCGCGGGCTCAGGACCAGGCGATCGATGGTCACGCGCCGGTTGAGCATCGCCGTCAGCTGGTCGGCGGCCATGCGCCGCGCGTCCTCCGGGCTGAAGCGGCGGTACGCGTACCACCCCAGGCCGGACCCGAGCAGGACCGCCGCCACGAACAGCGCGCCCAGGATCCGCAGGAACGAGTGCAGGACCCCCCCGAACGCGCGCAGGGCGCCGCGCCCTCCCTCCCTGGTCATGCCGGAGATTTTACTTCTTTCGCAGCCGCTCGTAGAGCGACGCGACCCGGCGCCCGTGCGCCTCCAGCGTGTGCGGGGCGGCCAGCCCCGGACCCGCGGCGCCCAGGCGCTCGCGCAGGCCGGGCTCCCGCGCCAGGCGGAGCATCGCCGCGCAGAGCGCCTCCGGGGACGGCTCCGGCAGGACCAGCTCGCGCGCCGGCCCGGCGAGCAGTTCGGCCGCGCCAGTCCCCGCCGAGACGACGGCCGGGACCCCGCAGGCCAGCGCCTCCAGCACGGTCATCCCGAACTCCTCCCAGCGCGCGGCGTGCACGTAGGCGTCGAGCGCGTGGTAGAAGCGCTCGACGGCCGCCAGCGGCGGGCGGAACAGGACGCGGTCCGACACCCCCAGCTCCCCGGCCAGGCGCAAGTAGCGCCCGGGACGCGCCTCCTTGCCGACGACGAGCGCCCGCGCGCGCGGCTCGGCGCGGGCGACGGCGGCGAAGGCGCGCAGGAACGCGGGCAGGCCGCGCTTCTCGAAGTCGCCCGAGGTCACCAGCCCGAAGATCCGCGCGTCCTCCGGGAGCCCGAGCTCCGCGCGCAGTCCCGGCCCCAGGCGGGCGCGGTCCGCCGCGGAGAAGCGCCGGGCGTCATAGCCCGGGTAGACCACCTCGACGAGCTCCTCCGGCACGCCGAAGCGGCGCGCCGCGTCGTCCTTCATCAGCCGCGAGTTGGCGGCCAGCAGGCGGAAGCGGCGCCCGGAGAGCTGCAGGGCGTGCAGGCGCCCGACCGCGTCGGAGGCGGGGAGCGGCGCGCCGGTCGCCGCCTCGCGGGCGGCGTGCACGCAGTTGTGGAGGCTCAAAAGGTCCTGGTCCAGCAGGTCGCCGTGGCCGTGGACCAGGTCGAAGCCGCGGGCCATGCGCCCCGCGGCGGCGGCGAACGCGCGGCGCTTAAGCCACGAGCCCCACGGCCAGCGCGGCACGCGGCGCGGGACCGCACCGGCGGCGCGCACCACGCCTTCGTCGAGCCTTTCGGAGAAGACGTGGACCTCCCAGCCGTCGCGGACCGCGGCCTCGGCCTCGGCCAGGATCAGGCGCACGGCGCCCGACAGGCCCTCGACGCGGCGCGCCGCGATTGCCAGCCGCTTCAACGCGCCCCCAGCAGGCGCAGGACCGCCGCCGAGACCGTCGGCAGCCACAGGTTGTCGTTGAAGAAGCCGGTGGTCGGCAGCAGCTCGACCAGCGCGGCGGCGGCGGCCGAGGCCAGCGCCGCCGCCGGCCGCACGCCGCAGAGGACGGCGACCGCGTAGGCGGCGGCCAGGCAGGCGAGGCTCCCCTCCAGCGACTTCTTGCCGCGCAGGATCTTGGTGCTCCCGAAGGCCTTGCCGGCCAGCGCCGCCGCCGCGTCGCCGAAGGCCAGCTGACCGATCGCCGCGCCGACGATTGCGCGGTCGCCGCGCGCGATCAGCATCGCGGCCAGGCAGCCGGCCGTGGTGTGGACGATGCCGCTGAAGTGGCGGCGCTCGGTGTCGCGGATCATCCCCTCGAACAACGCGACCAGCCGCCGCTCGACGGCCGGGATCTTCAGGCGCGCGGTCTCGATCGCCAGCACGACGGCGAGCCACGCCGCCAGCCCGAGCGCCGCGCGCGGCCAGCCGAACAGGAGGAAGGCGCCCCAGTAGACGAGGGAGAGCATGTGGAACGCCTTGCGGCCGAGCTCGCGGCGCAGGCCGCTCATCGCAGGCCCTTCGCCGCGGCGGCGGCGCGCCGCGCCGCGGGCGCGGCCAGAGCGGCGCCCTTGGCCCACACGGTCCAGGCCTCGCGTCCCGCCGACGAGACGGCGGCCGCGAAGGCGACGCTTTCCGGGAACAGGAACTTGAGCAGCCCGAGCAGGACCAGGCCGTTGGCCGCCGCGATCAGCGACACCGAGAACACCGCGCCCCCGGCCGCGTCCAGGTCCGGCTGGCGCACCTGGGTCAGCGTCTCCCATGTCATCACGCCGTGGAAGGCCAGCGCCGAGCCCATCAGCAGCAGGAACAGGGGCTGGGCCGAGGTCCCCGGCCGCAGCCACAGCAGCAGGCGGTAGCCGCCCACGACGAGCAGGGCGTGGAACGGCACGCAGTACGGCGCCAGGGCCACGAACGCGCTGGACTCGGAGAGGTCCACGTGGCCTCCGGCCTCGCCGACCTTGATCGCGAAGACCTTGCCGCCGCTGGCCCAGGCCGCCAGCGCGTGCGTCAGCTCGTGGCCCAGCACATAGAGCCAGCGCGCCGGGCGGGACAGCCAGCGCGCGGGGCCGGCCGGGTCGGCCAGGTGGCGGTCGGCCAGCCAGGCCGCGCCGACCAGGCCCGCGCCGGCCAGGAACGGGGCCGCGGCGGCGGCCCCGAAGGCCACCGCGACGGTCGCTCGCGCCGCGCCCCAGACCAGGGACGCCGACAGCGGCAGGAGGAAGAGTCCGAGCAGGAGGCGCATGCGCGCTACTCCAGCATGTAGTCCTTGTAGGGGATGCCCTTCGCGTCGAGTTCCTTCTTCCAGAGCTCGCGCGTCTTGGTTTCCTGCGCGCGCGCCAGCCTGGTCCAGCGGCTCTCCGGAGGGCTGAAGAGGTCCGCGGCGGTCTCGAACCAGACGTACGCGTACTTCAGCGAGCTCTCCGCCACGGCCTGGTCGCGCTCGAAGCGCGCCAGCTCCACCTTCTTGCCGCACTCGGCCGGGGTCAGGCGTCCGGCGTCGCGCGCGGCCTCCAGGGTCTTCCGGCGGGCCTGGAACTCGGCCTCGAAGTGGGCCTTCTTCTCCTCCGGATGGGCGTTCCACTCCAGGTACTTCTCGCCCTCCAGGTAAGCCGAGCGGGCGCGCAGGACCAGGTCGGCGTAGGAGGCGGCGTAGACGAAGACCAGCAGGCCCGCCGCGGCCGCCAGCGCGCGCCGCCAGCCCATGGTCAGGCGCCGCCGCCCGGGCGCGACGGCGGGAGGGTCCCGAGCAGGCGGTGCAGGGTCTCGGCCAGCACCGCGGGGCGCACGGGCTTCTGCATGAACTCGCGCACGGCGGGCTCCCGGCGGACCCGCGCGGCGCCCTCCTCGTCCATCTGCCGTCCGGTGATGACGATGACTTGGATGCCGGTCCGGCCCGCGACCCTCAGTTCGCGCAGGACCTCGCCGCCGCCGAAGCCGGGCAGCATCATGTCCAGGACGATGAGGTCGGGGTTCAGGGCCTCGACCTTGCGCAGGGTCTCGGGGCCGTCGACCGCGCGGTCGGTGCGGAAGCCCTCCTTCTTGACCACGTGCTCCATCAGGTCCAGAAGGCTCTCGTCGTCGTCGACCAGCAGGACCAGCTTCGAGGCTGGGTCCGCCGCTTTCGCGTCGCTCATCTCAGGCCTCCGGCGCGGGAGATTCCTGGGGCGGGCGCAGGACGCGCGCCAGCGCCGCCAGGAGCCGGGAGGTCTTCACCGGCTTCTCCAGCAGTTCGATCACGTTGGACTCCTGGCGGATCATGTCCGCGGTGGAGTTGTCGGTGTAGCGGCCGGTCACTACGACGATCGGCACGCGGGCGAGCTCTCCGCCTTGGAGCTGGCGCAGGAGCTCGAAGCCGCCGTAGCGCGGCAGCATCAGGTCCAGGACGATCAGGTCCGGGGAGAGGGCCGTCGCGCGCTGGTAGCCCTCCTCGCCGTCGCCGGCGGTCTCCACGCGGTAGCCGTCCTTGGTCAGCAGGATGGTCAGCAGCTCGCGGATGCTCTCGTCGTCGTCGACGATGAGCACCAGCTTCTTGTCGTCGTCCGTCATGGGACCATTGAACCAATATCCCCCCCGCCCCTACAAGGCGCCTCCCGGCGATGATATAATCCCCCCGTGGATTTCGACGACTTCCGCGCCGCGACCGAGCGCGCCGAAAAGCTGTCCGCGGCCGGCGACGACCGCGCGGCGGCGCGCGCCCTGGCGGAGTTGGCCGAGTCCGACCTGCCCGCCCTGGACCGCGCGCTGGCCTGGACGCAGTCCGCCGAGGCCCGCGAACGCCTGGGCGAGGCCGGCGCGGCCCTGGCCGCCTACGACCGCGCGATCGCGCTGGAGACGCCGCTGCTGCGCTTCTCGGCCGCCTTCAAGAAGGGCGACTGCCTGCTGCGCCTGGGCCGGCGCGACGAGAGCCGGGACCTGTTCCGCTCCCTGCTGGAGCGCCCCGAGGCCACGCTGGCCGAGCGCCGCTCGCTGGAGTCCCGCCTGAAGCTCCTGCGCCGCCCGCCCGCCAAGAAGCCCTAGGCCCATGTCCCGCGCCGTCCGCCTCGCCGCCGCCGCGCTCGCGGTCCCGACGCTCCTCGCCGCGCTCTGGGTCGCGGCGCTGCCGGACGTGCGGCCGCTGAGGACCCGCCCCCCGAAGACCACCGCCTACATGGCCCTGCGCCGCCGCCAGGCCGCCGCTCGCGGCCGCCGCCTGGACCTGCGCTGGACCTGGGTCCCGTACGCCGCGATCTCCCCCGACCTGCGCGACGCCGTCGTGACCTCCGAGGACGACACTTTCTGGCGCAACGACGGCGTGGACCTGGACGCGCTGGGCGCGGCCTGGCGGCGGGACTGGAAGGAGCGCAAGGCCGCGGCCGGGGGCAGCACGATCGCGATGCAGCTGGCGCGCAACCTGTACCTGTCCCCGTCGAAGAACCCGCTGCGCAAGCTCAAGGAGATCCTGATCGCCCGGCGCCTGGTGCGGGTGCTGGGGCGGCCGCGGGTGCTGGAGCTGTACCTGAACGTGGTCGAATGGGGCCCGGGAATCTTCGGCTGCGAGGCCGCCGCGCGGACCTACTTCGACGAGTCCTGCGCGGACCTCACGCCGGACCAGGCCGTCGCGATGGCCGCGGTGCTGCCCAACCCGCGGCGCTGGGACCCCGCCAAGCGCGGACGCTACGTGACGCGCAACGCCGCGCGCATCGCCGCCCGCATGCGCGCCGCCGGGCTGTGGCCCGCCGAGGACGCGCTCCTGCCGGCCGTCTCGACCGAGGCCGTCGCCGGCTCGACCGAGGCCGTCCTCCCGCCGCCGGTCTCCGTCTCGACGGCCGCCGCGCCCTAGGCGCGCAGGCCCGTCTCGACGGCGAGCCGGGCGGCGCGCGCCGCCAGGGCCAGCGGCAGGCTGGGCCGCCCCGGCC
>JAJXTZ010000188.1 GCA_021783355.1 bacterium | reverse complement strand
GGGCGCAGGCCGGGGTCAGGGCAGCAGTTCTTTGAGCCGGCGGCAGAGGTCGGAGGGGTTGAAGGGCTTCTGCAGGAAGGCGGTGCCGGGGCGCAGGGCGCTGCGGAAGGCCGCGTCGTCGGTGTAGCCGGACATGTACAGCACCTTGAGGTTCGGCCGGTCCTTCTCCAGCCGCATCGCCAGCTGGCGCCCGTTCAAGCCCGGCATCATCACGTCGGTGACCAGGGCGTCGAACGCTCCCTCGGGCCGCGCGGCCAAGGCCAGCGCCGCCTCGGCGTCGGGCGCGCTCAGGACCGTGTAGCCCGCCGCCGTCAGGGCGCGGGCGAACATGGCGCGGATCGCGGCATCGTCCTCCACGAGGAGGACGGTGCCCGAGCCGCGCAGGTCGGCCAGCTTGCCGGGCTCCGGCGCCGGCGCCAGCGGGGCGTCGCAGCGAGGCAGCCACACCGTGAACACGCTGCCTTTGCCGGGGACGCTGTCGCAGGTCACGCGCCCGCCGCTCTGGGCCACGACGCCGTACACGGTCGCCAGGCCCAGGCCCGTGCCCTTGCCCTGCTCCTTCGTGGTGAAGAACGGCTCGAAGATGCGCGGCAGGATCTCCGGGCTGATGCCGGAGCCCGTGTCGCAGACCGAGACGACGGCGTAGCGGCCCGCCGCGGGCCGGCCGGCCTCGTCCGGGGGGACCTCGGCGGCGGCGGCCTCGCGCACGCGCAGGGTCAGGGCGCCGCCGTCGGGCATCGCGTCGCGCGCGTTGATCGCCAGGTTGATCAGGGCCTGGGCGATCTGGCCGGGGTCGGCGAAGACCGGGACCGGCTCGTCGGGGAGCTCGCAGGAGAGGCGGATGTGGTCGCCGATCAGGCGGTCCAGCATGCCCGCGCTGGCGCGCGCGGCGTCGCGCAGGTCCGTCACGCGCGGGACCAGCATCTGCCGGCGGCCGAAGGCCAGCAGCTGGCGCGTCAGCGAGGCCGCGAAATCCACGGACTTCAGGATCTGCCCGGCGTCTTCGCGCGTCCCCGCGTCGGGCGCGGCGTGCGCGATCATCTCCGAGTAGCCCTTGATGGTGGTCAGGGTGTTGTTGAAGTCGTGGGCGATGCCCCCGGCCAAGCGGCCGACGGCCTCCATTTTATGCGCCTGGCGCAGGTCCTCGGCCAGGCGCGCCTGCGCCTTGACGGCCGCCAGGCGCGACTCCTCCACCGCGATCGCCGCCGCGACGATCCCGAGCACCTGGGTCACGGTCTTGTCGAGCTGCGTCCTGCGGCGGAAGACCGCGCACAGGGACCCCAGGGCGCGGTCCCCGCCGCGCACGGCTTGGCCGATGTAGGTGCCGCCGGCCGGCTCCGGGAGGTCGTGGACGACCAGCGGATCGCCGGTCTCACCCGCGATGACCTTCCCGCAGAGGCTGCTCTCCACCGCGCTGACCGGGTTGAAGTCCGGCGGCACGTTCCACTGGCCGACCGCCGACAGCACGCCCTTGTCGAGCCGGTTGTAGGCCGCCATGTCGGCGCCGAGGAGCTCCCCGCAGAGCGCGGTCAGGCGGGCGATGTTGTCCAGGGAATCGGACCCGAAGCGCAGCAGGCACTTGTTGATGCGGTCCAGCGCCACGCGCGCGGCGCGGGCCTCGGTGACGTCGCGGGCGACGGCGAGCAGGAGGACCACACGGCCGCGCGCGTCGCGGATCGGGGACTTGACCGTGTGCAGCCAGCGCGTCGCCCCGTCGGCCCCGATCACGGCCTCCTCGTCGCGGTCGACCTCGCGGCCCGTCTCGAACACCCGAGCGTCGTCCTCGAGGAAGTGCCGCGAGCGGTCCGGCGATCGGGGCACGCTGAGGGTCCCCTGCAGCTCCTCCAGCCTCCGGCCGGCGAAATTCAGGAGGGCGCGGTTGGCCCAGACGAAGCGGGACTCGCGGTCCAGCACGAAGATCAGGTCCCGGCTGGCGGCCAGGATCTGCCGCGGGAGCTGCTCCTCGCTCCAGTCCAGCGGGCGGAAAGGCGTCACGCGGCCGCCTCCTCGGGAGTATCGGTGCGCCGGTCGAAGGCCCAGGCGCTGGGGCCGGCCTCGCGCTTGGCCTTGAGCCAGCGCTTGACCTCGTCGGCCAGCGAGACGGCCTTCGCGTAGGAGTCCAGACGGCGGCGCTTGGTCGTGGTCCCGGCGAGGGTGAGCGACAGCAGCGGCGAACGACGGACCTCCCCGCGGCGGTCCTTCGACTCCATGCAGCCGCGCGCGGCGTCCTCCGGGTCGTGGAGCCCGGGCACGGCCTTGTCGAAAGCGGCCGCGGCCAAGGCCGCGAGGGACTCGGCGCGCGCCTCCGAGCAGACCATGACGAAGTCGTCGCCGCCGACGTGGCCCAGGAAGGCCTCCGGGTCGCCGGAGTCGGCCAGGGCCTGGATCAGGACCTCGCCGGCCGTCCAGATCGCCGCGTCGCCTCGCGCGAAGCCGTACGCGTCGTTGAAGGCCTTGAAGCGGTCGATGTCGGCGTGGATCAGGGCGAAGGGCAGGCGCGCGGCGATGCGGGACTCCACGTCGCTCTGGATGGAGGGGCTTCCCGGCAGGCGGGTCAGCGGGTGCACGGCCAGAGCCTCCCGGTGGCGGCGCAGCAGGGTGTGGACCCGCGCGCGCAGCTCGTCCATGGAGAAGGGCTTGGTCACGTAATCGTCCGCGCCCAGGCCGAAGCCCTCGATCTTGTCGTGGGTCTCCCCGCAGCCGGTCAGCATCATCACCGGGGTCATGCGCGTGGCCGGGGCGCCGCGCAGGCGCGCCAGCACGCCCCAGCCGGAGAGGCCGGGCATGCGCACGTCGAGCAGGACCAGATCGGGACGGGCGCGGTTGGCCGCGCTCAAGGCCTCCGTGCCGTTGGCCGCCTTGAGCACCTCGCAGCCGGTGGGCTCCAGGGCCCGGGCCACGATCGCGGCCACCCCCGGGTCGTCGTCTGCGATCAGGACGGTCTGTTTCATGCCCATACGGTAGTCCTCCTCGGTTCGCCGTCGCTGTGGCGGCGCTGAAATCGGCCTTAAGTCAAAGCCCGCAGTCCCGGACCAGCTCGTACGAACGCCCCTCGGCGGCGGTCAGCCGGCCGAGCTCGTCCCGCGTCATCGGCGGGATGACGGCGGCGGCGTGCCAATGCCGGAGGCGGGCGTAGAAGCGCTCGCGCAGGGCGGAATCGGGGATGGTGGAGCCCGGATTGACGGAGACGCTGGCGGCGTCCACCCCCAGGCGCAGCCGGAAGGCCCAGAAGCGCGCCTTCAATTCCAGCACCGCGCTCTGCAGGGCGTCCACGCGTGCCGCGGCGCCGGCGCAGGCGCCCCCGGACGACGGCGCCTGATCGGCCGGCGCGTCGCGCAAGGTCTCGCCGGCGTCCAGCGGGGGAAAGGCGCCCTGCAGGCGGGGCACGGGAACCGCGAAGGGGTCGAACGCCAGGGAGTCGTCCGCGATCTCGGCCGAGGCCGCTCCGGCGATCACGCCGGTCCGGGCGTCCACGACGCGGACGAAGACGCGCACGCCCCGGCCGTCGGTCTCGTAGCGGCCCACCACCAGGGCGTCCACCGGGGCCAGGCTGACCTCGCGCTGGGCCCCGCCGGCCACGGCCCCGGTCCGGTCCAGGGAGGCCTCGTCGGCCAGCTTCCCCAAGAGGCTGCGCTCCACGGTCTGCACCCGCCCGTCGCGGACCAAGGACACCACCAGGCGCTCAGAGAGCTCGGCGCCGCGGCCCCGGCCGAATCCGTCGGCCGACTCGAAGCGGGAGACGGCCACGCGCTTGAGGCCGGCCGCGCGGGCGGCGTCCCCCAGCCGGCGCGCCAGGCGGGCGAAGGCGTCGGCGGACGCGGACGGGACGGCGGTGAGGACCAGGACCGCCAGGAGAGCCGGGGCCGCGTTCTTGAGCTTCATGCCCCCAGGTTAGCCGGGGCGGCTGTCGCGGCGCCGAAGCGGGAATGAAGAAGGGCTTAACAGCCCGTCAGCGGACGGCGCCGTCGTCGAACTTGTAGCCCAGGCCGGGCATGTTGATGATGCGCTTGGCGAGCTTGGCGCCCAGCTTCTTGCGCAGGTGGTAGACGTGCACCTCGACCGTGCCGGGGTCGTTGTAGTCGGCGGGGTCGTAGCCCCAGACGGTCTCCAGGAGGTAGGGGATCGCCAGGACGCGGCCGCTCTTGCTGAGGAGGACGGCCAGAAGGTCGAACTCCTTGCGCGTGAGGGAGACGGGGTCCTTGCCGACCTTGACCGTGCGCCCCGCGGCGTCGAGCTCGATGCCGCACTTGTGGAGGACCCCGTCGCGCTGCTCCGCGGCCGTGTAACGGCGCAGGACGGCGTTGAGCCGGGCCAGCAGGACCGGCAGGGAGAAGGGCTTCATCACGTAATCGTCGGCGCCGCCCTCGAAGCCCTGCAGGACGTCCTTGTCGGCCATGCGCGCGCCGGACATCAGGACCACGGGGATCGAGCGCGTGTCGGCCTCCTGCTTGAGGCGCCGGCACAGGGCGTGGCCGTCGAGGCCGGGCATCTCCGCGTCGCAGAGGATCAGGTCCGGCTTGGAGTCGCGCACGAGCAGCAGGGCCTCGGAGCCGTTGTCGGTCATGATCACGGTCATCCCGCTGGCGGCCAGGTACTTCTTGACCATCGCCAGGAGGGCCCGGTCGTCGTCGACCACGAGGATCTTCGTCGCCATGCAGGGTACGGGAAGGATAGCGGATGGGGCGGCGGCGGTCAATGAGGTTTCCGGTCGTCCCATGAGGCCTCCTCGAGCGCTTGCGCCAGTCCCGCCGCCGCCCGGTCCGCGGCCGCCGCGGCGGCGCGGCGGGCGGCCGGCGCGGGGTCCGGGTCCACGGCGGCGCCCAGCGCGGTGGT
>JAJXTZ010000187.1 GCA_021783355.1 bacterium | reverse complement strand
ACCGCCCGGCCGCGGCCTGCGCGTCCGCCGCGGCCCGGCGGCGCGGGAAGGTCCCGGCGGAGTCCCCGTCGCTGAAGGCGGCCGTCGCCGCCGCCGGGGCCGAGGTCCCGGACGGCGTCGAGGTCCCGGACAAGGCCTGGACGCTCTTCGTTGCGGAGAACGGGATGGGGCAGTACCTGGAGGACACCGCGTCCGACGCCTCGCTGGGCCTGCGCCGCAAGTCCGCGCGCCTGCGCGCGCGCGTGCTCTCCGGCCGCCTGGACCCGGAGACCGCCGCGGGACGCGCCGTGCTCTCCGTCGCGCCGTCCTGCCCGTGCACGGTGCTCGGTCCCGACTCCACGCAGGCCGCGGCGGACGCGGGGACGCTCCTCGCGGCGGTGCGCCGGGCCTGGGCCGCGTCCTGGGACCCCGGGCCGCTGGGCGCGCGTCTGCGCGCCGGGCGCGGGGCCGCGGCGATCGGGCGCGTGCGCGTCGCGCGCGCCTACGCGGCCGAGGTCTCCGGCCTCATCTTCTCGCGCGACCCCGGCTCGGGCCGCCGCGGGCGCGTGCTGGTGGAGGCGGCGCCGGGAGGGCTGGACGCGCTCCTCTCCGGCGCGGCGCGGACGGACCGCTACGCGCTGGACGAGCTCACGGGGCGCGCGCTCGAGGTCTCGCCCGGGGAGCCGGACGGGCGCGCCCTGCTGTCCCCGGCGCGCCTCAAGCGCGCGGCGCGCCTGGCGCGGGCGCTGGACGCGTGGCGCGGGACGGGCGTGGAGGTCGCGTTCTCGTTCTCCGGGACGCGCCTGCTGGTGGAGCACGCGCGGGCGCTCCTCCCCCCCGCGCCGCCGGCGCCGGCGAAGGACGCGCTCAGTCCGCGACCGGCGGGACAGACGCTGCCCGTGCGCGCCGTGCGCTGAACATCGCCTTCAGCTCGGAGAGTTCCTCCGGGTGCAGGAAGCCGGAGGCCCAGAGCCCCAGCGGGTAGGCCAGGACCAGGACCGCGCGCGCGGGCAGGGCCAGGGTCAGCCCGGGCAGCCACAGCCCGAGCGTCCACGCCGCCAGCAGGGCCAGGCGCTTCCACTCGTAGGGCACGGCGCGGCGCGCGCGGCCCAGGCTCCAGACGACGGCGGCCATCGCGGCGTAGGCCAGGCAGGTGGCCCAGGCCGCGCCCATCATGCCGTCGCGCGGGATCAGGTACAGGTTGGCCCCGACGTTGATCGCCGCGCCGGTCCAGGTGGCCGCGCCGATCAGCGGGGTGCGCTTCTCGATGAGCAGCGGGGCCAGCATCACGTTGTAGACGCCGTAGAACAGGTAGCCGAGGCTGACGATGGGCACGATCGGCAGGCCCTCCCAGTAGGCCGGGGCGAACAGGGACCGGCCGGCGAAGATCGGGGCGCGGGCGAACGGGGCGACGAAGTGGGCGATCGCCAGGAACGCCCAGGCCGAGACCGCGACGAAATAGGTCAGCACGCGCGCGATCAGCCGGTCCACCTCGCGGCTCTCGGAGCGCTCCAGCACGAACGGCTTCCAGGCCTGGTCGAACATGCCGACGATCAGCATCATGAAGATGCCCAGCTTGTAGCAGTTGCCGTACACCCCGGCCATGGCCAGCCCCGACAGGCGGCTCATCAGCGGGCGGTCGGCCACCTGCACGATCATGGAGCCCAGGCCCGCCGCGACCAGCGGCAGGCCGAAGGCCAGCAGGGTCTTCAGCCGGGCGCGGTCGGGCCGCCCCAGGCGGGCGGCGAGCACCGGGGCCAGCAGGGCCAGCGCGCAGGCGGAGGCGGTCAGGTTGGCCAGGAACACGCCGCGCACGCCCAGGCGCAGGCCGTGGACGAAGACCCAGGCCAGGACCAGGTTCAAGGCGATGGCGGCGAGCTTGACCCCGGCGAAGGAGAGCGCGCGGTGCGAGGCGCGCAGTTCGGAATACGGCATCAGGGTGGCGGCGTCGAGCGCCAGGATGCCCGCGGCCAGGCGCACGACGGGGGCGGACGCCGGGGTCAGGCCGATGGCCGACGCCACGGGGGCGGCGAAGACGAAGATCAGGCCCGAGACGGCCAGGGCGACGCCGAGGACCGACAGGAAGGCGCCGGTGAAGGCGCCGGCGTCGGGGTCGCCGCCGCGCTGGGCGCGGCCGAAGCGCAGGTACGCGACGTCCAGGCCCATGCCGTAGAAGACGGTCAGGAAGGCGATGTACGAGTAGGCGGTCTGGACGACGCCGCTCTCGGCGCGGGCCAGCAGGTGGGTGAAGAGCGGCGCCAGCATGAAGCTGAGCAGGCGTCCCAGGACGGTGGAGAGGCCGTAGACCGCGGTCTCCCGCGCCAGGCTCTTCAGCTCGCGCAGCATCCGGGCCCCCCGCTCACTGGTAGATGACGACGCTGGGACCGGGGACCAGGCGCATCACCTCGCGCGGGGTCATGATCGGGCGGTCGTTCTTGTAGAAGAGCTTGATGCCCGCGTACTGCACGGGCTCGCGGCGGATGGCGATGCGGTAGGCGGTGCGCTTGAAGGCGGGGCTGCCGTAGCCGTCCATCACCATCACGACCTGCACGCGCGGGTCGCGCTCGATCAGCGGCGCGCGGCGCACCATGTTCGTGGTGAAGCGGTGGACCAGGAGGAGCTTGGGCGGCAGGCCGTTCTGCTCGGCGATGCCGGCCAGCAGGCGCACGGCCTGGTTGACCTCGGAGGCGTCGGTGCTGCCGATGCGCGCGCCGGGCTTGATGGCGGGCGGCAGTTCGAACTCGGGATCGAGGGCGAGGTGGACGTCGGGCTGTTTCAGGTACGGGCGCAGGCGCTGGACCTCGTCGAAGACGCGTCCGTGGCCGACCTGGACGTCCAGGATGGTGATCCAGCCGCGGGCCCGCGCCCAGCCGATGACCTTCTCGATGAGCGCCGGCGGCATCCGGGTGCGGTACAGCCCGGAGGGACCGGGGGTGTCCGCGGCCACCGTGGCCACCAGCTCCAGGCCCGGGCGCACGGGCGTGGCCGGGTCGGCGCGGCGCCACTCGTCGGCCTGGAGGTTGAGGCGCTCCATCATCTCCTCGGGCGGGTACTGTCCCAGCACCCCCATCTTGTCGGAGAGCGGGTTGCCGTAGTAGGTGATGACCCGCGACCAGGGCAGGAGCGCGCCCGACGGCGGCACCGTCACGCGCGGGGGCTTGTACGGTCCCGCCGCGGCGGCGAGGAACGCGGCCAGGAGCGTCGGGAGCAGGGTCTTCCAGGAGCGCGGGAGCACGGGCGTCCATTAAACCAAATCCCGCGCCGCCCGGCTTGACAAGGACCCTGGGCCGGGGCATCCTATCCTCATGCCGCCCCACCGCGACCGCTCCTCCCCGTCGGAGGAGCTCCGCCGCGCCGCGTCGCGCTGGCGCACCGAGCGCCAGCTCAAGCGCCTGTCCCGCCTGCCCAGCGCCGGCGCGGACTCGGTCACCTTCGCCGTCCTGGGCGACGTGGAGCCCTCGCGCTTCTGGATCTACCGCAAGCTTTTCAACGAGGAGGGCGTCTTCCGGCGGCAGATGGAGGCCATCCAGGGGCACCGGGTGAACTTCATCGTCCAGCTGGGCGACATGGTCTCCAAGGGCGAGCCGCACCGCTACGAGGCCTTCTTCCGCGACCTCAAGCGCGCCTGGAAGGGCGGGCGGCCGTACCTGACCGTGATCGGCAACCACGACCGCTCGCGCCCCAACGGCCGCTCTCACTCCAACATGTACCGCTCCCTCTTCGGCCGCCCGAACTACTTCTTCGACCACGGGCGCACGCGCTTCGTGGTCCTGGACTCCAGCGCCAAGCGCGTGACCCCGGCCCAGCTGCGCTGGCTGGACCTGGTGCTCTCCACGCCGCTGCGCAAAATCGTCTTCACGCACATGCCCCCCGTCCACCTGGGGCTGTGGGGCGGCGTGGGCAAGGTCCACGCGCTGGGCGGCTTCGTCGGCGGCGCGCGGGAGTTCTCCGACGTCGTCTCCGCCAACGGCGTCAGCCGCGTGTACATGGGGCACGTGCACGCCTTCGGCGTCCAGGACCACGGCGGCGTGCGCTACGTGCTCACCGGCGGCGGCGGCTCCGCGCTGTTCCCCTCGGGCGCGACCGACCGCTTCCACCACTTCCTGACCGTGGAGATCGGCCCGCGCGGCATCCGCGAGCGCGTGCACGCCCTGGACGGCCGGGTCTTCCACATCCCGTCGGCGCCGGTGATCCTCCCCGTCCACGAGCACGCCCACTCCTGGGGCGCCGTCGCCCGCCACTACGGCCGCCGCCTGGTCCGCGCCCTGCGCGACTAGGGTCCTTTCGTTGCGGGATTCCCAGGCGTGGCGAGACGAGTGCTCGTCGCCCTGGACTCCTCCCGCGGCGCCTGGCGCGCCGTGGAGTTCGCGGCGTCCGTCCTCGCCCGCGTCCCGGGCGCGCGCGTGGAGCTCCTCCATGTCCTGCCCGAGGACCCGTCCTACTTCTGGGACTTCGGCCACATCATGGCCGGCACCGAGGCCTCCGCGGCCCGGCGCCTGACCGAGGCCTGGCAGTCGTCGCAGGAGCGCCGCTGGGAGGCCTTGTGCCGCCGCGCCCTCCAGCGCCTGACCAAGACCGGCCTCCCCGAGTCCTCGATCTCGCGCAAGTTCGTTCGTTCCGACCGCGGCGTCGCCGACGCCGTCCTGCGCGAGGCCGAGTCCGGCCGCTTCGACGTGGTGATCCTGGGCCGCCGCGGCCATGGCGCGGCCGGAGCCGCGGCCCTCGGCGGCGTCGCCCTCTCCGTCCTCCAGCGCGCCCGGGGGCGAGCGGTGGTCGTCGCGGATTAGCCGCCGACGCCGAACGCGGCGACGGGCGCCGCGGGGGGCGGCCCACGGCGCCGGACGCCGGTCAGCGCAGCGTGATGGCCGGCCC
>JAJXTZ010000186.1 GCA_021783355.1 bacterium | reverse complement strand
TGGTGATGCCGGGGGACAACATCGACGTCGAGGGCGAGCTGATCGTCCCGGTGGCGATGGAGAAGGGTCTGCGCTTCGCGGTCCGCGAGGGCGGCCACACGGTCGGCGCCGGCGTCGTCGCCGACATCCTGGACTGAGCCATGGGAGACCGGCACATCGTCATCCTGGGCTGCACCGTCTGCAAGAACAAGAATTATTACTACCAGCGCGGCAAGAAGAAGGACTTCAAGCTGGAGCTCAAGAAGTTCTGCCGCTGCTGCGGCAAGCAGGCGCCGCACAAGGAAGTCAAGTAACCCATTCGGTCTCCGGTTGGGGGTGTCCGTTAATTGGCTAAACGAGCGGTCTCCAAAACCGCCCCTCCAGGTTCGAGTCCTGGCGCCCCCGCCGGACCGAGAGGATCTAACATATGAACATCGCCGTCCAATTCGTCCGAGAGGCGTACTCCGAGCTCAAGCAGTCCACCTGGCTCACGCGCGAGCAGGCCATCGATTCCACGAAGGCCTGCGCGATCCTGGTGGCGCTCGTCGCGGTGTACATCGCGGGCGTCGACTACGTCCTCTCGATCTTCGTCAGGGCCGTCCTCGGACGGTAGGAGCCCCCCCATCATGCCCGATACCACGCAGACCGCCACCCGCAACCGCGGCTGGTTCGTCGTCCACGTCCAGTCCGGCTACGAGGACCGCGTCCACAAGACCCTCCTCCAGAAGATCGAGACCGAGAAGCTGCAGGACAAGGTCTTCAACGTCTTCATCCCCACCGAGGACGTCGTCGAGGTCAAGAAGAACAAGAAGAAGATCTCCAAGCGCAAGTTCTTCCCCGGCTATCTGCTGATGGACATGGTCGTCGACGAGGTCACCTACTGGCTCGTGCGCGGCATCCCGGGCGTCAGCGGCTTCCTCGGCGACACCACCCCGGTCGCGCTCGCCCAGGAGGAGATCGACAAGATCCTGGACCTGACCAGCACCGCCGCCGAGGGCAAGCCCCGGCCTGCCGTGCAGTTCGAGAAGGGCGAGAACATCCGCATCGTGGACGGCCCGTTCCGCCACTTCATCGGCGTGGTGGAGGACGTCAGCGAGCCCAAGGCCAAGATCAAGGCCATGGTCACCATCTTCGGCCGCCCGACGCCGGTGGAACTGGACTTCCTGCAGGTGGAGAAGATCTGAACCCCCTGGAGCCGGAGATCGTCCCGCCGGGACCCGACGCGGGCTTCGAGGGCGTGCGCGTGCGCGTCGCCCACGTGCGCTCGCTCGGGATCATCGGGGCGGTCCTGGCCATGCTGACGATGATCGCGGCGCTGGGCTTCGGCCTGCTGGCGCTCTTCGGCAAGGCGCTGGTCGCGGCGGTGCTGGTCGTCCTGCTCTGGCCGCTGGTCTTCAGCCCCGCGTTCACACAGTTCGTCTTCGGCAGCACCTCCGTCCCGTTCTTCAAGGTGTTTCTCCTCCTCGCCGCCGCCAGCATCGTCGCGAAGATGCTGTGGCCGCAGACGTGGGGGCGACGCCGCTAAAGCCGTTTTAAAACGCAGTCAAAGAGGTCATTCACATGGCGAAGAAGGTCAAAACCCAGATCAAGCTGCAGATTCCCGCCGGCGCCGCGAACCCGGCGCCGCCCGTCGGCCCCGCGCTGGGCCAGCACGGCGTCAACATCATGGACTTCTGCAAGCGGTTCAACGAGAAGACGCGGACGCAGGAGCCCGGGATGCTGATTCCCGTGGTCATCACCGTCTTCGAGGACCGCTCGTTCGACTTCATCACGAAGATGCCGCCGGTGTCGTCGCTGCTGAAGAAGGCCGCGGGCCTGGCCAAGGGCTCCGGCGAGCCGAACCGCACCAAGGTCGGCCGCATCAGCCAGAAGCAGGCCGAGGACATCGCCAAAGCCAAGATGCCGGACCTCAACGCGCAGAGCCTGGAGGCCGCCGTGCAGATGGTCAAGGGCACGGCCCGCTCGATGGGCATCGAGGTCGTGAAGTAACCACCGCTATTCGACGACCGAGCCATAAGGCGAGGAAGTGCCGCTTCCTCAAGATCCGTCAGGGAAGCGGCCCAAGCTCAGCGAAATGGCGCTAACAGGTCAGGAGACAACACAATGGGCAAGAGATACGACAATCTGGTGAAGGACCTGGACCTCGCCAAGCTGAACACGCTGGACGAGGCCGCCGCGCTCGTCAAGAAGTGCGCGACCGCCAAGTTCGACGAGACCGTCGAGCTGCACGTCCGCCTGGGCGTGGACCCCAAGCAGGCGGACCAGCAGGTCCGCGGCACCGTGGGCCTGCCGCACGGCCTGGGCAAGTCCAAGAAGGTCGCCGTCGTGGTGCGCGGCGAGAAACAGAAGGACGCTCAGGGCGCGGGGGCCGACCTGGTCGGCGCCGAGGACCTGATCGACCAGATCTCCAAGGGCTTCACCGACTTCGACGTGCTGGTCGCGACCCCGGACATGATGAAGGACCTGTCCAAGCTCGGAAAGGTCCTCGGCCCCAAGGGCCTGATGCCCAACCCCAAGTCCGGCACCGTCACCATGAACGTCGCCCAGACGATCAAGGAGCTGAAGGCCGGCCGCGTCGAGTACAAGGTCGACGACTACGGCATCATCCACGTCCCCGTCGGCAAGGCCTCGTTCGGGGCCGACAAGATCGCCGGCAACGCGCGCACCGTGCTGGAGGCCCTGACCAAGGCCAAGCCGGCCGCGTCGAAGGGCGTGTACATGATGAGCATCACGCTCTCGTCCTCGATGGGCCCCGGCGTCAAGATCGACCACAACGCCAAGTACTGAGCCGTCGGACCGTCAAGGTCCAAAACGAAGGCCCCCGCGAAAGTGGGGGCCTTCTCTTTTGTCCCCTTCCCATTGAATTATCCCGGTTCCAGCCCTATGACGGCATAAGGCGTTCACTCGCCGCCGCCCCGTGCAGGCGGGTTCTCGGGCCGGCGCGCGGGTCCTCTTTTCTGGGAACAAACCGGCATCGAGATTCGTATGTATTCCGCGGGCCGGAGGACCCTTGAACAACCCGCCGGAGGCTGACACGATGTCGGGAACGATGCGCCGGGATGAAGAACGAGATGGCAGGCCTGAAGGCGATGTTCCGACGGACAATGGTCGTCGTCGCGCGCATGGACGGACGGATCGACGACATCCAGAAGTCGCTGTCAGCGCTGGCGGCTAAGGGCGACATCTCCTCCCTCAACGACCGGATGGACGGCTTCGCGGGCCTGCTCCTCGATTCGCGCCAGCGCTGGGCCGTGCACCCCGACACGCTCAACCAGCACCACGACCGGCTGACGAAGCTGGAAGAGCGCCGCGCCTAGTTAGAGGCTATTCCTCGTCCTCGCCGCCCTTGGCGCGGGGCGGTTTGCCAGCGGCGAGCCATCCCAGATAGGCCTCGATGAAGGAGTCGAGGTCGCCGTCCATCACGTTCTGGATCTGGGAGGTCTGCTGGCCGGTGCGCAGGTCCTTGACCATCTGGTAGGGCATGAAGACGTAGGAGCGGATCTGGTGGCCCCAGGCGATGTCGCCCATGTCGCCGTAGTGCTTCTCCATGGAGGAGCGCTTCTTGTCGAGCTCGATCTGGTAGAGCTTGGCCTTCAGCATGCGCATGGCGTTCATGCGGTTCTGCAGCTGGGAGCGCTCGGTCTGGCAGGAGACGACGAGGCCGCTGGGCTTGTGGCGGATGCGGACGGCGGTCTCCACCTTGTTGACGTTCTGGCCGCCGGCGCCGCCGGAGCGGAAGGTCTCCAGCTCGATGTCGGCGTCCTTGACCTCGATGTTGATCTCGTCCTCGATATCGGGCACCACGTCCAGCGAGGCGAAGCTGGTGTGGCGGCGCTTGTTGGCGTCGAAGGGAGAGATGCGGACCAGGCGGTGGACGCCCATCTCGCCCTTGAGCAGGCCGTAGGCGTTGGGGCCGCGCACGAAGGCGGACAGGCTCTTCAGGCCCGCGCCCTCGCCCTTGGTGAACTCGGTGATCGCCACCTCGAAGCCGTGCGTCTCCGCCCAGCGCTGGTACATCCGCCAGAGCATGTCGGCCCAGTCGCAGGCTTCCATGCCGCCCGCGCCGGCGTGGAGCGCGATGATCGCGTCGTCCTTATCGAACTCGCCGGAAAGCTTGAGCCGCACGTCCATCGCGCGCAGGAGCCTGGCCGCGTCCTCCACGCCGGCGGCCACCAGCTTGATCTCCCCGTCGTCCTTGACCTCGGCGGCCAGCTCGCAGTGCGCCTTCAGGTCGTCCAGCGTGCGCGCCGCCGTCTCGTACTCGGAGAGAGTTTTTTTAAGGTCGTTGAGCTCTTTGGACTTCTTCTTGGCCTTCGCCGAGTCCGCCCAGAACGCCGGGTCGCTGGCCTCCGCCTCGCGCGCCTCCACGTCCTTGCGCATCTTGGGCAGGTCCAGCAGCTTGGCCACCTTGTCGAGCAAGGCGCGCATCTCGTCGATCCGTCCGGCGGTCTCGGTGAACATCCCGTCTATTTTAGGAAATCCGGGGTACGATTGGCCCGCGCCGGGGGGCCCAAAGACCCTCGCCCGCGTCCCGCGGCGCCGGCATACTTAAAGGAGATGATTCGAAGGCGACACCTCCTGCCCGCCCTTCTGTTCACGGTCCTTTGGGGACCCGCGGCCCATGCCGCCTTCGTCCGCGTCCCCGTCGCCGCCTCGCGGGAAGGGGCCGCCGGCGCCGCCGCCGCGGCGCCCCTGACCGCCCTTGCGGCGCCCCTCACCCCTCTCTTCGCCCCCGTCGCCCCGTCCGTCCTCTCCGCCGGTGCCGCGGCCGCTCCCGCCGCGAGCCTCGCCGCCCCTGTCGCCGCTCCGGCGGCCGCGGCCGCCGCCCTCGCCCCCATCGTCCGCTCCGCGCCGAGCGACGCCCCCGCCGCGCAGATCG
>JAJXTZ010000185.1 GCA_021783355.1 bacterium | reverse complement strand
GCCGCGCCCCGCGGAGCGGCAGGCCGACGCGGCGGAAGCCCTGCGCGGCCACGAGCGGCTGGAGGAGGCGCTGGCCGCCGCGTCGCCGCGGCCGCCGGACGCGGGGTCCAGCGCCGAGCAGTGGGGCGCCGCCGACCAGTGGCGGCAGTTCTTCTGCGACCGCGAGGCCAAGCGCAACGGCCGAGCGGGCCTGGAGCTGCGCGCGCCGGTCCTGCACATCTGGCACCAGGACCTGGAATGCAGCTACGCCAGCCCCGACTGGAACCCGCGCGAGCCCGCCTTCTTCAGCTTCCCGTGGACGCGGCGCGGCCTGCCCGGCGGCGGGGCGCCCGCCGACTCGGGGCCCCGCGAGCCGATGCCGCCGATGATGATGACGGACCTGCGCGACCTGGACGTGATCAACGGCGGCGAGAAGAAGCTGCGCGAGGCGCTGGAGGCCGGGCTGTCCCTGCCGATGAGGGTGGAGGCGGTCGTCGTCAACTCGACCTGCGTCCCGACGGTGATCGGCGACGACGTGCCCAAGACCCTGCGCGCCGCGGACAACCCGAAGGGGATCCCGCTGATCTTCAACAACTCCGCCAACAACCAGGACGTGGACGTCGGCCGCCTGATCCTGGACCGCGTCCGCGCCGAGCCGGGCTTCGGGACGCAGGCGAAGACGGAGCGCTCGGTGAACCTGATCGGCTTCCCGGAGGGGGCGGCGCTGGGCGAGCTGTCGCGCCTGCTCGAGGGCTCGGGCGTGGCCGTCAACGCGGTCGCGCTGCCCGCGCTGACCCTGGACCTCGCGCGCCGGCTCGGCGCGGCGACGGACCAGGTCTTCCTGCCCAACGCCGCCTACGAGCCCGTCTACGCGGAGGTGTTCCGCTCCCTGCCGGTGAGGAGCCACGACTTCGCGGCGCCGTACGGGATGGAGGGCACGCGCCGCTGGCTGAGGGCGGTCGCGGGACTCTTCGGCCTGGAGGCCGCGGCCGAGAGGGCCTTTGCGGCCGAGTTCGCGCCGTGGGCGCGGCGCTGGGAGGACCTGCGCCGCCGGGCGCTGGACCTGACCTTCGCTTTCGTCGTGGACCGCGCGCAGATGGCGCGCCTGACCGATCCGCGCCTCTTCTGGGGCGTGCCGGTCCTCAAGCTCCTGCGCGAGGCGGGCGCGCGCGTCGAGGTCCTGCTCTTCGAGGGGGAGGACCGCGGCCCGCTGAAGGGCTTCAAGGACGAGGCGGAGCTGGCGGCGCGCCTGCGCGCGGGCCGCTACGACGCGGTCTACTCCGAGTACTTCTTCGACGAACGCCTGGTCCGGGCCGGCACCAAGCCGTTCTCGCTGGCGCCGTTCGAGGCGGGCGTGCGCGGCGCGGTCGCGACGCTCGAGCGCCTGCTGGCCTCCGGGCGCTGGGACTTCTACCGGCGCTACGCGGCGGCGCTGGGCGGGGAGGGCGCGTGAGGAAGGCCGGGGCCAAGACGGAGACGGGAGCCGAGGCGGGCGGAGCGCCGCCGACCGCGCGCGGCCACGGCACGCCGACGAACTTCCCCAGCATGCTGGGCGTGTACTTGGCCGTCAACGCCGTCCCCGACGCGTACGCCCTGGTGGACGGCCCGGACTGCTCGCTGTACAAGGCCCACTTCATCCACGGCCGCCACGACTGGGAGTCCACGCTGCTGCGCGTGGACGGGCGCCACCGCGTCGCGTTCACCAACGTGTGCGCGCGCGGCGTGGTCAAGCCGCACGACGAGGAGCTCGCCGCGGCGGTGCTGAGGCTGGACGCCCTGCCCGACTGCGCGGCGGTCCTGCTGACGGCGCTGCCGATGTGCTCGATCACGGGCGTGGACTACGGGCGCGTGACCCGGGCCCTGGCCCCGCGGCTCAAGGGGACGGCGCTGGACGTGCCGCCCGGCTCTCTGATGGGCGACTGGCTCGACGGCTACGCGCAGACCCTGACGGCCCTGGCCAAGTCCCTGCGTCTGGAGCCGCGGCGGACGCGTCCCGGGACCGTCGCCGTCGTCGGCCACCTGATGGACCGCAACGAGGCCGACCGCCGCGCCGACGCGGCGGAGCTGCGGCGCCTGCTGGCCGGCCTGGGCCTGGAGTGCGTCTCGGTCTGGCTGTCGGGTCGGCCCTACGCCGAGCTGCGCCGGGTGGAGGAGGCGGAGACGGTGGTCTCGCTGCCGTATGCCCGGGGCGCGGCCCGGCTGATTGCGGAGCGCACCGGCGCCAGGCTGGTCGAGGCGCCCCTGCCCTTCGGCCTGCCGCGCACGCGCGCCTTCCTGGACGCCGTCGCCGCCGCGACGGGGCGCGCGGTGCGCGCCGCGGCGTTCGACGCGGCCGAGCTCAAGCGCGTCCTGCCGCGCCTGCGCTGGGTCTTCCCGCACCTCTTCGTCGGCAAGCGCGTGGCCTACGCCGGCGACCCGCACCTGCTGGGCGGCTTCCTCGACATCGCGGCCGACGCCGGGCTGGAGACGACCGCGGCGATCCTGACGGCGCGGCGCGCGCACGGGGGCGCGGTCGAGGGCCTGACCGTCCTGCACGAGCCGCCGGAGGAGGACTCCGTCACCACGCGCCTCCTCACCGAGGGCGTGGACCTCCTGGTCTCCTGCCACCTGCGCATCTACTCGACCGAGTGGCGCCTGCCGGTGCCGATGATGACCTTCGGCTTCCCCAGCTACGGCCACCACGCGTTCTTCGAGCGCCCGACGCTGGGCTACGACGGCTACCTCGGCTTCGTGGACCGGATGGCCGGGGCGCTGTCCGCGGAGCGGGGCGTCTCGTGAGGCGGAGCGAGCGCCTGCTGGTGCTGGTGCTGACGCGCCGCTGCGACCGGCGCTGCGGCTTCTGCCCGCAGGCGTTCGAGGAGTCCGACATGGCGGAGTCCGTGCTCGACGCCGCGCTGGAGGGCCTCCTGCCCCGGTTGGCCGCGCCCGCGCGGGTCAAGCTCTTCGGCGGCGAGCCCCTCCTGCGCCCCGACCTGGTGGCGCGCGCGCTGGACCTCGTGGCGGCGCGGGCCCCGGGCACCCCGGTGGAGTTGCCCACCCACGGCGGCGGGCTCGCCGCGGCGGCGGCGGCGCTCGCGGGCCGGGACGGCCTGGAGGTCTTCGTCAGCCGGCCGGACCCGCGCGCCGCGCGCCTGGCCGGCGTCGTGCACAACTTCCTGATCCCTCCCGGCGAGGCCCCGGAGCGGACCGCGCGGCGGCTGCTGGACGCGCGGCGGGCGGGCTTCACGCGCTTCAACGTCCTGCCCGCGTACTTCGCGGCGTGGACGCCGCCGCAGCTCGGGCGTCTCGACGAGGCTTTCGCGCGGCTCGCCGGGATCGTGGCGAGGCTCGCGGCGGCCGGGCGCCCCGTGGAGATCGTCAACCTGGAGCGCGCGGGCTCCACGCCGCTCTACAACGACGGCCTGGTCGTCGACGTCGACGGGGAGGTGTATTCCTCGAACCTGGTCCTGACCGCCGCGGCCGCCCCGCGGCGCGGCCTGCTGCGCCTGGGCCGCGTGCAGGAGCCGGGGCGGCTGGCGGCGCGGCCGCCGTCGGACGCCGCGCGCGTGCTGGAGGAGTCGTTCCCGCCGGAGGTGCTGGCCGCGACGCGGGCGGCGGACGCCGCGCTGACCCGCTTCTGCCGGGGGTTGGAGGGCGCGGGCGTCAGGCCCGGGACGCGAGGATGCGGCGCACGACCGTCCGCGGGTCTGAGGTCTGCGCGACCAGCTCCGCGGGGTCGTAGGCGCCGCCCATGTCCCACAGCCCGGCGCAGATCGAGGTGAGCGTGCATCTCCCGCAGGCCGGAGCCTTGCCGTACCGCCAGAGGGCCTCGCGGTGACGCTTGCGCTCGTCGAGGAACTCGATCGCGCGCCGCTCGCCCTTGACGAGGGCGCGCGTCTCGGTGGAGCGGTCGCCGAACTCGCCCATGTAGCAGAGCGGCACCTTCTCCAGGCGGAAGGTGCGCCCGTGGCGCGCCAGGTAGCGCATGGCCAGCAGCAGCGAGCGCTTCGTGCTCTTCAGCGTGGGGACGGTGGACGGGTCCTGGGCCACGCGCTCGACGAGCGGGTCCAGGTAGGTCCAGGAGAAGTGGCGCAGGTGCGGGAAGCGCTCGCAGAGCCAGCGCGCGGTCAGGTGCAGGTGGTCGGCGTTCTGCGCGCAGATGGTCTGGTTGACGTCCACGCCGACGCGGCGGCGGCCGGTCAGCGCCAGCGTGCGCACGATGTTCGCCAGGGAGTCCGGGTTGCCGGTCAGGTCCGTCTGCACCGCCTTGCGGTGGCTGTGGACGCTGACGTGCAGGTGCGAGAGCCCGGCCGCGAGCAGGCCGTCGAGATAGGAGGGGTCGGCGGTGCGCTGGCCGTTGGTGATCACGCGGCAGGCGACGCCGCGGCGCGCGGCGTGGGCGATCAGCTCGGCCAGCGGCGCGTACAGCGTGGGCTCGCCGCCGGTCAGGATCACGCCGTCGTAGCCGCCGCGGCGGAAGCGGTCCACCTGCCGCTTGGCCCGGGCGAGGGGGAGTTCCCGCTCGTTGACCGGGTTGGAGCAGAAGCGGCAGCGCTGGTTGCAGCGGCGGACGACCTGGACGTAGCCGAGGTTGGCCATGGCGGGGGACGCTCGTCGCATTCTATAAAAACCGGGGGCCGGGGATGGCTCTGACCGCGCCGGCGACGGACTTCTTCGGCACGCGCCTGGAGCCGGCCGCGCTCGTCGCGGGCCTGCGCGCGCAGGGGCTCGAACGCTTCGCCCTGATCCTGCGCGACGACGAGGCGGTCCTGCGCGCGCCCGCGGACGGCGGCGACGCGCTCGCGCGCGCTCAGACCTGGCTGCGCGGGGCCCTGTCGCCGCTGCTGCCCTGCCGCGTCGAGCGGGCGGCGGGCGCCGGCCCCCGGGGCGGCGTCTTTCGGGACCGGCGCCGCAGGCCCCCCGAGGTCGTCGCCGTGGCCGAGGCCCGGGACGAGGCGGACGCCGGGCGCGCCGAGGCGGAACTGG
>JAJXTZ010000184.1 GCA_021783355.1 bacterium | reverse complement strand
GGGGCGGGGCTCAGGGCGGAGGCGGGGGGGGCCAGGGGCGGCGCGGTCAGAGCCCCGGAAGCGGCGGCGCCGGCCGCGGCGGCGACGCCGACGGCGGCTTCGATCCCGGCGACGGGGGCCACCATGGCCGCCGACGCCGGGCCCGGGGAGATGAGAAGCAGAGCGAGGAGGAGTCTCGCCGTCGCGCGCATCGTCCCCAGTGTATCAGGGGGGGGCGCGGCGTCCTCAGAGGCTTTCGGCCCAGGTCCCGGGCGTCAGAGGGCCCCGGGGGCCGGGGGCCGGAGGGCCCAGGGGGGCGTCAGTGCGCGGCGCCGGCGGGTCCGCCGCCCACCATCTGGATGTCGGCCTTGCGGCGCAAGCCCGCCAGGTATTCCGGGGCGACCAGCTTGATCTTCTGGGCCATCAGCATCTCGCGCAGGTCGTCCTTGACCTCGGAGAACACGGCGGGCTTGGCCTCGCGGCGGCCGAGGACCTGCAGGATGTGCTGGCCGCGGGGGCCGGGGACCACGCGGATCTCGCCCGGCTTCATCGCGAAGGCGATCGACTCGATCTCCTCGGGGAGCATCCCGCGCGCGACGAAGCCGTAGTCTCCGCCGGCGGCCTTGCCGCTGGCCGCCAGGGAGTGCTCGCGCGCCAGGGCCTTGAAGTCGGCGCCGGCCTTGATCTGCTTGACCAGGTCGTCGGCCTCCGCCTTGGTCTTGACCAGGATGTGGCGCAGGTGCACGGCCTCGGGGGCGCCGAGCTTGTCCTTGTTCTCGTCGAAGGCCTTCTTCAGCTCGGCGTCGTCCACGGACAGATGCTCGGCCTTGACCACCAGTTTCTCGCGCATGATCTCGTCGGACAGCTCCTCCTTGACCTGCGACAGCGAGGAGCCGGCCTGCTGCAGCTGGCTCAGGAAGAGGGCGCGGCTGCCGAACTGGTCCTGGAGCTTGGCGAGGCGGCGCTC
This sequence comes from bacterium, assembly GCA_021783355.1. Lineage (GTDB taxonomy): Bacteria > Elusimicrobiota > Elusimicrobia > UBA1565 > UBA9628 > GWA2-66-18. The sequence goes on along the minus strand of JAJXTZ010000184.1, from coordinate 3,999 downwards.
GACCTCGGCCTCGTCGGGCTTGATGCCCTGGGCCTTGGCCGCCTGACGCAGCAGGGTCTCGTCGATCATCTCGTCCACGGCCTGGGCGCCGTAGCGCTTAAGGAGGCGCTCGATGACCTCGGAGCGGCGGATGGGCACGCCGTTGACCCGGACCAGGACCTTGTCGGGCAGGTCGGCGGCCGAGGCGCGGGCGGCGAGGAGCAGGACGGCGAGGGTGGCGTAAATCCGGTTCATGAGGTATACCTCTGGGGGCCGACTTGGGCCATATGATAAAATAATTTAGCCCCATATGCTGAATTTCAATCCCCGCTCGATCGAGAAGGTCGAGGACGCCTCGCTGCGCATCGTCTGGGAGGACGGGCACGAGACCCTCCTGGACTTCGCGTCGCTGCGCCGCCAGTGCCCGTGCGCGATGTGCCGCGACGAGTGGACCGGCGAGGCCCTGCTGGACCCCGCCGCGGTGCCCGAGGGGCTGGGGGCGACGCGCGCCGACGTGGTCGGCAACTACGCGCTGACCTTCACCTTCGCCGACGGGCACGGCACCGGGATCTACACCTTCGAGATGCTGCGCAAGCTCTGCCGGTGCAAGGAATGCGACTACCACCCCGGCTCGGAGACCAACTGATGGAAAAGGCCTGGAAGACGATCATCGAGCCGTTCAAGATCAAGGTCGTCGAGCCCCTGGCTTTCACCACCCGCGCCGAGCGCGAGCGCGTCCTGCGCGCGGCGGACTGGAACCTCTTCAAGGTCCCGGCCGACAAGGTCCTCATCGACCTGCTGACGGACTCCGGGACCTCGGCGATGTCGGCCGAGCAGTGGTCGGCGCTGATGCGCGGCGACGAGTCCTACGCGGGCGCGCGCTCCTTCTTCGTCTTCGAGAAGGCGGTGCGCGACCTCACCGGCCTGCGCCACGTGATGCCCATGCACCAGGGGCGGGCCGCCGAGCGCATCCTCTTCAAGGTCGCGGGCGGGCCGGGGAAGGTCTTCCTGTCCAACTCGCACTTCGACACCACGCGGGCCAACGTGGAGGCGTCCGGCGCCGAGGCGATCGACCTGCCGGTCCCGGAGGCGCTGGACTTCGGCACGCCCGCCCCCTTCAAGGGCGACATCGACTTGCGCGCGCTCGAGGCCAAGATCCGGGCGCTCGGCGCCGAGCGCGTGGCGATGATCATCATGACGCTGACCAACAACTCGCTGGGCGGTCAGCCGGTGTCGCTGGGCAACCTGCGCGCCGCGCGCGAGATCTCGCGGCACTACAAGATCCCGCTGTTCCTGGACGTCGCGCGCTTCGCCGAGAACTCCTGGTTCGTCAAGCTGCGCGAGCCGGGGCAGTCCACGCGCTCGCCCGAGGAGATCGCCAAGGAGACCTTCTCTTATTGCGACGGCTGCTGGATGAGCTCCAAGAAGGACGCCTTCGTCAACATGGGCGGCTTCCTGGCGCTCAACGACGACGCGCTGGCCCAGGCCTGCCGCGACGAGATGATCCTGGGCGAGGGCTTCCCGACCTACGGCGGCCTGGCGGGCCGCGACCTGGAGGCGCTGGCGGTCGGCCTGCGCGAGGCGCTCGACGAGCACTACCTGCGCTACCGCGTGCGCTCCGTCGAGTACCTGGGCGAGGGCCTGCGCAAGAACGGCGTGCCCATCGTGGAGCCGCCCGGCGGCCACGCCGTGTACCTGGACGCGCGGCGGCTCCTGCCGCACATCCCGCCCACCGGCTTCGCGGCGCAGGCGCTCGCCTGCGAGCTGTACCTGACCGCGGGCGTGCGCGGGGTGGAGATCGGCGCGCTGATGTTCGGCAAGCGCGGCGCGGACGGCGCGCCGAAGGCCGCGCCGATGGAGCTGGTGCGTCTGGCCATCCCGCGCCGGGCGTACACGCAGAGCCACGTGGACTTCCTGATCGAGGTGGTCTCCGACGCGGCGTCGCGCGCGAAGGAGATCCGGCCGCTGCGCCTCATCGAGGCGCCGTCGCGGCTGGGGCACTTCAGCGCGCGCCTGGAGCCGGCGGCCGCGTGAGGACGAGGGGATGAACCCGAAGGGCAAGGTCCTTCTCGTCGGCGCCGATCAGGCGCTCGTCAACGAGCTGACCCCCTCGATGATCGGCCGCGAGTACGAGCTGGCCACGGCCGCGGACGCGCGCCAGGCGGGCCTCAAGCTCGCCACCGAAGCCTTCGCCGCCGTCGTGGCCGACCAGGCCAAGATCCCGCCGGACGCGCGCGAGGCGCTGGCCAAGCTGCAGGCCGAGCGCGGGGACTTCGCGCTGGTCTGGCTGGAGGAGGCCTCGTCGCTGTCGCCGGCCAACGCCGGGCCGCTGCGGCGGGTGCCCTGGCCCCTGCCGCGCGGCTTCCTGGACCAGATCCGCGCGGTCGAGGTCCCGGTGGTCTTCCTGGCCGAGCCCACGCTGTTCCTGACCCAGGGCATCCAGGGGGCCCTGCGCCAGGCCGGAGTGCAGTTCTTCCAGCTGGACACGCCGGTGGGCCTGGGCGAGATGCTGCGCGAGCAGATCTTCCGCGCCGAGGAGGCCAAGACCAAGTCCAAGCCGCCCAAGAGCGCGGGCTTCTGGGAGCGCCTGTCGGGCGCCAAGGGCGAGGAGGAGCAGGAGGTCTCGGCGCCCCTGCTGGGCCACGTGGCGGTGGTCAAGCTCACCGGCACCAACGCGGACGCCGCGCAGATCGACGCGCGCCTGCGCCAGAGCCTGCCCAACTCGGCCTGCTACCAGGTCTCCACGCTGGACCCGCTGCGCGCGGCCGCGCTGGCGGTCACCAACGGCAAGCCGGCGCTGGTCCCGCGCGAGCACGCGGTGCGCCTGGCCGAGCTCCTCAGCGACGCGCTGGGCGCGGCCAAGACCGTCCCGCGCGAGAAGGAGCGCCTGCTGGTGGTGGACAACGACGTGCCCACGCTGTCGCGCCTGACCGAGGCGCTGATGGCGCTGGGCTACGAGGTGGTCACCACGGTCAACGGGGAGGAGGCGCTGAAGCTGGCGCAGTCCAAGCCCTTCGCGCTGGCCGCGATCGGCGGCTCGGCCCTGGAGACCACCAAGCTGGCCGGGGCGAACCTGGCCCTGAAGATGCGCGAGAAGGACAAGGACATGCGCATCATCCTGATGGTGGACCAGTTCCCGGTCCAGGACGCGCTCAAGGGCGTCAGCCGCGCCGTCGAGCTGGGCCTGGACGACGCCATCCTCAAGCCCATCGACGCGTCGCGCCTGGTGCTGTCCATCCAGCGGGCGCTCGAGCGCCGCTTCCTGATCCTGGAGAACGCGCGCCTGCTCAAGGAGGTCCAGGACTCCGCGCGCAAGCTGGCGCAGGTCAACGGCTTCCAGACCAAGTTCTTCGCCACGGTGGCGCACGACGTGAAGAACCCGCTCACCGCCATTCTGGGCTACTCCGAGGTGCTGGGCATGCGCCTGAAGGACCGCCCGGAGGAGCTCAAGTGCTCGGCGCACATCCACAACGCGGCCAAGACCTTGAACCTGCTGGTCAGCGACCTGGTGGACCTGGCCGCGATCGAGTCCGGCAAGCTGCGCGTGGAGATCGGCGACCTGGACCTGGCCGCCGTGATCGGCGAGGTGAAATCCCGCGTGGACGTGGTGGCCCAGCGCAAGCAGATCCAGTTCGGCACGGCCCTGCCGCCCGCGATCCCGCCGCTCAAGGGCGACCCCAACCGCATCGGCCAGGTGATCCAGAACCTGAGCACGAACGCGATCCAGTACACCAAGGAAGGCGGCAAGGTCACCATCGAGGCCAAGGTGGAGCCCGGCTGGGTCACCGTCGGCGTGCGCGACACCGGCATCGGCATCTCCAAGGAGGACCTGCCCCGCGTCTGGGAGCGCTTCTTCCAGACGAAGGAGGCGCAGACCATGCGCAAGGCCGGCTTCGGCCTGGGCCTGAAGATCTCGCGCGAGATCGTGCAGATGCACGGCGGGGACATGGGCATCGAGTCGGAGCTGGGCGTGGGCTCGTTCTTCTACTTCAAGCTCCCGGTGCCTCCGGCGGCCGCGCC
>JAJXTZ010000183.1 GCA_021783355.1 bacterium | reverse complement strand
CGCCGCGGCCCTTCCCGCGCCCGCCGCCGCGTCCGCGCCGTCCGAGGCCCCCAAGAGCGCCGCGCCGGCCGCCGCCGCCGTCCGGGGCAAGGTCGTGGACTCCGCCGTCTCCTACCGCATGCACCGCTTCCTCATCAAGACCGTGGCCGCGCTGACCGGGGCGGTGTACAGCCTGCCGGTCGCGGGCCCGGCGCTGACCGCCAAGCTGGTCAAGAGCGCCGCCGACAAGCGCGTGGTCTTCTCGGACTATGACGACACCTTGGCCGCGTACAACCAGGTCCTCCCCGAGGACATGGTCGCCGCGATCTCGTCCGTCAAGGCGGCGGGCAAGCATTTCGTCGTGATCTCCGACCGCGGCGACGAGAAGCGCGCGCATCAGCTCACCGTGTTCGAGTCCCTGGCCTCCCTGCCGGTCTCGGTGCGCGCCGGGATGTACCTGGCCGCCAACTCCGGCGGGCGCGTGTACCGCTACAACGAGGCGGGCGAGCCGGTGCGCGTGTTCGAGGCGCCGGCCCTGGACGAGGCGTCCAAGGCCGCGGTCGCCGAAGCCGCCGCGGCGACGAAGGCGCGCCTGGCCGAGCTCGGCGCCGAGCAGCACGTCCCCGGCACGGCCAACAACAACCCGTCCGAGTCCTGGGGCACCTACGGCTACGCGATGATGCTGAAGGTCGGCTCGGACGAGAAGCAGGTCCGCGGCGCCGCCGCGATCCTCCAGGAAGAGCTGGCCAAGCGCGGCCTCGCGGTGGAGGTCAGCCCGCGCTTCGCCAAGGACCCCGCCAATCCTCCTTATATAAACTTCTCGGTGGTGACCAAGCAGACCTCCGCCGCGTGGCTCGCCAAGACGCTGAAGGCGGCCGCGCGCGACATCCTGGTCATCGGCGACAACGTCTACGCGCCGGCGGAGGCGACGAAGTCCTCCTGGCTGACGCGCCTGGGCGAGCGCCTCTCCGGCCGCGCCATGCCCAAGACCGGCAACGCGACCGACCGCAACATGGAGAAAGCCGCCCCCGGCGCGCTGACCCTGTCCGTCGGGGGCACCGCCGATCCGCGCCTGGCCGACGGCTGGGTGATGGACGGTCACGGGCCGTCGCAGACCCTGCGCGTGCTGGAGTCCGTGGCGTCCAAGCCCGGACGCCCGTCCTCGGGGGAGCGCGCGAAGGCCTGGGCCGAGGCGGCCGCGGCCGTCGCGGTCGTGGCCGCCGCCGGCGCGGCCTGGTACGCGTTCGCCCACGCCCTCACCGACGTCGCCGTCCAGGGCGAGCGGATGCTGCACGGGCCGGTCCGCGACCTCTTCCCGGGCGCCCTGGCGGCGCTGGGCGGGATGCTGGGGACGCTGAAGACCCGCCCCGCGGTCCCCGCGGCGCAGGCTCCGTCCTTGAAGTCCGTTCTGGCGCAGGCGGGTCCCGCCGAAGGATTCGCGGGCTTCGCCTACGACGCGGCCCTGGCCGAGGCCGGGCGCCTGGCCGCCGCGGCCGGCTACGAGCCGGGCAAGCTCTTCTCCTCCGGGGCGGCGCCGTCCGCGCGCGCCGGGGGCGTGGATTGGACCTACTACTTCATCTCCCCGCGCGAGGGCCACGAGATGGGGCCCCGCGAGTACGCGGTGACCGTGCGCCCTTCCGGCGCCGGGGCGGCGGAGATCGCCGACGCCCGGGACCTGGGCGCGCGGCGGCTCTTCGTCGCGGTCCCCGCGGACCGCTTCTCCGCGCAGGTCAAGATCGACCCGATGGCCGTCGTCGCGGCCTCCGGCCCCGACGCGCGCACGCTCTCGCTCGACGCGCGCTGGCCGAAGGACGGGGGGCCGAGCGCCCTCTGGTTCGTGGTGCGCGGCGAGACGGGCCGCGAGCTCTACGCGGTGGACGCGCGCACCGGGGCTGTCTCGCGTCCGGCGCCGCACGCATGGGTGAAGGGCTTCCTGATGTGGCTGGCGCTGGCGGGGACGACCGTCCTCGTCTACGGCGCGCTCACCTACGCCCTCGCGCACGCCGGGCTCCCGGCGGGCGCCTCGTTCGGCAGATTCGACATGAGCCGGCTCTTCGGCGGCGTGCTGGGCGCCGGCCTGTTCGCGGGGACGCTGAGCCGGGCCCGCAAGCCGTCCGCGCCCGCGGCGCCGACCGACGACGAGGTCCGCGGCGCGGCCGCGTCGGTGGCGTCCTCCAAGGGCATGCCCTGGTCCCAGACCGAGTACAACATGAGCTACTCCACGACCCTCGAGCGTCTCAAGGAGCGCGGGGCCACCGAGGCCCAGCTGGCGCTGTTCAAGACGCTCTGCGACGCGGCCCCGGTCCGCGGCGGCCGCTTCAATCCCTGGTCCGGGGACTGAGGCGCGCGCCTAAGGGCGCGGGGGGAAAATGGTAGAATCCCCGCGGTGACGTTCCAAAACGTCCTGACGTGGGGCGCGTTCCTCTTTTATGCGGCGGCGAACTTCGCCGCCTTCGGCTATCTTTTCTCGAAGGACCCCCGCGCCAGCCGCATGATGCTCGCGATGCTGGGCCTGGGCCTCGTCCTCCATCTGGGCGGCATGGCCGCCCACCTCGCGCTGTTCTGGCGCTTCCCCGAGAACCGCTTCTTCCTGCCGCTGACCTCGTTCTACGGCGCGCTCTCCTTCCTGGCCCTGGCGGTCGCCGCCGCGTTCTTCGTCATCGAGGGCAAGAACCGCCTGGGCATCCTCGGGGCCTTCGTCCTCCCGTGGACCGCGCTGGCGCTGGGCGCGGCGCTGGCGCTGGCCAACCCGCTGGTGGAGCCGCTCAAGCCCGGCCTGCGCTCATACTGGCTCAACATCCACCCGATGGTGCTGATGACCGCCTACGCGGCCTTCGCCAACGCCTTCGGCGTGGCGCTGGCGCTGCTGGTCCAGGAGCGCCAGATCAAGTCCCGCAAGCCCACGCAGCTCTGCTACCGCCTGCCGTCGCTCGACGAGCTGGAGTCGCTGCACGCGCGCGTGATCGCCGCGGCCTACCCGATCCTCCTGGCCGGGCTGGCGATGGGCGAGGTCTGGGCGTACCAGGCCTGGGGCCGCCTGTGGACCTGGGACCCGAAACTGACCTGGGCGGTCATCACCGCGGTCATCTACGGCGCGTTCCTGTGGCTGCGCTACGGCGCCGGGCGGCGCGGCCGGCGCACGATTTACGTCTCGCTTTTGGGCTTCGCGTCCATCCTGGTCACCTTCTTCGGCGCCGAACTGCTGGGCGGACGCCACGGCTACATGGGGAGCTTCCGGTGAGGCTGGTCGCGCTGGCCTTCACGCACCGCGGCGCCGCGTCCGGCGCGCGCGAGTCCCTGGCCGCCGTGCCCGCCGAGCGCGTCCTGGCGGAGCTGAAGTCCCGCGGGGTCTCGGAGGCTGTCGTCGTGTCCACCTGCAACCGCTTCGAGCTCTACGCCGCGGGGCGCCCGGGCGAGGTCCCGTCCGCGGGCGAGCTGCTCGCGGCCCTGGAGGACCTGGCCGGGGTCCGGGCGGCCGCGGAGGCGGAGACGCGCGAGGACCGCGAGGCCGTCAGCCACCTGTTCGCGGTGGCCGCGGGCATGGACTCTCTCGTCGTCGGCGAGACCGAGATCCTGGGGCAGGTCAAGACCGCCTACGAGACGGCCAAGGGCGCCGGCATGACCGGCAAGCGCTTGAACGTCCTCTTCCAGCGCGCGCTCTACGTGGGCAAGAAGGTCCGCTCGGAGACGGCGATCGCCTCAGGCTCGGGCTCGGTCCCGTCGGTCGCCGTCCAGCTGGCGGAGAGCATCTTCGGGCGACTGGAGGGCAAGGCCGCCCTGATCCTCGGCGCGGGCGCGATGGCGGAGCTCGCCGCCAAGCACCTGGTCGCGCGCGGCGTGGGGCGCCTGAGCGTGGCCAACCGGACCTGGGAGCGCGCCTACACCCTGGCGGCCCGCTTCCAAGGCGAGGCGGTGCGCTGGGAGGAGTTCCCGGCGGAGCTGGAGCGCGCCGACGTGGTGATCGCGTCCACCGGCTCGCCCGCCGCCGTGATCACGCGCGCGATGATCGCCGAGGCCGCGCGCCGCCGCGGCGGGCGCTCGCTGTTCCTCATTGACATCGCGATGCCGCGCGACGTGGAGGAGTCCGCGCACGACCTCGACGGCGTGTACCTGTACCGCCTGGAGGACCTGGAGTCCATCGTGGCGCGCAACATGGCCCAGCGCGCGGAGGCCGTGGCCGCCGCGCGCGCCATCGTGGAGGCCAAGGCCGACGAGTTCGACGGCTGGGCCAAGTCCCTGGCCGGCGGGCGCGAGCGCAGCCTGCGCCACTCCGAAAGGCCGCCGCGATGAGGACCGCCGCCCTTCTCCTGGGCGCTCTGCTGGCCGCCCCGGCGCGGGCCGCGCAGGCGCCGGCCCCGGACTACGGGATCCTCCTGCTCGCCCACGGCGGCGACCCGGACTGGAACGCGGCCATCGAGCGCCTGCGCGCGCGCGCGGACGCGAGCGTCCCCACCGAGGCGGCCCTGGGCATGGCCGACGCGCGGAGCATCCAGGCGGCCGTGGACCGGCTGCAGGCGCGGGGCGCCCGGCGCGTGATCGCGGTGCCGTTCTTCGTCAACTCCCGGTCCGAGGTCATGGACCAGACGCGCTATGTGCTGGGGCTCGCGCCCAAGCCGTCGGAGGTGCTGCGCCGGGCGGCCGAGCGGATGATGGCCGCGCCGGCGAAGGACGGGCCTCCGGACTTCGTGATGAAGAGGATGATGGCCGCGATGATGTCGCCGGCGCGCCTGAAGACGCGCCTGCCCGTCGTCCTGACCTCGGCCTTGGACGACGCGCCGCTGGTCTCGCGCATCCTGCTGGAGCGCGCGCGGGCGCTGAGCCGCCGGCCCGGCGCGGAGACCGTGGTCCTCGTCGCCCACGGGCCGGTGGACGACGCGGCGATGCCGGCGTGGGAGCGCGTGCTCGCCCGCCAGGCCGCGTTCGTGCGCCGGGAGGGGGCTTTCCGCGCCGCGCGCTGGGCGATCCTGCGCGACG
>JAJXTZ010000182.1 GCA_021783355.1 bacterium | reverse complement strand
GTCCACCCGCCTGACCGTGAGCCTGGGCCGCGACCTGCTGGAGGCGCGGCGCCGGGCGGCGCTCGACGGCGCGGCGTCGGCCGCGCACTGGGCCTACGCGCCGCGCCAGATCCCGAGCCTCATCGCCCAGCTGCCGGCCGGCATCGTGCAGACCCCGCTGGAGGTCTTCACCGGCCGCGACCCCAACCAGCAGGGCTACCTGGGCGGCGTGTACGCGCGGCGCGGCGAGGGCGGCGCCTCCCTGGCGCGCCACGGCGTGAGCGCCGTGCTCCACGCGATCGACCTGTTCGGCTTCGGCAGCGACCCGGTGGACCGCTACTTCGACCCCAGCCAGTATCCGGACGCCGTGCGCCGCGACGCGCCGGTCCTGCCCGGAGGCTCGGCCGGGACCGCGGGGATGACCACGCCCGACGGCGCCAAGAAGGTCTTCTACGGCGTGGGTTCCTTCGGCCGCGAGGCGCGCTGGGCGGCCGAGGACCTGGAGGCCTCCCGCGGCGAGATCCTAGCCGCCTTCCGCGGCGGCGTGCGCCGCGAGGTGGTGGAGACCGTGCGCGGCCGCGCCGGCGACTACACGGACTCCACGGTCAGCCTGGACGTGGGGCGCGGCGCGGCGCTCTCCGCCATCGACGAGCTGGGCGCGCGCCTGAACTCCTCCGGCCGGGCGGACTCGTCGGCCTCCCCGCGCCGCGCCGCCGTGGACCGCGTGGACGCCGCGGTCAGCGTGGTGGACGGCGCCGACACCGAGGACGCGCGCCGCCGCGTGTACGCCGCCGCCTTGAAGCGCCTGGCCGCCGCTCCCGTCCCCGGCGCCTCCGACGCCGAGGTGGCCTCGGCCGAGGCGGCCTTGAACGCCGCCTTGGCCGCGCGCCGCGCCGCCGCCGCCGCCGTGGCCGCCGCCTCCCCGACGCCGAACCTGCCCGGCTACCCCGTCGTCCCCAGGCTCTACGCCCTGCTCAAGGGCTGAGCCCCCGCTCCGGCCGCGTCCGCGGATCCTGACAAAAACGGTCGGCTGACGCTGGCGTCACCATTTTTGCGTGGAAGCGCGTCGCCGCCGCGATATGCGCGGAGATATCGCGACTTGCTCCGGAGTAAGTCGCGATATGATCTCCGATAACGCGCCGGCTCCGGCGCCAGACTCCGCGGGATGACCGGCGCCGTCGGGCGAATTGGTATCATCCCCGGCGTGAACCTCGACGAGGTCTTCGGCCCCGGCGGGGCTTTGCCCAAGGCCCTGCCCGGCTGGGAGGGACGGCCTCAGCAGGAGACGATGGCCGCGGCGGTGGCGCGGGCGCTGGAGCGCGAGGAGTGCCTGGTGGTCGAGGCGGGCACCGGGGTGGGCAAATCGCTGGGCTACCTCCTGCCCGCGGCGCTTTGGGCGGTGCGCAACGCCCGGCGCGTGCTGATCTCCACGCACACGCGCGCCCTTCAAGAGCAGCTCCTCACCAGCGACCTGCCGGTCGCCGCGCGCGCGCTCAAGGAACTGGGCCTGCCGCTCAAGTACGCGATGCTGATGGGCGCCGACAATTACCTGTGCGTCCAGCGCCTGACGCGCCTGCGCGCCTCGCCCGACGCCCTGTCCGGCGAGGCGGTCAAGACCGTGGAGGCGCTCTCCGAGTGGTCCGAGCGCGCGACCACCGGCCACCGCTCCGCCCTGCCGGTCGCGGTGCCGCAGAACCTGTGGTCGCGTCTGGCGCGCGACACGGACATCTGTCTTGGCCCCAACGGCCCGTACTGGGAGCGCTGCTTGTGGCGGCGCGACCGCGAGCGCGCGGAGAAGGCGCACCTCGTGGTGGTCAACCACGCGCTCCTGCTCTCCGGCGCGCGCCTGCCGTCCTTCGACGCGGTGATCGTGGACGAGGCGCACAATCTGGAGGAAGCCGCCGCCCAGCGCTTCGGCCTGGAGGTCTCCACGGGGCGCGTGGTGGCGCTCTGCGACGAGACGCGGGTGACGGCGAGGCTCTGCGCCGACGAGCCGCTCGGCCTCGCGGCCGCAGCCGCTCAAGAGGCGGGCGCCTCCTTCCTGCGGCGACAGGCCGAGGGACTGGGCCTGACCGGGACCGAGGACGACGCGGCCGGGCGGCTCCTGGAGGCGCGCGATCCCGGCGCGCCCCCGCCGGAGCTGGCCGCGCTGGAGGGCGCGCTGGCGGCGTCCGCCGCCGGGGCGCAAGGGCGCCCGGAGGAGGCCGACCTGAGGGCCCTGCACGCGCGCGCCGCGATCCTGCGCCGCGACCTCGCCGAGATCCTTTCCCCCGCGCCGGCCACCGCGCGCTGGGCGGCCTGGCCGCGGACGGGCCCGGAGCTGCGGGCCGCGCCGCTGGACGTGGGGCGGCGCCTGGGCGAGGGTCTCTTCGGCCGCGGCGTGCCCGCGATCCTGACCTCGGCCACGCTGGCCTCCGGCGACGGCCTGCGCGGCTTCAAGGCCCGCGTGGGCCTGCCCGAGGCGAGCGAGCTGACGCTGGATTCCCCCTTCGACTACCGCGAGCAGGCCGCGCTGTGGTGCGTGCCCGACCTCCCGGTCCCCGCCGACGACGACGCGCACGCCGACGCGGTCACCCAGGCCTGCGCGGAGGTGATCGAGCGCGTGCCGGGCGGGGTGTTCCTGCTCTTCTCCAGCTGGCGTCTCCTGCGCCGCGTGCACGCCTCCCTGCGCCGCCGGATCAAGGACCGCCCGGTCTGGGCGCAGGGCGCGGCCGGCCACGAGGCGCTCCTCGAGCAGTTCGCCGAGGCCGGCGACGCCGTGCTCCTCGGCGTGGACACCTTCTGGCAGGGCGTGGACGTGCCCGGCCCGGCGCTGTCCTGCGTGGTGCTCGTCAAGCTCCCGTTCGCGCACGTGGGTTCGCCGCTGGAGGAGGCCCGCCGCCGCTATCTGGAGGACGAAGGCCGCGATTACTTCCGCGACTGGTCGCTCCCGAAGGCCGTGATGAAGTTCCGCCAGGGCTTCGGCCGCCTGATCCGCTCCAGCACGGACCGCGGCGCGGTGGTCTGCCTGGACCCGCGCCTCCTGAAGAAAGGCTACGGCAAGTTCTTCCTGGAGTCGCTGCCCGCCTGCCGGCGCCTGGAGAGCCTCGACGAGCTGGGCGCCTTCTTTCAGGGCGCGGCGCGGTAGCGCTTCAGTTCCGGCGCCAGGCGCGCGATCTCGGCGTCCATCGCCCCCCGCCACATCAGCGCGCACATCCGAAAGTCGGCGCGCAGGGACAGGAGCGCGACTGCGCCGCGAGGGCGAGCAGGACCAGCGCCGCGCTGGTGCCCGCGAAGTGCAGGCGCCGGTTGACCCGGTTGAGGTGCTGGGCGACATAGTACGGCCAGAACTCGTCCCAGGTCCTCATCCGGCGCGGAACTCCACGGTCGGAAAAATCGAACGGCCGGCCCGGGACGCTCCTCGGGCCGGCCGTTCTCTCTAAAATCGGAGAGGGAGGGATTCGAACCCTCGGTACCCGTTTGCACAAGTACAACGGTTTAGCAAACCGTCGGTTTCAGCCGCTCACCCACCTCTCCACAAAGGGCCGGCTCCGCTTGATTCTAGCACAATCCGGAGGACGCTCCGGCTAGCCGCCGGTCAGCCGGGCGCGGGCGTCCGGCCAAGACCGCGGACCGGGCCCGAAGGCCCGGCCCGCGGAGAGTCGTCAGGCGGCGGCGCCTACTGACCGCCGCCCTGGCCCATGCCGGGTCCGCCGCCCATCCCCCCGCCCATGCCGCGCCCGCCCCTGCGTCCGCGGCCTCTCATCCCGGGCCGCTCGCGGCCCATCCGCCGTTCCATGCCCATCAGCATCTTGGCGCGCTGAGTGGGCGTCAGGAAGGAGGCGAGCGAGTCGGTGAACTTGGCACGCTCGTCGTCCAGGGCCTTCTTCGCGGTCTTCAGCGAGTCCAGCGTGGCCGCGATGTCCTTGTCCTTGGCCTGGTCCTGGAGCTGGTCGTGGAGCTTGGTCATCAGGTCGCGCACCTTGCGGCCCAGCGGCTTGACGGCCTCGCGGTGCGCCTTGAAGGCGTCCTTGAGCTTGCTCTCCTGCACGTCGGAGAGGCCCAAGTTCCGCTTCATCCGGGCCTCCATCTTGGCGGCCATCGCCGCGCGGGGTCCGGCGCCGGGCCCGCCTCCGAGGCCTCCGGGCTGCGCCCGCGCCGGGAGCGTCCCCGGCCCGCCCAGCAGGAGTCCCGCGGCCATCACGGCGTACGCGATGCGATTCATGTGTCCCTCCCTCACGGTGTGCGGCGTCGGCGCTCGTAAGACGCGCCCGGGGCGCGTTTTGTGTCTCCCGCGGCGACACGAAGGCGCTTCGGGGCGCGTCTCAAGTTCCGGGGCCTTCTTTGGAGGATATAATCATTTCCATCAGCGACACCACCGACGCCGAGCTCATCGCCCGCGTCCTGGCCGGCGCCCGGGACGACTACGCGGAACTCATCCGCCGCCACCACCCGCGCATCCTGGGGCTGTGCCGGTCGCTGCTGGGCGACGAGGCCCTGGCCGAGGACGCCGCGCAGGAGGTCTTTCTGAAGGCGTACGAGCGGCTGCGGAACTACCGCGGCGACGCCGCCTTCTCCACCTGGCTCTACCGCGTGGCCTCCAACCGCTGCCTGGACGAGCGCCGCCGCCAGGCCCGCGCGCGCTCCGAGTCCCTGGACGCCTGGAGCGAGTCCGAGCGCGAGAGCCTGCGCGACCTGCCCTCCGGCGCCGACGAGGAGTCCCGGCGCGAGGACGCCGACCTCGCCGCCAGGGCCCTGGAGGGCCTGCCCGACGACTACCGGCGCATCCTGCTCCTGCGCGAGGTGGAGGGCCTGGACTACAAGGAGCTGGCCGAGGTCCTGGACTGCTCGCTGGACTCGGTCAAGGCGAAGCTCCGGCGCGCGCGGGAGCGCCTGCGCGAGTCCTTGCGACACATTCTGGGCGGGACGGGCGTCTAAGGGGAGGAAGCCGACATGGAACACGAGGAGATCGTCGCGAAGGTGCTGCGCGCGCTGGCCGACGGCCGCGCGCCGGCCCCGTCGCCCGTCGCGACGGAGGCCTTCGTCGCGCGCGTGATGGCGCGCCTGCCCGCGGCCCCGGCCGCGGCCTGGGAGCGCCTGCT
>JAJXTZ010000181.1 GCA_021783355.1 bacterium | reverse complement strand
TTCGGCGCGCGCGCCGGGATGGCGGCCGCCTACGCCCCGTCCGGGCGGCTGCTCTTCCGCGGCGCGCTCTCGGCCGCCCCCGGGGACCCGGGCTTGCGCGCCCTGTCGCGGGCCCTGGCCCCGTGGCGCGGCTTCGCCGGCGGCCCCGTGCTGGGCCGCGCCGAAGAGCTGTAGTCCCGGCTCTAGCCCTTCTTGATCGCGGCGGCGATCTCGGTCATCACCTTCTTCGCGTCGCCGAAGACCATCATCGTGTTCGGCAGGAAGAAGAGCTCGTTGTCGACGCCGGCGAAGCCCGGGTTCATCGAGCGCTTGATGAAGACCGCGGAGCGCGCCTTGTCCACGTCCAGGATCGGCATCCCGTACAGCGGGGAGTCCGTCTGCGTGCGCGCGGCCGGGTTGACCACGTCGTTGGCGCCGACCACGATGGCCATGTCGGCCTCCGGGAACATCGGGTTGGCCTCGTCCATCTCGAGCAGGCGGTCGTAGGGGACCTGAGCCTCGGCGAGCAGGACGTTCATGTGGCCGGGCATGCGGCCGGCGACGGGGTGGATCGCGTAGACGACCTTGCCGCCCTTGGCCTCGACGAGGTCCGCGAACTCCTTGACCGCGTGCTGGGCCTGCGCGACCGCCATGCCGTAGCCGGGCACGACCATGACCGTGCGCGCGCCGTCGAGCACCGCGGCCACGTCCTCGGGCAGGTAGGACTTGACCGAGCGCGTCTCCTTGGCGGCCTTCGCGCCGCCCGTCGGCGCCGCGCCGACGCCGCCGAACATCACGTTCAGGAACGAGCGGTTCATCGCCTGCGACATGATCAGCGCCAGGATGAGTCCCGACGAGCCGTCGAGCGTCCCCGCGACGACCAGGATCTTGCTGTTGAGCACGAAGCCCAGCCCCGCCGCGGAGAGGCCCGCGTACGAGTTCAGGATCGCGATCACCGTCGGCATGTCGGCGCCGCCGATGGCCATCACCAGCAGGAAGCCGAAGAGCAGGGCGAAGCCGGCCAGGACCGGCACCAGGAAGGTCTTCTCCGGGTGCAGGACCAGCAGCACGGCCGTGACCACGGCCGCGGCCAGCGTGCCCAGGTTGACCAGGTGGCGGCCCTTGTAGACGAAGGGCTTGCCCGGGATCAGCTCCTGGAGCTTGGCGAAGGCCACGCAGGACCCGGTGAAGGTGAGGAAGCCCAGGATCATCTCCGAGGCCAGCACCGACATCGTGAACGGGTCCACGGCGGGGGCGCGCTGGTGGTACTCGGCCACGCCGATCAGCGCGACGGCGAGCGAGCCGAACGCGTGCGACATCGCGGTCCGCTGGGGGACCGCGGTCATCGGCAGCTTCATCGCGATCGGGATGCCGACGATCGCGCCGACCACGGCGGCGACGGCCAGCAAGGGCACGTGCTGCACCGGATAGGCGATGAAGGTGGCGACGATCGCCGTCACCATGCCCGCCATCGCCGACCAGTTGCCGCGGCGCGAGGTCTTGACCTCGCTCATCCACTTCAGCGAGAGGACGAACAGCGACGCCGACAGGATGTACAGGTATTGGGCGAGGAGATCCATGTCAGTGGGCTCCCTTCTTGAACATCTTCAAGATGCGGTCGGTGATCATGAAGCCGCTGACGATGTTCGTGAACGCGAGCGCGACCGCGGCCGTCGCGAGCGCGACGTCCAGCTTGCCCTGCTTGGGCTCGGCGACGACGATCAGCGCGGCCACGATCGCGACCGACGAGATCGCGTTGGTCAGCGCCATCAGCGGCGTGTGCAGGAGCCGCGAGACGTGGCGGATCAGCTCGATGCCGAGGAAGGTGGCCAGCGTGAAGATCAACAGGTTGACGGCGATGTCTCCCGACGTGAATCCGATCATTTCGCTCCTCCGGCCGCGACGGCCTCGGCGGGCTGCGGCGCTTGTCCGGCGTTGAGGACCATCGAGCCGCGGACCAGCTCGTCGTCCAGGTTGAGCTTGAACGCGCCGTCCTTGATCAGGAGTCCGGCGAACGCGGTCAGGTTGCGGGCGTAGAGCTGGCTGGCCTGCGCCGGCAGCGCCGAGGGCAGGTTGAGCGGCCCGTGGATGGTCACGCCGTGCTTGACGACGGACTTGCCGGGCTCGGTCAGCTCGCAGTTGCCGCCCTGCTCGGCGGCCAGGTCCACGATCACGGAGCCGGGGCGCATCCCGCGGACCGCCTCAGCGGTGACCAGCTTCGGCGCCGGCTTGCCGGGGACCAGCGCGGTGGTGATCACAGCGTCGGCGGCCGTCACGGCCTTGGCCATCAGCTCGCGCTGGCGGCGGTAGAAGTCCTCGGACTGGGCCTTGGCGTAGCCGCCGGAGGTCTGCGCGTCGGCGGCCTCGACCGGCAGGCTGACGAACTTCGCCCCGAGGGACTCGATCTGCTCCTTGACCGCCGGGCGCAGGTCGTAGGCCTCGACGAGGGCGCCCATGCGGTGCGCGGTCGCGATCGCCTGCAGGCCGGCCACGCCCGCGCCGATGACGAAGACCTTGGCCGGCGAGACGGTGCCCGCCGCGGTGATCAGCATCGGGAAGAACTTGGGCAGGGACTCGGACGCGATGACCACCGCGCGGTAGCCGGACACCGTGGCCTGGGAGGACAGCGCGTCCATGAACTGCGCGCGGCTGATGCGCGGCAGCAGGTTCATGGAGAACACGGTCGCGCGCCGGTCCTTCAGGGCCGCCAGGGTCTGCGCGGACATGGACGGGACCAGGAAGCTGACCGATGCGGCGCCCTCCTTGTAGAGGGCGGCTTCGGCCGGGGTCGGGGGCGAGACCTTGAGGACCAGATCCGCGCGGCCGAAGAGGTCCCGGGCGTCCGCCGCCGTCTGGGCGCCTTTTTGCGCGTACAGGGCGTCGGGGAAGCCCGCCGCCTCGCCCGCGCCCTTCTCGACGAGCACCTGGACGCCCTTGAGCTTGCCGACCAGCTCGGGGACCAAGGCGACGCGCCGTTCTCCGTCCGCCGTCTCCTTCGGAATGCCGACGATCATCTCACCCACGCTCCTGTGCGGGGCCGTTGTGCGCACGGCCTCCGGACTTGGACATAAGCTACGAAATTGCCAGCCCTCTTCCCAGCCCCGGTCCGTTGGACCCAGCCGGCGGGGTGCCCCCTGGGCCCTTGCCGGGACGGGCGCAGAAGGCTATAATGACGCCCAGAGATTTGATGGCCGACTGCCTGTTCTGCCGCATCGTCCGACGCGAGATTCCCGCCCAGATCGTCCACGAGGACGAGCAAGCGCTGGTCTTCAAGGACATATCGCCCCAGGCCCCGACGCATCTGCTGATCGTGCCCAAGAAGCACCTGGGGTCGCTGCTCGACGCGAGCGACGACGACCGGGCGCTCCTCGGCCATCTGCAGCGCGTCGCGTGCCTGTTGGCCGGCGCGGGAAGGATGTCCTCCTTCCGCCTCGTGACCAACAACGGCAAGGGCGCGGGACAGTCGGTCGACCATCTGCACTATCATCTTTTGGCCGGGCGGCCGATGCAGTGGCCGCCGGGCTGAGCATCCCGGATTCCGACGACGGAAAGGTGGTGAATCACTGAATGGTTTTCGTCAAACTGCGCGAAGGCGAGGGGCTCGAAGAGGCTCTGCGCCGGTTCAAGCGCGAGTGCGAGCGCAACGGCGTCCTCAAGGAAGTCAAGCGCCGCGAGCATTACATGTCCCCGGCCGTCAAGCGCAAGCTGAAGGCCGCGGAGGCCCGCCGCAAGCAGCGGCGCGCCAAGCGCCGGCGCACGCCGTAAGAGACGCCGCCGCGCCGGCGCCGCGCCCTGGAGGCGCGGCGCCGGCTTCCCTTTTTCCGCATGGAGGCCCGCCCGTGGGGATGATCGCCCCGGAAACGCTGGAACTCATCCGCTCCCGGCTCGACATCGCCGAGCTGGTGGGGGAGTCCGTCCAGCTGACCCGCGCCGGGCGCAACCTGAAGGGGCGCTGCCCGTTCCATCAGGAGCGCACCCCGTCGTTCATCGTCAGCCCCGAGCGGCAGACCTACCACTGCTTCGGCTGCGGCGAGGGCGGGGACGCGTTCTCGTTCGTGATGAAAGCCGAGGGGCTGTCCTTCGTGGAGGCCGCCGAGCGCCTGGCCGAGAGGGCCGGCGTCAAGATCGAGGCCGCCGGCGCGCTCACCGAGGGCGACAAGGAGCGCCTGCGCCTGAAGGAGGCGCTCGAGTTCGCCGCCGAGCACTACCGCGCGGTCCTGCTCAAGGACCCGTCCGCCGAGGCCGCGCGCCGCTACGCCGCGGAGCGCCGCCTGAACAAGGCGATGGTCGAGGAGTTCCGCCTCGGCTACGCGCCGCGCAACGGCAACCTGGTGGCCGCGGCCAAGCAGAAGGGTTTTTCCGACGACTTGCTGCTCAAAGCCGGACTGGCGGCGAAGCGGCCCGACGGGTCGCTTCGCGATTATTTCTTCGACCGCCTGATGTTCCCGATCCGCGACGCGAAGGGCGCCACGGTCGGCTTCGGCGGCCGCGCCCTCGGCGACGGGGAGCCCAAGTACCTGAACTCGCCCGAGTCCCCGGTCTTCTCCAAGGGGCGCGTGCTGTACGGCCTGCACGAGGGCGCCGGCGCGGTCCGCAAGTCCCGGCGCGCGCTGTTCATGGAAGGCTACATGGACGTGATCGCCGCGCACCAGCACGGGCTGACCACCGCCTGCGCGCCGCTGGGGACCGCGCTGACCCCGGAGCAGGCGGCGCTGATCAAGCGCTACGCGGACGCCGTGACCATCGTCTTCGACGCCGACTCGGCCGGGCAGAACGCCGCCGTGCGCGGCGCGGAGGTGGCGCTCGCCGCCGGGCTGTCCGTGCGCGTGGCGAGCGTCCCGGAGGGCAAGGACCCCGACGAGTTCCTGCACGCGAAGGGCGCCGCGGCGTTCGCCCCCGCCTTGGAGGCGGCCGTGGACCCGGTGGCCTTCAAGACCGAGCTGCTGGTCAAACGCGCGGGGACCTTGACCCCCGAGGCCAAGTCCGCAATCGCCAAGGACGTGCTCCAGACCATCGTGGGCTGCCCGGACGAGGTCCTCAAGGACGAGTGGCTGCGCCGCCTGGCCGCGCGCCTGGGCGTCAACGAGGACTCCCTGCGCCGCGCCGGCGGCAAGGCCGTGCCGCAGAGGCGCG
>JAJXTZ010000180.1 GCA_021783355.1 bacterium | reverse complement strand
GAGCCGCGGCGGCGCCGCGGCCCACGGAGCCGAACCCCTGGATCAGGACGCGCGGCGCGGACGGGAGCAGTCCCGCGGCGGCGGCCGCGGCGGCCGCGCCCTCGCCGGCCATGCCCCGGTGGTAGCCCGGCAGCTCGCGGATGCGCGCGGGCCCGCCGGGGGCCGGACGGGCCAGCGCGAGCTGGTCGCGGCCGACGGCGGCGTAGAGCCGGTCGAGCGACTCGTCCGTGGCCCCGGCGTCGCGTCCCAGCACCACGCGCTCGCGCAGGAGGGCGCGGGCGCCGTCCGCGAAGCGCGCCAGGCGCTCGGGCAGCTCGGGGGAGGACGGGTCGGCCCGCAGTCCGCCCTTGGCCCCGCCGACGGGCAGGCCGTGCGCGGCCAGCTTCCAGGTCATCACGCGGGCCAGGTCCTCCACCTCGCGCCGGTCCACCTCGGGGCGGATGCGCAGGCCGCCGAACGAGAGCCCGTCCACCGCCGCGTCCACGGCCAGCCAGCCCAGGGGGCCGTCCGGTCCGGGGACCTCGAGGACTTCCGGGCCGGGCGTCACTTCGCGGCCGTCACCGGGTGCGTCCAGAGGGTGCGCCACTTGCCCGTGGCTTCGTCCACCTCGATGGCTTGGTCGACCGGCAGGTCCTTGAGTTCGGTGACGTCGAGCTTCCGGTTGGGCCATTCCACGCGCAGGCGGTCCACCTTCGTCCGGTCGGCCAGGCCGAAATGGAGGACCTGGCTGTTGACGGCGAAGGTGCCGCCGGACTCCACGTCCTTGACCTGCTTGAGCTTGCCGGCCCAGACGCGCACGCGCCCGCCGATCACCATCGTGTTCGTGCCGGGGCCGGCCTTCAGCTTGACCTCCAGCCAGTGCTTGCCCGTGGTGGTGTTGCGCAGGAAGCGCGTGGGCCACAGGTCGCCGTACTGGGCGCCGCCGTTCTCGATGACCAGGTCCATCACGCCGGCGTGGCGCACGTCGGCGAACGCGATGCCGTGGGCCTTGCCCCAGAGCCCGTGCATCAGGAACGGGGTCATGTTCGTGAAGGTCCCATCGCGGTCGTTCTGGTAGAACGCGAACGGCTCGTCCTGCTGGATGTAGCCGCCGCCGTAGCCGACGACCAGGTCCTCGTAGCCGTCGTTGTTCCAGTCCGCGTGGCCGTAGGACATGCCGCCCAGGGGGAGGAACTTCAGCTTCTCGGCGAGGTCCGTGAAGGTCCCGTCGCCGTTGTTGCGGAAGATGGACGGGCCGGCCTGTAGCTCGCGCTTGGAGAAGCCGTCCGCCGAGAGCAGGTTGCTGCAGGTGCAGACCGGGCTGACGCCGTAGCGCTCGTCGTTGCCGACCACGTACGAGCCGACGAGGATGTCCATGTTGCCGTCGTTGTTGTAGTCGAAGGTCTCCACCATGTAGCCGCGGCGGTTGGCGCCGTCGCCGATGCCCGCCTTCTTGGTCGCGTCGGTGAAGGTCCCGTCCCCGTTGTTGCGGTACATCTGGTGCCAGCCCCAGCCCTGGACGAAGAGGTCCGGGTAGCGCTTGCCGCGGAAGTCGGAGAACGCGCAGCCCATCGCGCCGAACGACCACTGGGTCTTCTCGTCGCCGGGGGTCCGGATGCCCGCCTTCTCGGTCACGTCGGTGAAGGTCCCGTCGCCGTTGTTGTGGAACAGGTGGCTGCTGCCGTGGAAGCCGTTGACCAGGAGGTCGAGGTGGCCGTCCAGGTCGTAGTCGCCCCAGCACATCGCGGTGCCGGCGGGGGCCGTGCCCAGGCCCGCCTCCTTGGCCACGTCCTCGAAGGTGAAGTTCCCCTCGTTCTTGAGCAGCTCCATCGGGCCGCCGCCGTCGAAGTTGCAGCAGTTGCGCGCCAGGTCGGGCTTGCCGTCGTCGTTGAAGTCGCCCGGGAAGGCGAAGAGCATGTTGCACGGCGCGGGGCGGCCGAGCTGGGAGTCGGGGACCTGGACGAAGCGCCCGTGGTCGTTGCGGTACAGGTGCGGGGGGAAGAACTTGCGCTCCAGGAACAGGTCGTCCCAGCCGTCGCCGTCGGCGTCGAAGAACGCGGCGGTGCCGTAGCCGCCGTACAGCGAGGTGGTGGACAGGCCGACCTCGGCCGTGGCGTCCACGAACGGGACTTTCCAGGTCCGCATCGGGAAGTACTCGTTGACGTGCTTGACGGAGTAGGCGGGGTTCGGCGTGGTGAAGAACTTGTTCCCCAGGAGCTCGGACTCGATGAGCATCAACTGCCAGCGCGTGTCGAGCGGCGCGTCGGTCATCAGCTTCCACGCGCGCTCGGCGTGGGGCAGGGCCTCCTTGTTCCGGCCCAGGCGGTAGAGCGCGACGCCCAGCGCGTAGTCCACCTCGCCCGCCTTCGCGGCGTCCCGGTAGGCCTTCGTGTCCGGGGCGAAGAAGCCGACCAGGTGCTCGTCCTCGCCCAGATAGAGCAGGGCCATCGCGTAGTTGCCCAGGGCCTTGACCCGCTTCTCCGGCGGCACGGCGGCCAGCGCGGTCTCCATGCGGTCCATCATCGCGGCGCGGTGGGCGAAGTAGTCGGAGGTCTTCACCAGCTGGAGCATGTGCCACGGGTAATAGCGCACGCTGGCGTCGGTCAGCATGCCGTCGATCTGGTCGCCGAGGGCGACGGAGCCGTCGCGGCCGTAGGTGTAGACCTCGTCGGGGCGGAAGCGCGTGAACAGGCGGTCGGCCATGCAGCGGCCGGGGGCGTCGGCGGCGTTGATCGGGTAGCGCTCCCACAGCAGGCCGCCGGGGCGGGACATCGGATGCGGCGGCTCCGGGGAGTCGGCCTTCGTCGCGGCCAGGGCCGGGACGGCGCACAGGAGGAGCAGGGAGGCGAGTCTCGAGGGTCGCATCATCAGTATTATAACTTCCTGACCCCGGGCCTGCAACGGCGCGCGGACGAATTTGATAGGATGAAAAACATGGACATCACGCGCGTCTGCGTCGTCGGCGGCGGCACGATGGGCAACGGCATCGCCCACGTCTTCGCCTTGAAGGGCTTCGAGGTGACGCTGGTCGAGGCCAGGAAGGAACTGGCCGACAAGGCCTTGGGCGTCATCGCCAAGAACCTGGACCGCCAGGCCGCGAAGGGCTCGATCTCGGCCGCCGACAAAGAGGCAGCGCTGTCCCGACTCAAGACCGCCCTCTCCCCAGAGGAGGCCAAAGGCTTCCACCTCGCGGTGGAGGCCGTCTCCGAGCGCCTGGAGCTTAAAAAACAGGTCTTCCGCGCGCTGGATGCGGCGGCCGCGCCGGGCGCCATCCTGGCCACCAACACCTCGTCGCTTCCTGTCACCGAGATCGCGGCCGCGGTCAAGGACCCGTCGCGGGTCATCGGCATGCACTTCATGAACCCGGTGCCGGTCATGAAGCTCGTCGAGATCATCCGCGGCCTGCAGACTTCCGACGAGACCTGCAAGACCGTCCACGATCTGACGGCGAAGCTCGGCAAGACCCCGGCGATGGCCAAGGACTTCCCGGGCTTCGTCTCCAACCGCGTGCTGATGCCGATGATCAACGAGGCGATCGCGTGCCTGCACGAGGGGATCTCCTCCCGCGACGACATCGACACGATCATGAAGCTGGGCATGGCGCACCCGATGGGGCCGCTGCAATTGGCGGATTACATCGGCCTGGACGTGTGCCTGGCCATCATGGGCGTCCTGCACGAGGGCTTCGGCGACTCCAAGTACCGGCCGGCGCCGCTGCTCAAGCAGATGGTCCAGGCCGGGCGCCTGGGGGTCAAGTCCGGCGCCGGCTTCTACGAGTACCCCAGGAAATAATGGATTTCGAGCTCACCGAGTCGATGACGATGCTGCGCGACGCCGCGCGGACCTTCGCGGACAAGCGCCTTAAAGCCGGCGCGCCGGAGTGGGACGAGGCGGAGGCCATCCCGGACGAGGTCTACAAGGAAGCGGCCGAGTTGGGCTTCTTCGGCCTGTCGGTGCCCGAGGAGTTCGGCGGCCTGGGCGTGGACGCCTTGGCCTACGCGGCCGCCATGGAGGAGCTGGCGCGCGGCTCGGCCAGCCTCCAGGTCTGCGTGACGGTGCACAACTCGCTGGCGGCCGCGGCGATCGCCAAGCACGGCACCGGCGAGCAGAAGAAGAAGTACCTGCCCAAGATGGCCTCCGGGGAATGGATCGGCGCGTACTCGCTGTCCGAGCCCGGCTCCGGCACCGATGCCGCCTCTCTGACCACGACCGCGGAGGACAAGGGCGACCACTGGCTGGTCAACGGCGCCAAGGCCTGGGTCACCAACGGCGGGTTCGCCTCGGTCTTCCTGGTCTTCGTCTCCACCAACAAGGCCGCGGGCTCGCGCGGCATCTCCTGCCTGCTGGTGGACAAGGGCGCGCCCGGCTTTTCGGTCGGCAAGAAGGAGAAGAAGATGGGCCTGCGGGCCTCCGACACGCGCGAGCTCGCCTTCGTGAGCGCCAAGATCCCCAAGTCCGCCCTGCTGGGCGCCGTCGGCGGCGGCTTCAAGATCGCGATGAGCCAGCTGGACTCCGGGCGCGTGGGCATCGCCGCGCAGGCCGTGGGCATCGCGCAGGCGGCCTTCGAGGAGGCCGTCGCGTACGCCAAGGAGCGCCGGCAGTTCGGGAAGAGACTGGCCGAGTTCCAGCTGACCCAGGCGAAATTGGCCGACATGGCCACCAACATCGAGGCGGCGCGCCTGCTCGTCTGGCGGGCCGCGGACCTGCTGGGCCGCGGCGTGAAATGCACGAAGGAGGCCTCGATGGCCAAGTCCTTCGCCTCCCGGATCGCCAACAAGGCCTGCTTCGACGCGGTGCAGATCCACGGCGGCAACGGCTTCGTGCGCGAGTTCCCGGTGGAGCGCTATTACCGCGACGCGCGCGTCACCGAGATCTACGAGGGGACGACCGAGATCCAGTCCCTGATCGTCGCGCGCGAGGTCCTGGGCTAGGCCGGAAGCCCCCGCCGGCCCGGGCCTTTCGCCCCAGGCGCCGTCCTCGCCGTCGTGGTACCCTGTGGTCGCCGGCACGGAGACGACCCCATGAAACGAAATCCCGCTCGTCGCGCCTTCCCGCTCGTCCTGGCCTTTGCCGTGCTGGCCGCCGCAGGCGGCCGCGCCGCCGATTTCAGGGGCGAGGTCGAGGGCGGCGTGCGGGCCCTCGCCGCGACCGGCGCGCGCCTGAGCGCCGC
>JAJXTZ010000024.1 GCA_021783355.1 bacterium | reverse complement strand
GCCAGCCCCTTCTTCGCCAGATAGTGGGTGATCGCGGCCGTCAGCGTCGTTTTGCCGTGGTCGACGTGACCGATCGTGCCGACGTTCACGTGCGGCTTGGTGCGCTCGAACTTGGCCTTGGACATGACTGCGTTCTCCTTAAGTTGCGGTCCTTGTTAGCGTGTGCGGCAAAACGAAGCTGGGAATGGGATTTGAACCCACGACCTTCTCCTTACCATGGAGATGCTCTACCAGCTGAGCTATCCCAGCGCCTGTGCGATCGGAGCGGGCGATGGGAATCGAACCCACGTGTCGAGCTTGGAAGGCTCGCGTTCTACCATTGAACTACGCCCGCGCGTCCCCGTCCGTCCGCGGGTTCCGGGCACGAGACGCCCTAGCGTCGCTGCCGTACCGGGAAGAACTCCGATGGATGGCGGGAGCAAAATTATAGCGAAACGCGCCTTTCGATGTCAACGACCCTGGACCCGCCCGGCCCGGAGTGTTATCCTTATAACCGTGATAACCGCGAGGGTTCTGCGGCGCGGCCTGTTCCTGCTGGGCGTGGCCTTGGCCGTGGTCCTGCCGGTGCGAATCTGGGTGGCGGAGCCCATCGTGGTCGCCAGCGCCTCCATGCTGCCGGCCCTGCGGGTCGGGGAGGTGATGGTCCTGGACCGCTGGACCCTGCGGGGGCGCGGGCCGCGGCGGGGGGAGATCGTCTCCTTCCGCAGCCCGGTGGGGGACCTGGACATGGTCAAGCGGGTGATCGCCGTCCCCGGCGACGAGGTCCAGATCAAGCACAAGGCGGTCTACCTGAACGGCCGCCTCCAGGACGAGCCCTACGCCCTGCACACCCTCCCCCGCGCCCGCCTGGACGGCGACGACCTGGGCCCGCTGACCGTGCCCCCCGACTCCTATTTCGTCCTGGGCGACAACCGCGACCAGTCCGACGACTCCAGCGTCTGGCGGGACCCCGAGGGCCGGCGAGTCTATTTCGTCCCCCGGGCCGCCCTGCAGGGGCTGGTGCGGGCCCTGCCCTGGGCGTCCTAGGCCTTTAGACCCAGAAAGGCCTGGGCCCCCGGCCTCTGGGGCGGGACCCCCGGGACGGGTACCCTGGGAGGATGAGGATGCTCCCGGCGGCCCTCCTGCTCGCGGCCCTCCCGGCCGGCGCCGTCGCGGCGCCCGGGCTGAGCGCCCGGCGCGCGAGCCTCCGGGACGAGATCCGGGTCTGGCGCGCCGACCAGCTGCCCCCGGCGCCAAGCCCTCTCAACGCCCGGTTCTCCCCGCGCCTGGACGCCGTCGCGTCGGCGGTCGCCGCGGCGCGCGACGCCCGGAGCCTGGCTCGCGCGGGCGAGGAGCTGAAGACCTGGGAGCGGGAGCTGCTGGCCGCGTCTTACGGCGGCGTCCGCCCCGCGGCGTCCGCCGTCCGGACCCGCTGGGACCCGCGCGCCGACCTGAAGCAGCGCGCCGCCTTGGACGCCGCGCGCCGCGCCTTCGCCGGAGGGGCGGGCTCGGCCGCCGCCGCCGCGGACGGCTCCGCCCTCTTCGACGGCGGCTCCGCCCGCGGCGAGGCCGTGCCCGTCGCCCCGGCCGACTCCGGCGCGGCCGTCACGGTGGAGCCGCCTCCGCTGGCTCCGGACGACCCGGCGCGCTACGCCAAGGTCCGCGCCATCGTGATCTCGGAGGGCGCGTCCCCGCGCATCGTGGACGCCGTCATCAAGGCGGCCATCAGCCAGAAGGCCGACCCGCTGATGGTCCTGGCGGTGATCAACCAGGAGTCCGACTTCGACCCCCGCGCGCACAGCTCCGTGGGCGCGCGCGGCCTGATGCAGCTGATGCCCGCCACCGCGCGCCGCTTCGGCGTGAAGAAGGCCGCCAATCTCTACCAGGTCCAGCCCAACCTGCACGCCGGCATCGCCTACCTGAAGGAGCTGTGGACCCGCTTCACCGGCGGCGACATGTCGGGGCTGGCGAGCCTGGACCTGCGCCACTCCCCCGACGTGCGCTCCGCCGTGGCCGCGTACAACGCCGGCCCCCACGCCGTGGACAAATACGGCGGCGTGCCGCCCTACCGCGAGACCGAGGGCTTCGTCAAGAAGGTCCTCGGCTACTACGAGCGCCTGAAGTCCGCCCTGGGCTCCTAGGCTCTCTCCGTGGTATAATCTGACGCCCGTTCCCACCACGGGCAGTTAGCTCAGCGGTAGAGCATTGTCCTCACACGACAAGGGTCACAGGTTCAAATCCTGTACTGCCCACCACCCGCCTCCTTACGGCTTTTCCCTGCGACAGCGTGAGGAAGGAGGCGGGTGGTTTTCTTTTTTAGAGGAAGACCCGCTCGGGGTCGATCTTCTCGCGCAGGGTCTTGAGCTCGCGGGGCGTCGGGTCGGGGTTGATCGCGGCATGGCGGGCGACCGGGAAGGGGAAGCCGGTCTCGGCGGCCGCGCGCTCCAGGGTCACGCCGGGGTTGAGCGCGATCAGGCGCATGCGCCTGGACGCGGGCGCGAAGTCGAAGACGGCCAAGTCGGTCACCACGCGGTAGGGGCCGGTCCCGGGGGGCAGGCCCGCGCGCTCGCGGGCGCCGGGGCCGTCCAGGTAGCCGGGCGTGGTCAGGAAGTCCAGCGTCTCCACGAAGCGCTTGCGCTCGTGCTTCATGAGGATGATCGTGCGCCAGCACAGCGAGCCCACGTCGTCGGCGCCGCCGGAGCCCGGCAGGCGCACCGTGGGCTTGGCGTAGGCGCCGATGACGGTGGTGTTGAGGTTGCCGTAGGGGTCGATCTGCGCGCCGCCCAGGAAGCCGTCGCGCACCGCGCCGCGCTGGGCGGCCTCCATCACGTCGCAGATGCCCATCGCGGCCACGCCGCGCCGGAACGTGTTGTACTCGCCCACGCCGAGCGGCAGCTTCTCCAGCGTGGAGCCCACGCCGCCGAACTCGAAGACGGGCAGCAGGCCCGGCGCGTACAGGGCGCGCGCCAGGGCGGCGGCCAGCATGGGCACGCCCGTGCCGATGAAGACGGTGGTGCTTCCCTTCATCAGCCGGGCGGCGGTGCAGGCCAGGCGCTCGGTGGGGGAGGCGCGTTCAGCGCTCATCGTTCTTCACCTTCAGCGCGGCGAGTCGCGCGGCGCCCACGCGCCGCAGGTAGGCGCGGTGGTCCTTCACGCCGTGGACGAACTCGTCCAGGTAGCGGCGGACGCCCTCCTCGGTCCGGGCGGCCTTCAGGTACTCGCGGATGTGGGGCTCGTCGCGGCGGTAGAGGCCGCAGGTCTCGCCGGGGTGCGCGCCGAACGGGGCGTGGACCACGGCGTCGGTCAGGAAATAGGGGATGACGGTGCGCTCGGGGCGGGCGCGGAAGACCTCGGTGTCCACGATCTCCTCGGCCGTCACGATCAGCCGCTTGCAGGCCCGCGACATCTCGACGGCGAAGCCGGAGATGCCGTCGATCTGCGCGTTGCCGTAGCGGTCCGCGCGCTGGACGTGGACCACGGCCGCGTCCAGCGTCAGCGCGGGCAGCAGGGCCAGGCGCATGCCGGTGAAGGGGTCGCGCATGGTCTTGGCCGGGCTGCGCGCCAGCGTGTCGGTCCCCAGCATGGTGCGCGCGGGGAGGAACGGCAGGCCCATCGCGGCGGCCTTCAGGCGCCAGGTGATCGCGGCGTTGGACCACTCCGCGAGGCGGAGGCTCCCGCCTTCCACGGCGCGGCGCAGGATCGGGGAGAGGCCGTAGGCCTCGTAGCCCACGTAGGTGATGTCCATCTCCGCCACCAGGCCGGCGGCGATCAGGAAGTCCGCGTCCATCAGGCCCTGCCCCAGCAGGCGCAGGCCGCCGATCTTCTGACGCACGATCTCGCGCACCACCGACAGCGGGCAGCGCACCGTGCCGTAGAGCTCGAAGCCGACGTAGTCGCCGGGGCGCACGAAGCGCTTGACGGCCTCGCGCTCCGTGGTCAGCTTGGAGCGCAGGGAGAAGTCCTTCTCGTCGCGCAGGAAGCGGCGCAGGCCGTCGGGATCGGGCGGCTGGAACAGCGGCGCTCTCTCGGCCGGCAGGCGCAGCGGCGGCGCGTGGGGCGGCAGGACCTCGGTGGTCTCGAGGGGGCGGAAGTCGGCGCAGGGCGCGGCGGCCAGCTGGCGCGGAGAGCGCGCCCGTCCGCGCTTGACGCAGAAGCGCGCGGGGCGGCCGCGCCCCGCGGTGCGCGTCTCCAGCCAGCCGCAGTCCGAGCAGCGCGGGAGGCGGGACGGGGCGGTGGCGGCGGCCATGGCGTCCCGATAGGCAAGCAACAAGAATACCGTCCGCGCGGGGGCGCGGCGCCGGACGGCGGGCTTCTCATTTCCACTTCGCGAAGCGCTATAATCGGGACATGGCCCTGACCAAGGAAGCTTTGTTCGCGCTCGTCGCCCTCCAGGAGAAGGACGCGGTCCTGGACGGCATCCAGAAGGAGATCGACGCCGTGCCGCCCAAGATCGCGGCCGCCAAGGCCGACCTCGAGGGCGAGAAGAAGCACATCGAGGCCGCGAAGGCCAAGATCGTCGAGCTCGAGAAGAGGAAGAAGGCCAAGGAGCTCGACGCCTCCTCCAAGGAAGAGGCGGCGCGCAAGCACTCCACCCAGCTCAACGAGCTCAAGAGCAACGACGCCTACAAGGCGATGCAGGCCGAGATCGACAAGGAGAAGGCCGCCGCCGGGGACATCGAGACCGAGATTCTCCAGCTGATGGAGGAGATCGACAAGGCTCGGGCCGAGGAGAAAGCCGCCGCGGCGGAGTTCAAGAAGACCGAGGAGTTCGCCAAGAAGGACATCGAGAAGCTCGAGGCCGAGCTCTCCCACGCCAAGGGCGTCCACGCCTCCGCCAAGGCCGAGCGCGACGCCGCCGCCGTCCCGGTGCCGGCCTCCGCGATGAAGGTCTACGAGCACGCGCGCTCGCGCGGCAAGGCGGACGCGATCGTGCCGGTGGTGGGCGACCACTGCTCGGGCTGCCAGATCAACCTGGCGCCGATCCTGCTGGGCGAAGTCGCCAAGGCCAAGGAGCTGGTCATCTGCGAGTCCTGCCAGCGCATCCTCTACAGGCCGGCGAAGGCGCCGAGCGCCGCTTAAGGGACGATTTTCAGGGACGGCCGGGGGGTCGCTCGCCGAAAGGCGGGAGGAACTTCCGGACTCCGTAGAGCGCGACGCCCGTCGAAAGGCGGGGAGGCGGGGGCCACATCCCCCGTCGACGGACAGTGGCACAGAAAGTCACCGCCCGCAAGGGTAAGGGTGAAAAGGTGGGGTAAGAGCCCACCGCGCGGCCCGCGAGGGACGCGGCACAGCCAAACCCCGTCGGGAGCAAGGCAGTAGGGCGGCCGCGCGGCTCGCGCGGTCTCGGGCGAAAGCCCGGGCGGCCGCCCGGTGGCCGCATCAGAGAAATGACCTTCCAGGCCCGCGAGGGCTGGACAGAATCCGGGGTACAGGCCGCCCCTGAAAACAGATCGAGGGCGCGTCCCGAAAGGGACGCGCCCTCGTGCCTTACCCGGCCCGGATTTCATAGATTCGGGTATCCGCCATGAAGAAGCTGAGATTCAGAGGGCGTTCTCCCTTTCAGAAGATCGAGGTCTACGACGAGCGCGCGGGCGGCCGCCGCGTCCGCCGTCTGTTCCTGGATTCGTTCGAGCATTCCGCCGTCGACCTCGACCATCCGGGCCGGCCGGTCTGGATCTACACCGACTTCGTCTCGCTCGCCGCGCTCTTCAACCCGGACCCGGAGCGCGTGCTGATCGCGGGCCTGGGCGGAGGCGTGATGCCGCTGCGCCTGCGGCGCGGCCACCCGCGGGCGACGATCGAGGCCGTCGAGCTCGACCCGGGCGTCGTCTCCGTCGCCGCCCGCTACTTCGGCGTCAAGGAAGGTCCCCGGCTGAAGATCCACACCGGCGACGCTTGCCGGTTCCTCGCGGGATCCGGCAGGATCTTCGACCTGATCGTGCTCGACGTGTTCAAAAGGAAAGGCGGCGAGCTCCTCACGCCTTCGCCGTTCCTGTCGGCGGGCTTCTTCAGGACGGTGCGGGAGCATCTGAGCCGCGACGGCGTGCTCGTCTTCAACCTGATGGGCCGCCTGCGCGGCAAGGCGGGAGCGACCCTCGCGGTCATCCGGAAGCTGGAGAAGGTCTTCCCGCAGGTCTACCTGTTCCCGATCTTCCTCAAGAAGGCGCCGGACCTGTCGGAAGAGCGGAACATCATGATCGTCTGCACGATGGACCCGAAAAGGCTCGGCGCCCGGGCGATCATGCGGCGCGCGAAAAGACTGGCTGGCCGGCGAGCGGCTTCCTTTCGCCGGCTGCCGGAGTACGCGGAGAACTATCTGTCTTTCGCGACGACGGCCGCGGTGCCGTGACGGGGCGCCTCGGCTGCGGAGACCGCATTTCCGCCCGTGTCCGAGGTGTTGTGGGCGAGGAGCGCGATGCTGGATGCGCCGCGCCGTTCAGTCGCCCGGTCCGGGTTCCACCCGCCAGGCGTCGCCGGAACGTTCGAGGTGGTACGGTTCTCCGTTGATGAGGCCGAGGTCGGGATGTCCGCTCACCGGGACGGTGACGCCGTCAGCATCAACACGCGAGACATCGGCCATCGCTACCGGTCTGAGATAGCGTGTGTCTCTGATCTGCTCTCGGGAGTCTATGTATTCCTTTGGGAAGAGCAGAAATGAGCCCCTGGCGCCGCCTTGTCCAAGGGCGTAAAACAAGGCGTTCCCGATTCTCACGATGCTGCCGCGAGCAGCCTGATCGGCGCGGGCTCGGAAGAGCTCTTCGGCGCTGCTGGAGAGCGCGGCGCCCTCGCCTTCGCGAGTTCCCGCGCGCATGAAGATGATTTCGTGTTCCCCATAATCGCTCTGTATCCGGAAAGAGTATTGGCGGCCTCCGTCCTTCAGCGGGAAGAATTCTTCGCCGACGAACGTCACTG
Source organism: bacterium (assembly GCA_021783355.1). Taxonomy (GTDB): domain Bacteria; phylum Elusimicrobiota; class Elusimicrobia; order UBA1565; family UBA9628; genus GWA2-66-18. Next base: position 15,087 of record JAJXTZ010000024.1, on the reverse strand, counting down.
GGATCAGTTTCGGCAAGTAGGGGTTGAGGCGGTCCGTGATATCGACGATTCCGACGAAGCTCTGGAGAGAGCCGTCGGAGAGCTTCATTGTGTAGATTTTTATGGAAATCAGCCGATATCCATTGTCACGCGGTCCGTAGACGGGGGCGACTTTTGCCCCCTCTCGATAGAGGGAATCGAAGTCCAACGCGCTCCCTGATCCGGGTCCCGCGTAGGCCGCAGTCATGAAATGGGAGGTCGGCACGCGGCTCGCCCAAGAGTCCATTTGCCCGCAGGAGTTCTCGACGCCGGAGCAGATTCCGGCGGCTAAGGGCTTTCACGGGGCGACCTCGAAGGCGACGGAATTTGAGGCGTGGCGCCCGAGGTCATTTTTTACATATTCCGCATATTCTTTCTGTTGACGGTCCAGGGATAAGCCGCGCTTTTCCAGAGCCTTCATGCTCTCTTCTGCGAGCGGTTGCGGTATATCGTCGAAGAACACTTGGAGACGATAAGTCCCGGGACGATCGAACGACGTCGGCGTCTGCACCGAGCAGAATCCGTCCCCGGGGCGATCTCCTCGCGTGCGCAGGGTCTCTCCGGACTTGAGATGAATCGACAGTTCTTGTTCGGCTTGGGCGCGCAGATTTCGTTGGCGCGCCCACTCGTCCTTCTGGGCCTCGCTCCAGCCGGCCGGGAACTTGATTTCGTCCCTTATGATGTCATCCTGGACGCGAAACGGCCCGCTCAAGAGCTCTTTCTTGCCGGACGGCTCGGTCAGGGCGAACGTCAGGTGGTCTCCGAAAATGGAGATGTCGCAGGTCTTGAAAAAGCTCTCTGGCCGTTCCACGTAAAGGATTTCCTTCCGTCCGATGTTCTGAAGTTCAAGGCGGAATCGCGGATGTTCTCCGTGACGCAGGATGTCCTTTTCCAGGAACAGGGTCAGTTTGATCTTGCGTTCGGCTGCCTGGGGGTGGAAGTCTGGTGGGGCCGGGATGACTAATTCCTTCCGATCGCGGAGTTCTTGTCCGTTTCCGAGAGCGGGGAGTCTTGGACCGTTCTCACCCACTTGTCGTACTTCTGCTGAGGCGTAGGCTCGGGGGGCGCAAGCTTGGCCGCAGAGGGTTCCGGAGCCCCACCCTTGCGGCAGGCGGCCGCCAGAAAGACGGTCCCTAGGAGTCCGAAAAGAAAGGCTTTGCGCGTCATCATGCCGCGGGAGTGCGTGCCCGCCCCTTCTGCACCGCGGCCGCGGTGCTGTAGAAAAGCACCTCCGTGGCGGAGACCGCAAGGAACGAAGCGAGGCGGTCCTGCGTGCGGTTCAGTGTGGTATTCCGGGGCATCACTTCTTGAAGTACTTGCCCCAGTGCAGGAGGCAATCGCGCAGGCCGGCGGCCGCTTGGTCGGCGGGGACCTGGCTGGCGGTGGCGCCGTTGTCGGCGGTGATCGCGGCCCGGATCAGGTTCAGATCGCGGTCGGTGCGGTAGGCATAGATGAATTGATCGACGACGTGGAAGAAGATGAGATCGGTCTGCGGGTCGACGTTGGTGCCGAGGCCGTAGCTGGGGTCGGCGGTGTCTTTCCCCTCGATGGTCGGGTAGACGTCGCCTTGAGTGGTCATGAAACCGAGTTCATAGGCCACTCCGGGGCCGAGTTGGGAATGATGATCCACCTTCATGAGAGACGCGACGAGAGTGGTCGCGTTCTCGGGCGTGAGGGCGTGAGGGGCCTGCGGCGCGGCCGGGGCCGGAGCGGCGTCCGGCGCGGCGACGGGGGCGGGAACGGCGAGCGAGGCGGTGCCGGCCCAGCCGGAACCCCGCATGGCGGCGGCGGCCGAGGCGACGGCCTTGACCGGGTTAGCGGCGAGCTGGGCCGTCTGGAAGGTGGCGGCGGGGGCGGCGAAGACGGCGGAGGTGAGCATCGCCGAATAAAGGAACGAGGCGAGGCGGTCCTGCGTGCGGTTGACGGTCATTGCGCGTGTTCTCCTTGTCCGGTCGGCGTTCCGGATCTCCTGATTTTAACGGCTGTTCCGGTTTTCCACCTGAGGCGGTGGGCCTAGGCCGTTTCCGTCAAAGGACCCAGACTTACAAATCCGCCTGGGCCCAGGACTCGGGTCGGGTCTTGACGCGTTTTGGGGCCAGGGCTACACTCCGCGCACCTCTCTTATGCGCGTCGTCTCCTCCGCCGCCGTCCTCCTTCTCGCCTTCGGCGCCCGTGCGCGCGCCGAGGACACGATCAATCCTTTCGTGGCCGACCCCGTGCCTGTGCGCAAGAACGTCGGCAAGGTCGTCAAAGACCTTTCCTACGACTCGAGCCAGACGATTTACAACGTTGGGACCGGAAACGCCTCTGTTGCCGGAGGCGATTTCGCCAATTCGGGCGTGAAGGACAACGTGAAGAAGGCGAAGTCGGCGGCCGATTCGAACCTGCCGACGGCGGTGCCTCCGAAGACGAACTCGTCGGGCCTCTCGGCGGAGACGTCGGTGTTGCATGAGTTGATCATCCCCGCTCCGGTCGAGGGGCTGGGGGTCGCCCAGCTCGACAGCCCCTCCTTGACCGGCGTCGTCCAGAGCATGGTGCAGAACCAGGGGAGCCCGCGGCTCCAGGACCAGGGCGTGCGGGAGATCCGGAAGGCCGTCGCCGACAACCCGGACAAGCCGCAGATCGCGCGCTACGCGGTCCAGGAGCTGAGCCGGGCGGGCGACGAGGACGCGGCTCTCAGGATCGCGCGGGCGGGGCTGGCCGTCCATCCGGACGACCGGGACCTGGGGTCCTTCGTCGCGATGCACGAGCAGGCCGCGGCGGCGGCGACGACGGCCAAGGAGCGGGCCAAGGAGCTGCTGGCGGGCCTGCGCGGGGACGCGGGCGCGCCGCCTCCCGGCGCGGCGGTGGAGGCGGGGCTGATTCCCGGGATGGGCCTGGGCGCGGCGGCGCTCTCGCCGGCCAACCGCGCGGCGCTGGCCGCGGGCTTGAGCGCCGCGGAGAGCGTGCAGGCGGGCGAGGCCCTGAAGGAGGCGGTCAACAAGTTCCGCCTGGGCGACGACCCGGCGGCGCTGGCGGCGCTGGACAGGCGTCTGAAGGAGAACCCCAGCGACGCCCAGGCCCTGCGCCTGCGCGCCCTGGTGCGGCGGCACGCGGGGGACTTGAACGGCTCGCTCTCCGACGCGCGCGCCGCCGAGGCCCTGGCGCCGTGGGATTCGCGGGCCAAGCGCCTGGAGCTCGACGACCTGACGGACCTGGGGCGGCCCGCGCAGGCCCTGCAGGAGGCCGACGCCGCGCTGGCGGCCTCTCCGCGCGACGCGCAGGTCCTGGCGGCCCGCGGCCGCGTCTGGGAGAGCCTGGGCAAGCCGGAGAAGGCTCTGGCCGACTACCAGGCGGCGGCCGAGGCCGACGCCGTGTTCGACGGCCTGTACCGGGACGCGCGCTCGCGCCTGAACGCGCCCGCGTCCAACGCCCTGCGCCCGCGCATGGACGTCGTCTGGCTGGGGGTGATCGGCACCGCGCTCCTGTTCTTCTCGTTCGCGCTGTTCCGCCGCCGCGGCGAGAGCTCGGTGCGCTACGCGATGCGCGCCGAGGACCACGAGCTGCTGGCGCGCGGCGCGCGGCCCGACGCGGCCCCGCAGGGCTTCCGCATCCTGCGCACGCTCGGCCAGGGCGGCATGGGCGTGGTCTACGAGGCGCTGGACGAGGCCCTCCAGCGCCCGGTGGCGCTCAAGAAGCTGCGCGCCGAGATCGCCGACAACCCGCGCGAGCGCGCCCGGTTCCTCAAGGAGGCGCGCACCGTGGCCGCACTCAAGCACCCCAACATCGTGGAGATCCACGCGATCCACGAGGGCGCCGACGGCCTCTTCCTGGTCTTCGAGAAGGTCCCGGGCGAGACCCTGCACGAGCGTCTGGGCCGCGGGCCGCTGGCCCCCGCCGAGGCCGTCGCCTACCTGCGCCAGGTGGCCAAGGCCCTGGACCACGCGCACGGCCAGGGCGTCGTCCATCAAGACCTCAAGCCCGCCAACGTGATGGTGGCGGGGGACTCGGCCAAGGTGATGGACTTCGGCATCGCGCGGCGCGTGGCCGAGACCCTATCCACCCTGTCGCGCGTGGAGGTGGCGGGCACGCCCGCCTACATGGCCCCGGAGCAGGAGAGCGGCGGCCCCGTGGGTCCCGCGGCCGACGTGTTCGCGCTGGGCGCCTGCGCGTACGAGCTGCTGGTCGGCCGGACGCCGTTTCCCAGCGGCGGCATGATGATGAAGGCCCAGCGCATGTACCGCCCGCTCGCCGAGGTCCGCCCGGACCTGGCGCCCGCGGCCGACGCCGCGCTGGCGCGCGCGCTCGACCCCGAGCCGGGCCTGCGCTGGCCCTCGGCCTCGTCCTTCGTCGAGGCCTTCGCGCGCTCCCTGGCCGCCGCCTAGCGGCTACTTGTCGAGGTGGTGGGGCCGGGACTCGGCCCAGGAGGCGGGCGTGATGCGGATGAACTCCGCCTTTTTCCAAAACTCGGTCAGCGAGCGCGCGCCGGAGTAGCTCATCCCGGAGCGCACGCCGCCGATCAGCTGGTGGATCACCTCGGCGACGGGGCCCTTGTAGGCGGCCATGGACTCGACCCCCTCGGGGACCACCTCCGCCACCTCGATGGGGTCCAGGTCCTCCTCGTCGCGGCGCTCCTTGGTCTTGCGCGAGAGGGTCGCGCCGAGCGACGCCATGCCGCGGTAGATCTTCCAGCGCGCGCCGCCGCGGACCACGGTCCAGCCCGGGCTTTCCTCGGCGCCGGCCAGCAGCGAGCCCAGCATCACCGACGACGCCCCGGCGGCGAAGGCCTTGGCTAGGTCGCCGGAGTCGCGCAGGCCCCCGTCGGCGCAGACCGGCACGCCCTTCTCGCGCGTGATCTTCGCGCAGTCCATGATCGCGGTCAGCTGGGGCACGCCCGCGCCCGAGACGATGCGCGTCGAGCAGATGGAGCCCGGTCCCACGCCCACCTTGACGCCGTCGGCGCCGGCCGAGGCCAGGTCGCGCGCGCCCTCGTAGGTGGCCACGTTGCCGGCCACGATCTCGGCCTTGGGGAACCGGCGGCGCAGGGTCTCCAGCGCCTTGATCGCGTGGTCGGCGTGGCCGTGGGCCACGTCCACCACCAGGCAGTCCGCGCCGGCCTCCAGCACCGCCGCCGAGCGTTCCACGAAGTCGCCGACCACCCCGACCGCCGCGCCGACGAGCAGGCGGCCCTTGGCGTCGATGGAGGCGTCCGGGTGCAGCTGCTTGTTCTTGAGGTCGCGCGCGGTGATCAGCCCCTTGAGGCGCCCGTCCGCGTCCACCAGCGGCAGCTTCTCCACCTTGCGGTCGCGCAGGATCTCGCGCGCCTTCGCGCGGCCCACGCCGGGCGGCGCGGTGACGAGCTTGGTGGTCATCACGCCGCGCAGGGGCTCGGCGCTCTTGTCGCGGAACTGCAGGTCGCGCTCGGTCACCAGGCCCACGAGCTTGCCCTTGCCGTCGACGACCAGCAGGCCGCCGACGCCGTGCTCGCGCATCAGCGCCTTGGCCGCGCCCACGGTCTCCTCCGGCGCGATCGTGTACGGGGCCTCGATCACCACGCTCTCGGCGCGCTTGACCTTGGCCACCTGCGCGGCCTCCTCCTCGACGGTCAGGAAGCGGTGGATGATCCCCAGACCGCCGGCGCGGGCCAGGGCCACGGCCATGCGCGACTCGGTCACCGTGTCCATGTTGGCGGACACGATTGGGACCTTGAGCGAGAGGCGCCGCGAGAAGCGTCCGGTCGTGTCCGTGTGGCGGCGCGAGGCCACCGCCGAGCGCTTCGGCACCAGCAGAACGTCGTGGAAGGTGAGCCCCTCTCTCATGTCCATGCGGGGCGATTATAGTAAAATGCCGCCCATGAGCTTCCCGACGACGCGACCCCGCCGCCTGCGCGCCAGCGCGCCCCTGCGCGCCCTCGTGCGCGAGACCGAGCTGAACCCCGGCGACTTCGTGCTGCCCCTGTTCGTGCGGCCCGGCAAGGGCGTCAAGAAGCCCATCGGCTCCATGCCCGGCCACTTCCAGTACTCCGTGGACGAGGCGGTCAAGGCCGCCGGCGAGGCCGTCCGCCTGGGCGTGCCCGCCGTAATCCTGTTCGGCATCCCGGACAAGAAGGACGCCAAGGCCTCCGGCGCCCATGCCCCGGACGGCATCGTCCAGAAGGCCGCCAAGGCCATCAAGGACCGTCATCCGAACCTGGTGCTGATCGCCGATCTGTGCTTCTGCGAGTACACGGACCACGGGCACTGCGGCATCGTGAAGGGCGGCAAGGTCTTGAACGACCCCACGCTCGCCCTCGCCGCCAAGACCGCCGTCTCCCAGGCCCGCGCCGGCTTCGACGTCGTGGCCCCGTCGGGGATGATGGACGGCCAGGTGGGCGTCATGCGCCGGGCGCTCGACGCCGCGGGCTTCGCCGACACTCCGATTCTGGCCTACGCGGCCAAGTACGCGTCGGCCTTCTACGGGCCGTTTCGCGAGGCGGCGGAGAGCCCGCCTTCCTTCGGCGACCGCTCCGGCTACCAGATGGACCCCGCGAACTTCCGGGAGGCCCTGCGCGAGGTCGCCCTCGACGTGGAGGAAGGCGCGGACATGCTGATGGTCAAGCCCGCGCTGCCGTACCTGGACGTCTTGAAGGCGGTCAAGGAGCGCTTCGGCCTGCCGACCTCCGCCTACCAGGTCTCCGGAGAGTTCGCGATGATCAAGGCCGCGGCCAAGAACGGCTGGATCGACGAGCGCAAGGTCGCGCTCGAGGCCCTGACCTCGATCAAGCGCGCCGGCGCCGACTTCATCCTGACCTACTACGCCCTGGAGGCCTCCCGGTGGCTCGGAAATTAACAAAAGTGCCTGGCACAAAATTAAGAAAAAACCTCTTCGCCCGGGCGCGTAAGGCGTTGGTGGGGGGCGTGAACTCGCCGGTGCGGGCGTTCAAGTCCGTCGGCGGGGACCCCGTCTTCGTGGAGGCCGGCTCCGGCCCGTTCCTGCGCGCGGCCGACGGGCGGACCTTCGTGGACTTCTGCCTGTCCTGGGGCCCGCTGATGTTCGGCCACGCCCGGCGCGAGATCGTGGAGGCGGCCAAGGCCGCGCTCGAGCGCGGGTCCACCTTCGGCGCGGCCACGATGGCCGAGGTGGAGCTGGCCGAGAGGATCAAGGACGCCTTCCCGTCCATGGAGCTGGTGCGCCTGACCAGCTCGGGCACCGAGGCCGACATGAGCGCGCTGCGCGCCGCGCGCGCCTTCACCGGCCGCGACCTGGTGATCAAGTTCGCCGGCTGCTACCACGGCCACGTGGACAGCCTGCTGGTGGCCGCCGGCTCCGGCGCCACCACGCTGGGCGTGCCGGACTCGGCCGGGGTGCCCAAGGCCTTCGCCGCGACCACCGTCGTCGTGCCCTTCAACGACCTGCCCGCGGTCGAGGCCGCCTTCAAGAGGAACAAGGGCCGCGTCGCCGCGATCATCGTGGAGCCCATCCCGGCCAACATGGGCGTGGTCTTCCCGAAGGACGGCTTCCTGCAGGGCCTGCGCCGGATCGCCACGCGCGAGAAGTCCCTGCTGATTTTCGACGAGGTGATCACGGGCTTCCGCGTCTGCTACGGCGGCGCGCAGACCCTCTTCGGCGTCAAGCCCGACCTCACCGTGCTGGGCAAGATCGTCGGCGGGGGGCTGCCGCTGGCCGCCTACGGCGGGCGCAAGGACGTGATGTCCGTGGTCGCTCCGGAGGGGCCCGCCTACCAGGCCGGGACGCTCTCCGGAAACCCGGTGGCCGTCGCCGCGGGCGCGGCGACCCTGGACCTCCTGCGGACCGAGGACCCGTACGCGCGGATGGAAGACCTCAAGGCGTACTTCTGCGAGGGCCTGCGCCGCGCGGCCGTCGCGGCGGGCGTGCCCCTGCGCATCCAGTCCTTCGGCTCGATGTTCACGCCGTTCTTTCTCGACGGCGAGGTGACCGACTACGCGTCCGCGCTGAAGGCGGACAAGGCCGCCTACGGCCGCTACTTTCACGGGATGCTCAAGCGCGGCGTGTACCTGCCGCCGGCGCAGTGGGAGGCGGCGTTCGTCTCCTACGCCCACACCCACCGCGAGCTCGACGTCGCGATCGGGGCCGCCGCCTTCGCGATGGCCGAGGCGGCGGAGGGTCAGTCCCGGCGGCTTCCCATCACCCGCAAGAGGTCCAAGAAGAGGTTGATGAAGTCGAGGTAGAGGGCCAGCGCCCCCGAGATCGCCTCCTTCGTCTCCTCGTCGCCCGCCGTGCCGGTCCGGTACATCGCCTTGATCTTCTGCGTGTCGTAGGCGGTCAGGCCCGTGAAGACCAGGATGCCGATGTAGGTGGTCGCCCAGTTCAGGGCCGGGCTGCGCAGCCAGAAGTTCACCACCGAGGCCAGGATGATGCCGATCAGGGCCATGAAGCACAGGTTGCCGATCGCGGTCAGGTCGGTCTTGGTCAGCCAGCCGTAGGCGCTCATCAGGCCGAAGGTCCCGGCGGTGACGAAGAAGGTGCTCGCGATCGACCCGCGCGTGTAGACCAGGAAGATGGACGAGAGCGTCACCCCGGTCAGCGCCGCGTAGAAGAGGAAGGCGAACTTGGCCGTCGAGGCCTGCATCGTGCTCACCCAGCCGGAGAGGAAGAACACCAGGCCCAGCTCCGCGATCATCAGGCCGTAGAACAGGACCGGGGTGCGGACCAGATTGACGATCATGGCCGGGTCGGAGGCCATGTACAGCGCGCAGGCGCCGGTGACGGCCAGGCCGGCGCTCATCCAGCCGTAGACCATGTGCATGAAGGCGCGCGTCTCGGTCTCGGCCTGCGACAGGAGGGAGGGTTGGGCGATGTCCATGCCTTCAGTGTACGGCGCGGGGGCGGCCCGCGTCAAGCCGCCCCCCCCCTTGACCGCGCCCGCCGGGGACGCTAAACTTCGTCATTGCGCGCGGGTCGCGCGGCGACGACGGACTTTTTCAGGAGGCCACACATGCGACGGATTCTCGGTTCGAGGGCGGCCCTGGCCGCGGCGCTGGTCCTGGCGGTCGTCCCGGCGCGGGCGCAGGACGCCTGCACGGCGAAGGTGATGGGCGAGTGCCAGTCCGGCGGCGGCGACATGGGCGCCTGCATGCGCGCCCACATGTCCGAGCTGATGGCCTGCCGCTCCGGCGGCGCGGCCGTCTCCCCGGACGAGGCCCAGGCCAAGGGCCTGCGCGGCGTGCGCGCGGTCTGCGGCAAGGAGATCTCCCGGTACTGCCGCCATGCCAAGGGCGACGCCGCCCTCAAGGCCTGCCTGCGGAAGAACTCCGCCAAGCTGGGCCCGTCCTGCAAGGAGTCCGCGCTGTCCTCCGCCCATAAGGCCGAGTCCGAGCTGCACGGGAGCATGGCGACGGTCGAGTCCGCCTGCCGCGAGGACGGCGCGCGCCTCTGCCCCGGCCTCACTTTCCGCACCGGCGAGGGACCCTGCCTGAAGAAGCATAAGGACCAGGTCTCGGCCAAGTGCCGCGACGCGGTGACGGGAGCCCGGGGCCTGGGCCGCTCGTACTCGCACCGCTACGGCGGCTGACGCCGCCTACATCGACTCGGGCGCGCAGACGCCGAGCAGGCTCAGCCCCTCGCGGATGACGTCGCGCGCGCCCGCGATGAGCAGGAGCCGGGACTTCGTCGTCTCCGCGTCCGGGGCGGCCAGCACGGGGCACTTCTCGTAGAACGGGTGGAAGAGCCCGGCCAGCTCCAGCAGGTAGTTGGCCAGCGGGTGCGGGGAGAGGTTGCGTTCGGAGTCGAGCAGGACCTCGGGGTACCAGGCCAGCTTCAGGAGCAGGGCGCGCTCCTCGGGCGCGGCGTAGAGCCGGGCGTTCGGGGACGGCAGGTCCGCGCCGGGCTTGAGCACGCCGGTCTCCGCGGCCTTGCGGAAGATCGAGCAGATGCGCGCGTGCACGTACTGCACGTAGAAGACCGGGTTCTCGCTGGACTGCTTCTTGGCCAGCTCCAAGTCGAAGTTCAGGTGGCTGTCCGGCGTGCGCAGGGCGAAGAAGAACCGGCAGGCGTCCTTGCCCACCTCGTCGACGATCTCGCGCAGCGAGATGAAGGTCCCCGCGCGCTTGGACATCTTCACCGCCTCCTGGCCGCGGTAGAGATGGATCAGCTGGTGGACGATCGCGTGGTAGGAGTCCGGGTCCTTGCCCAGCGCGGCGATCGCCGCCTTCATGCGCGGCACGTAGCCGTGGTGGTCCGCCCCGAAGATGTCGATCAGGCGGTCGAAGCCGCGGTCGTACTTGTCCTTGTGGTAGGCGATGTCGGGGAGGAAGTAGGTCGGCTTGCCGGTGGATTTGACCAGGACGCGGTCCTTGTCGTCGGTGGAGCCCTCGGCCGAGGCCGTGCCCAGCCAGACCGCGCCCTCCTTCTCGAAGACCATCCCGCGCGACCTCAGGAACGCCAGCGTCTTCTCGACCGCGCCGGACGCGAACAGCTCGCTCTCCAGGTACCAGCGGTCGAAATGGGCGTCGAAGACGCGCATGTCGTCCTTGTGCGAGGCGAGCAGCGCGTCCATCGCGTGGCGGCCCCAGCGCGCCGCGTCCCACGAGGACTTCTCGGCCGGCGCGGCCGCGGCGAGCTCGACCAGGTACTCGCCCTGGTAGCCCTTCTCCGGGACCTTCGCGTCCTCGCCCCGCGACTGCCGGTAGCGCGCCAGGACGGACTCGCCGAGCAGGAGCACGCGGTCGCCGCCGTCGTTGACGTAGTACTCGGCGGCCACGGTCCGGCCCAGGCGGCGCATGATGCGCACCAGCGAGTCGCCGAGCGTCGCGCCGCGGCCGGAGGCCATGTGCAGCGGGCCCGTCGGGTTGGCGGAGACGAACTCGATCAGCGTCTTGGCCTTGGTCCCGCCCTCCTCGCGGCCGTAGCCGGAGGGGTCCAGCGTGATCGCCTTGAGGTTGGCGGCCAGCGCCGCGTCCTTGACCTGGAGGTTCACGAAGCCGGGGGGGGCCGCCTGCGCGGAGGCGATCTCCGGCAGTTCGGAGAGCGCCGCGGCCAGGGACTTGGCCAGCTCCAGCGGGTTCTTGCGCGCGGCCTTGGCGGCGGCCAGCGCCCAGGGCAGGGCCAGGTCGGCCTTCAGGTGCGGCGGCGGCGGGGAGACGGGCAGCGCGCCGGGCAGGGTCAGGCCCTCGGCCTTGGCCCAGGCGCCGGCCTTGTCGGTCAGGGTGCGGCGCAGTCGGGCGATGATCATGGGTTCGGGGGCGGCGGGACGCTCATTCCGGCCAGCGCGCGGACGGTGGAAGCGTCGTGGGCCGCGGCGCAGGCGTCGTCGGGCTCCACCAGGCCCTGCTTGATCAGGAAGGCCAGGTACTGGTCCATCGCGATCATGCCGTGCTTGGCGCCGGCCTCCATCGCCGCGTAGATCTGGTGCGTCTTGCCCTCGCGGATCAGGTTGCCGACGGCGGGGGTCACGCGCATGAACTCCCGCGCGCAGACGCGGCCGCCGCCCTTGCGCGGCAGCAGCTGCTGGCAGACGACGGCCTGCAGCACGGTGGAGACCTGCAGGCGCACCTGCGCCTGCTGGGCCGCGGGGAACACGTCGATGATGCGGTCGATGGTGGACGGCGCGTCCTGCGTGTGCAGGGTCGCGAAGCACAGGTGGCCGGTCTCGGCCGCGGTCAGGGCCAGCGAGATGGTCTCCAGGTCGCGCAGCTCGCCGATCAGGATCACGTCCGGGTCCTGGCGCATCGAGCGGCGCAGGGCCGCGGCGAAGGACTTCGTCGAGGTGCCGACCTCGCGCTGGAGGATGATCGAGCGCTTGTCCTCGTAGGCGAACTCGATCGGGTCCTCGATGGTCAGCACCGTCTTCTGGTGCTTCTGGTTGATCGCCTCCACCAGGCAGGCCAGCGTGGTGGACTTGCCGGAGCCCGTGGGACCGGTCACCAGGACCAGGCCCCGCGGCAGGTCGACGAGGTTGGCGATCGCCGGCATCAGGCCGATCTCCTGCGCGGTCGGGATCTTGGCCGGGATCGCGCGGAACACCCCGCCGACGCCGTTCTTCTGGCGGAAGGCGTTGAGGCGGAAGCGGGACGCGCCCGGGATCGTCACCGAGCCGTCCAGCTCCCAGTCCTCCTCGAAGGCCGCGCGCTGGGTCTCGGTCAGCACCGAATAGAGCAGGCGCTCGCACTCCGCCGCCCCCAGCGGGGCCGGCGCCGCGCCGGGCGCGGGCTGGATGAGGCCCTGCAGGCGGACCATCGGCGGCTTGCCGACGACCAGGTGCAGGTCGCTGGCGCCGGCGCGCGCGGCCGCCGTCAGCATCTCGGTCAGTTCCGCCACGCGACCTCCTTGGCGCCGTCGTGCAGGCGCTCGAGGGCGTACAAGGCGCGCGCGTCCTCGGTCATCAGGTGGACCATCAGCCCGCCGAAATCCAGCACGCGCCACGCGTCGCTCTGCGGGCGGGCGCGGTGGCGCACCGGGATCCCCAGCGCCTCCAGCTCCTCCTCGATCTTGCGCTCGATCGCCTCCAGGTGCGGCCGCGACAGCGCGGTGGCGATCACCAGGTAGTCGACCATGGGACTGGACTTGCGCACGTCCAGCACGGAGACGCCCTCCGCCTTTTTCTCGGCGGCGGCGCGGGCTGCGGCGACGGCGACGGCTTTAAAGGCTCGGGCCATGGGATCGGTTCTTGAGGCGCTCGCGCAGGATCTCGTCGGTGCGGAACTCCACGTTCTCGAGCGCGGTGGTCAGCAGGCGCGAGACGGCGCCCAGCGTGCGCTCCGCCTCGGAGCGGCGGGAGTCGCTCAGCGCGCCGGACGCGCGGAAGCGGAGCTGCGCCAGCGGCCCCTTGGGGCCGCTCAGGATCAGGCGCAGCGTGCGCTCGTCGGTCCAGGACTCGGCCGGCGCGGAGGCGGCGGGCGCGGGCTCGGGGCCGTCGGCGCTCAAGGCCTCGCCGCGGCGGGCGGCCGGGTCCATCTCCGCCTCGAAGGGGTTGTGCACGCGGGCCTCGGCCGACCACCCGCCCTGCAGGTGCGGGACCACGCGGTCCAGGGCGCTGTCCAGCAGCTCCCGGGTGGTCGCCAGCGGGGTCAGCAGCAGGCGCGACAGGTCGTAGAGGAGGGCGACCTCGTCGGAGGTGCGGCGCAGGCGCGCGGACTGGACCTCGGCCAGCGAGGCGTAGAACGCGGCGGCCGCGGACGGGTCGGCGTCCAGCCAGGCGCGCAGGTCCGCGGCGCCCAGCTTCAGCAGCTCGGCGCGGCCGACCGCGCGCGCGCCGGCCGAGCGCGTGCCGCCGCCGAGCAGCTCCATCTCGCCCAGGCAGTCGCCGGGGCCCAGAACGGCCAGGTCCTTCTCGCCGCCGTCGCCCAGGCGCTTGGTCACGCGCACCCGGCCGGAGGCCACCACGTACAGCCCGTCGCTCGGGGCGCCCTCCTCCATGAAGGCCGCGCCGTCCTCGACGCTCACCGGCGCGAGCATGGCCGCCAGAGCGCGCCTGCGCGCCTCGGTGAGGCGCGCGAAGAGCGGATGGGAGCGCAGCAGCTCCAGCCGGGCGGTCTCGTCCATGTCCCCGCTCACATCAGCGACGCGCCGCTGCGGCCGGTGATGCCCGCCAGCTGCTTGAAGGTCTCCTGGTTGTTGGCGCGGGTCAGCGCCTCCTCGGGGGAGACCAGGCCCTGGCGGACCAGCTCGGAGAGGGCCTTGTCCATCGCGACCATGCCGTGCTTGGCGCCGGTGTCGATGGCCTGGTAGAGCATGTGGGTCTTGCCCTCGCGGATCAGGTTGGAGATCGCGGGCGTCATGATCATGATCTCGCGCGCGGCGATGCGGCCCTCGCCGTCCTTGCGCGGCAGCAGCTGCTGGCAGACGACGGCCTGCAGGACCACGGCCAGCTGGACGCGCACCTGGGTCTGCTGGTGCGGGGGGAACACGTCGATGATGCGGTCGATGGTGGACGGGGCGTCCTGCGTGTGCAGGGTGCCGAAGCACAGGTGGCCGGTCTCGGCCGCGGTGATCGCCAGCTGGATGGTCTCCAGGTCGCGCAGCTCGCCGACCAGCACCACGTCCGGGTCCTGGCGCAGGGCCGAGCGCAGGGCGGCGGTGAAGGACTTGGTGTTCTGGCCGACCTCGCGCTGGCGGAAGATGGACTTCTTGGACTCGTAGACGAACTCGATCGGGTCCTCGATGGTCAGGATGTGGTCGGAGTACTTCTGGTTGATCAGCTCCATCAGCGCCGACAGGGTGGTGGACTTGCCCGAGCCCGTGGGGCCGGTGACCAGCACCAGGCCGCGCGGCAGGTCGGCCAGGTCGGTGATGGACTTGGACAGGCGCAGCTGCTCGGGGGTGGGGATCTTGGACGAGATCACGCGCATGACGGCCTCGACGCCGTTCTTCTGCAGCAGCACGTTGACGCGGAAGCGCGACAGGCCGGATACCGCGAACGAGCAGTCCAGCTCCCAGTTCTCCTCGAAGCGGGCGCGCTGCTCCTCGTACAGGATCGAGTAGATCAGGCGTTTGCACTCCTCGGCGTTGATCTTGGGGAAGCCGGGGATCTCCTCGATCTCGCCGTTGAGGCGCATCAGCGGGGGCTTGCCGATCACCAGGTGGACGTCGCTGGCCCCGGCCTGCACGGCGGTCTTCAGCACCTCGACGAGTTCCATGTCCTCTCCTGTTCCCGGCGGCTCACGGCCCCGGGGCGTCGGCGGGCCCGAACGCGTCCGCGCAGTCGGCCCCGACCAGCACGCTCACGTCCACGGCCCGCGCCGCGTCCATGCGCGTCACGGCCCGGGCGTCCGGGCAGCCCACGGTCTCCAGGACCGTCTCGGCGCGACGAAAGTCGCCGACGCGGTCCACCACCAGCGTGCGCGCGCGCGGCCGCGCGTCGCCGACGGCCAGCACGTCGACGCCCCGCAATCTCAGCATTTTTGCCGCCCGTGAGGCGAGGCCGTCGGTCCCGGTCCCGTTGAGGATCTCGACGGCGATGGCGCGCCCGTCGTCGGGGACGGGCGTCCGGGAGAGCGCGCGGCCCAGCAGGACGGCCAGGCCGTCCTCGTCGGGCAAGCGCGCCGGGCGCAAGCCTCCCGGCGGCAGGCGGCGCAGCTCCAGGGCGAAAAGGACGGGGTCCAGCGCGTCGGGCCGCCCGGCCAGCAGGCCGCG
>JAJXTZ010000179.1 GCA_021783355.1 bacterium | reverse complement strand
CGGGCGCTGGTGGTGCCGGTGCTGATCGCGCGCGGCGGCATCGATCAGAAGATCCCGGAGGCGCTGGCCGGGCTGGACTTTGGGTGGGACGACGCGACGCTGACCCCGCACGCGGGGTTCGCCGCCTGGGTCCTGGAGCGCGCGGCGGGCGCGGCGGCCGCGCGCGAGGCCGCGCTCCCCGCCGACGGGCGGTTTGACACCCGCGGACCCTAATTGTTACTTTTCGTCGACGATTGATTTTTGTCACCCCCAAGCAGCACTAAAGTCAAGCCAAAGGTAACCAAAGACACGAGATGAGCGAAGCCACCGAGAAGTCCACTGCGGCCCACGCGGCCGCGCCGGCGCCCAAGACCGCGGCCCCGGGACAGATGACGCGCGGCGACTTCCTGTGGGCGGGCTGGAGCATGCTGGCGGCCTTCTTCGCGGCGAGCGCGGCCGCCGGCGCCCGGTATCTCTTCCCGAACGTCACCTACGAGCCCTCCCAGATCTTCAACGCCGGCCCCGTCTCCGGCTACGACCTCGGCGTCTCGACGAAGTGGCTCAACGAGCACCGCGTGTGGATTGTGCGGACGGAGACGGGGCTCTACGCCCTCTGGGCCCGCTGCACGCACCTGGGCTGCACCCCGAACTGGTTCCCCGACCAGAACCGCTTCAAGTGCCCGTGCCACGGCTCCAACTACACGCTGGCCGGCGACGTCATCGCCGGTCCCGCGCCGATCCCGCTGTGGCGCGCGAAGATCACGGTCGCCAGCACCGGCGACCTGATCGTGGACAAGGGCGTCCTCGCCGACCAGCCCCCGAAGCGCGACCAGCCGCCGTTCTTCCTGCCGCTGGCCTCGGCCTAAACGATCATGCCCATCCCCGACATCGAGACGCTGAAGAAAGAGGTCATCGACTCCCCGGTCTGGCGCGCCGTCTT
Organism: bacterium; assembly: GCA_021783355.1. Classification (GTDB taxonomy): domain Bacteria; phylum Elusimicrobiota; class Elusimicrobia; order UBA1565; family UBA9628; genus GWA2-66-18. The sequence goes on along the minus strand of JAJXTZ010000179.1, from coordinate 4,244 downwards.
CCGCGGCGGCGTCTGGGCCGACACCCCGCGCGACCGCCAGGCGCACATCAGCGGCAACGTGTGGCTCCACCTGCACCCGGCGAAGGTCCGTCCGCGCGCGCTGAAGTGGACCTACACCTGGGGCCTCGGCGGCCTCGCCTTCGCGCTGTTCCTGCTGCTGGCCCTCTCCGGCGTGTCGCTGATGTTCTACTACCGCCCGGTCCCGGGGCTGGCGTTCCGCGACATCAAGGACCTGGAGTACGCGGTGACCTTGGGCAAGCTGCTGCGCAACATGCACCGCTGGGCCGCGCAGGCCATGGTGGTGGCGGTCATCGCGCACATGGTGCGCGTGTTCCTGACCGGCGCGTACAAGCGCCCGCGCGAGTTCAACTGGGGCATCGGCGTCCTGCTGCTGACGCTGACGCTGTTCCTCTCCTTCACCGGCTACCTGCTGCCCTGGGACCAGCTGGCGATCTGGGCGGTGACCGTCGGCACGAACATGGCGGGCGCCACGCCGTTCCTCGGCAACGCCGGGCCGTTCGGCGGGCTGATGGGGATGCACATCAACAACGACGTGCGCTTCACGATGCTGGGCGGCACGGTGGTCGGCGGCAGCGCGCTGCTGCGCTTCTACGTCCTGCACTGCATCGCGGTGCCCCTGTTGGTCGGCATCCTGCTGATCCTGCATTTCTGGCGCGTGCGCAAGGACTCGTTCTCCGCGGCCCCCTACTCGGCCAACGAGCCCAAGGTGGACGTCTGGCCGAACCTGGTCAAGCGCGAGTACCTGGCCGCCGTCGGCCTGGTGATCTTCATCATGGTCTGGGCGCTCCTGCAGAACGCGCCGCTGGAGATCATGGCCAACCCGAACGTCACGATGAACCCGGCCAAGGCGCCGTGGTACTTCGTCGGCCTCCAGGAGATGCTGGTCTACTTCGATCCGTGGATCGCGGGCGTGCTGCTGCCCGGCATGATCGCCGCGGGCCTGATCATGGTCCCGTACCTGGACACCAACCCCAAGGGCGTCGGCTACTACGCCTGGGGGGAGCGCCCGTTCGCGAACACGATGTTCCTGCTCGGCGTGACGATGTGGTTCACGCTGATCACCATCGGCGAATTCTTCCGCGGGCCCAGCTACGCGTGGTACTGGCCGTGGGAGTCGTGGTACGGCTTCAAGCCGGCCCCGCCGCCCACCTGGAGCGTGTTCGGCCCTCACGGCGCGGCGGTCCTGCCGATCGCGCTGGGCGTGGCCGTGCTGGGCGCCCTCTTCACCGGCGGGATCTTCCTGCCGAAGCTGATCCAGCGCGAGCTGCCGGGCAAGAAGCTCCTGCTGGGGTTCCTGGCCCTGGTCGCGCTCGTCGGGCTGGGCGGGATGGCCGCCCACAAGCTGACCGGCCTGCAGGTGGGCTTCCTGCTCTTCTTCTGCGGGATGGTCTTCCAGTTCGGCTTCATCATGCCCCAGCGCCACATCCGCAGGCTGGACTGGGCGCGCTACCTGGTCACGATGACCCTGGTGGTCTGCATGATGGGCGTGTGGCTCAAGATGTGCGCGCGCCTCTGCTTCAACATCAAGTACGTGCTGACCGTGCCGGCCGTCAGCATGAACATCTGACATGAGCTACCGAAAACTCTTCTACGCCTTCAACTTCGCGCTTCTGGCGGTCTTCGTGACCGCGCTCGTCAAGGACAACGACGCGCAGTGGAAGACCTATCAGCGGCAGTACTACGACCTGATGGCCGACCACCTGACCAAGCAGGCCGCCGCCGAGACCGACCCCAAGAAGGCGGCCGACCTGCGCAAGAGCGCGGCCGAGTACCGCCGCCACCCGCTGGCGATCAAGCAGATCATCACCGACGGGCTGGGCCGGTTCGACCGGTGCACGACCTGCCACGTGGGCATGGACGAGTATGAGAACCCGGGCCTGACCACGCCGTTCACGCAGCAGCCCTTCGCGGCCCATCCGGACATCGCGGGCCTGGTCAAGACGCATCCGTTCACCAAGTTCGGCTGCACGGTCTGCCACCAGGGCCAGGGCCTGGCCACGACGCTGGCCGACGCCCACGGCTGGGTGGAGAACTGGGACCACCCGATGCTCAAGGGCACGGCCATCCAGGGCTCGTGCGTGAAGTGCCACGGCGACTTCGCCGCCCTGAAGGGCGCGCAGGCCGCGGCCGAGGGAGAGAAGCTGATCCACCAGCACGGCTGCCTCGGCTGCCACGCGATCGACGGCGTGGGCGGGACGATGTCGGTGGACCTGGGCGACATCGAGGACAAGCCGCTGGAGCGCATCGCGGGCTACAACTTCCTGCGCGTGCGCATCGACGGCAAACAGCTGCCGCTGGACCACTGGAACATCCAGAATTGGATCCTGGGCCATCTGGTCGACGACCCGGAGCAGGTGACCCCCAACGACCCGTTCGCCAAGATGAACACGGAGCCGATCGCCCCGTCGCCGATGCCCGACTTCAGCCACGAGCTGACCCGGGAGCAGGCCGAGGACATCGTCGCGTATCTGTCCGGGATGACCAAGCTGGAGGAGGTCCCGTACCGCGATCACGTCCAGGGGCCCGCGGCGCGCGAACCTCGCTTCTCCGACCCGAAGGCCCACGGCCACTACGTGTTCGTGAAGTACGGCTGCGCCGGCTGTCACGGCGTGGACGCCAAGGCCGGACGCCGCCGCTTCAACGCGCTGGGCCCGGGCCAGAAGCCCTTCGACCCGAAGATGACCGAGGCCGAGCGCTTCGCCGAGATGGAGAAGGGCCGCGAGCCGACTCTGCCGGACCTGATGAGCGGCTACAGCCACGAGGAGCTCGTCGAGAAGATCGAGCAGGGCGTGCCGGCCTCGGCCGCGAAGAAGTGGGACCCGGACGGGCCGATGCCGGTGATCTACATGCCGGCCTGGAAGGGGAAGATCTCGAAGCCCGAGCTCGACGACCTGGCGACCTGGCTGCTCAGCATCGGCAAGAAGCAGGACCTCGGATTCTAGCCGTAACGACCTCAAGGAGACAATCACATGAACCGCAACTGGATGTTCGTCCTGGCCGCGGCCCTGATGGGCCTGGCCGCCGCCGTGCCCGCGGGCGCCGCGATGAGCGAGAAGGAGAAGGCCCTGGCGAGCCCCTACCCCAACGACCTCGGACCCGACACCTTGCCGGAGTCCGTCCTGAAGACCTATCCGAAGGAGGCCCAGGATGGCTATCACTTCATGCTCAAGCGCTGCGCGGCCTGCCACACGGCCTCGCGCCCGCTCAACAGCCGCTTCGTCGAGCCCGACGGCGGGATCAGCGACGCCAAGCAGCAGGCCGCGCTGGACGCTATGAAGAAGGCCCAGCCCGAGCTGTTCAAGGATCCGGCGGTCTGGGAAGTGGACACCAAGATCTGGAACCGCTACGTCAAGCGCATGATGAACAAGCCCGGCGCCAACATCCCGCGCAACGAGGCCAAGGCCATCTGGGAGTTCCTGGAATACGACGGCGTGGCGCGCAAGACCGGCAAGAACGCCGCCTCCTGGAAGGCGCACCGCGACGAGCTGGTCAAGCAGTTCAAGGCCAAGTTCCCGAAGCGCTACGCCGACCTGAAAGCCGCCAACGACCTCTAAGCGCTCAAGGCCGGCCCTCGGCGCTTTTGCGCCGAGCCCGCAGGGTCGAGGCGTAGCAGAGGAATAGGATTGAAGATGGCCGCCGCGCGCGTCCTGCTCGTGTTCGGATCCGAACCGAGCGGTCACGCCGCGGCGGCCTCCGCTTTGGAGGAGGCCGCGCGCCTCTCCGGGCTGGAGACGGCGCGCGTGGAGGTGGCCTCGGGCCATCACCCGGCGGCCGGCGCGGCCGTCGCGCGCGGCTATCACGCGCTGCTGCGCGCGGCCCCGGGCGCGTGGGGGGCCTTGTACCGCAGTCCGGCGGCGCGCGGGGTCCTGTCCGCCGCGCGCTCCGCCTACCTGAGCCTCGGGGGCGCGGCGCGCCTGCGCGCCGGCGTGCGCCGGACCGGCGCCGGGGTGATCGTCTGTCCCCAGGCCGCCGTCGCCGCGGTCCTCTCCGAGGCCCGGCGCCGAGGGGAGCTGGAGGTGCCGGTCGTCTCGGTGCTGACCGACTTCGACCCGCACCCGTTCTGGGCCGCGCCCGCGGCGGACCTGATCGCGCTCCCCGACGACTCCGCCGCGGACGCCCTCGCCGCTCGCGGCGTGCCGCGCGACCGCCTGCGCGTCACCGGGATCCCGGTGCACCCCGCCTTCGGCGCGCCGCCGCCGCGGGCGGCGGCGCGCGCGCGCCTG
>JAJXTZ010000023.1 GCA_021783355.1 bacterium | reverse complement strand
ACGCCGGTCCCGGCGGACCTGGCCGCGGCCCGCGCGCGCGTGGGCATCGCCGCCCAGCTCGCGCGCCTGTCCCCCGCGCCGGCCGGCGCGGAGTTCACCTTCGGCGTGCTGGGCGACGCGGAGCGCGGGCGCTTCCCCTGGGAGCGGATCTTCTCGCCGGGCCCGCATGTCTTCGCCGACGAGCTCTCCGCGCTCAACGCCGCCAAGCCGGACTTCGTCTTCCAGCTGGGCGACTTCGTCAGCCAGGGCACGCCGGCGGACTACCGCGCGCACGTCGCCTACCTGGACGCGCACCCGGGCGTTCCGCTCCTGCGCTGCGTGGGCAACCACGACCGCTCCCGCCCCAACGGCGACGCGGACAAGAACCTGTACGACGCGGTGTTCGGGCCGCGCGACTACTTCTTCGACCACGGCGGCTGGCGGTTCATCTCGCTGGACAGCTCGGACCGGGTGGTGACCCCCGCGCAGATCGCCTGGCTGCAGGGGGCGCTGGACACGCCGCTCAAAAAGGTGATCTTCACCCACGTCCCCCCGGCCTACCTGCGCCATGTGCGGCCCCTCAAGGAGGTCGGCGCGCTGGAGGAGTGGAAGGCCAGCGCGGAGGGCGTGGAGGCCCAGCGCACCGCCCTGCAGGACTTCTTCACCAACTACTTCGACGAGGGCAGCCCCGACTTCGAGCGCCTGGTCGAGAGCGCCGGGGTGTCCGCGGTGTTCATGGGCCACATCCACGCCTTCTGGGCCGCGGATCACAAGGGCGTGCGCTACGTCATCTCCGGCGGGGGCGGCTCGCCGCTCTATCCCCTGCCGCCGGGTTACCCCAAGAAGCGCTTCGCCCATTATCTGACCGTGACCGCGTCGCCCCAGGGTCTGAGCGAGACCGTCCACCCCTACCGTGGGGCGCCCTTCGTCCTTCCCCCCGTCCGGCCCTGAACCGCGAAAACGGCTTTAATCCGTCCTTTTCCGGCACGAGGTAAGTTTTCGGTTAAAAAAGCCTTTGGTATTGCGTGATTTTCATTCCCCCTCTATACTTGGGGCATGAACAAGAGCACGGGGTCGCGCGGTCTGTGGGCTCATCTGGACACGCTGGTGACGGCCCTAATCGTGGCCATCGCCGGGTCCGTGGTCCTCTTCACCAATTTCAGCGGACAGGGCCGCCTCTGGGACCGCATCGCGGGCAACAACGCCGACGCGGCCCCCCCGGCCGCCGCCAACGTGGTGCGCGTCACCGCCCCCTCCGCCGCCGGCGACCGCATGATGGTGGTCCCGCCCCCGGAGACCGCCGCCGCTCCCACGGCCGCCGTCCCGGCCCCGGCCAAGGTCGCCGCCGTCTCCCCCGCGCCGGCCCCGCAGAAGCCCAACTGGATCAAGCACCTGACCGGCTCGCTGCCCAGTTACAGCATCACCGGCCCCGCCACCCAGCACAGCAGTGCCCAGGCCAGCGCAGTGAACGCCCCCGCGGCGTCCGCGACTCCCGCCGCCGCGGCCGCCGAGCCTTCCCAACCCGAGGTGGCCGCCGCCGTCCACGCCGTCGCCCGCCCGTCCTATGTGAACTACGGCGCGGCCACGCGCTCCGACATCATGAGCTCCGCCTCGGGGCCCGTCTACAACTTCACCGGCAAGAAGAAATGACGCGCCCTCGGTGACCGGAAGCCGAAAACGAGGAGCCCCCACGCGAACGCGAGGGCTCCTCTTGCGTCCGGGCGGCGCTCAGGCCAGCTTCGCGCCGCACTCCGCGCAGAACTTCGCGCCGGGCACCAGGGGCTTGCCGCACTGGGAGCAGAACTTCGCGCCCGCGGCGGCCGCGCCGGCGGCGGCCGAGGCGGCGGGGTTCATCTGGCCCATGGCGTTGCCCATCATCTGGCCCATGCCCATGCCCATGCCGAGGCCCGCGCCCAGGCCCATGCCCGCGCCCGCGCCGCCGCCCTCGTTGCCGGCGGCGGTCTGCATGACGTCCAGGGTGCGCTTCTGCTGGTACTTGTCGCCCAGGATGTCCAGCTCGGCCTTGTCGGCCAGGGCCTTCTTCAGGCGCACGACGGTGTCGTCGTCCTCGGGCACGTCCACGGAGTTCAGGTAGAAGTTGACCAGCTTCACGCCGTACTCGGCGAAGTCGGCGGCCAGCTTGCCCTGGATGCCGGCGGACATGTCCTCCAGGTACGCGGCGATCTCCAGCAGGTTGATCTTCTGCTTCACGATCGTCTCGGCGATGTAGTCCTTCGCGCGGGTCAGCAGGACCCCGCGGAAGTAGTTGGAGAGCTGCTCGGTGGTGAACTCCGGGCTGGTGGCCGAGAGCTTGGTCACCAGCGCGCGCGAGTCCTGCGCCTGGATCCCGAACTGGCCGAAAGCCCGCACCGGCAGGAACACGCCGAACTTGGGATCCTGGATGGGGATCGGGCTGTTGGTGCCCCACTTCACGTCCAGGTTCACGGCCTTGTTGACGTAGAAGATCTCCGCGGCGAAGGGCGTCTCGCCGCCGAACGGCGCGGCGATCAGGCCGCGCAGAAGAGGGATGTTGGCGGTGCGCAGGGTGTGGGTGCCGGGCCCCAGCACGTCCAAGGCCTTGCCGCCCTTGAAGAACAGGGCTTCCTGCGCCTGGTTGACGATCACCTGCGTGCCCCAGCTGAGGTTGTCCGACGGAAAGCGCCAGACGAGGACGTCCGAGGGTCCGTCGTACTTCACGCGGTCGATGATGGGCATGGGTGAACCTCCGAAGCTTACTATAGCCCCCGGGTCCGGGGTTGTCAACGCCTCAGGGCAGGGCCGTGAAGCGCGAGGAGACGGGCTTGAGATGCGGCCCGCCGCTCCCGGAGGAGGGCCCGCCCGAGCCGCGCACCAAGCGCGTGGAATCCCGCACGCGCCGGGGCGCGACGGCGGCCGACGCGCGCCGCACCGCCTCCACCGCGGCCGCCGCCGGGTCGGAGGCGTCCGGCGCGGGCGCGTCCGGCCCCTTGTCCTGGCGCGCCGAGCCCAGGGCGCCCGCCGCGTCCAGCGCGTAGGCGGGAGAGAACAGGCGCGACAGGAAGCGGGTCTGGATCTCGTCCACCAGCCCCTGCGCCGCCGGGGACAGGGACGCCCCGGGCAGGAACGACGCCGGGTCGCGGCCGCCGGGCGCGGCGAAGTCGCGCGGCGAGGCCAGCGAGCGCGCCGCGTCCAGGGCCAGGCCGCGGTCGTCGTCCAGCAGGGGGTCGAGCCAGCGCGCGCGCACCTTCTCGCTCATCGCGCGCGCCGCCGCCGTCCCGGGCAGGACCGGCGGGGTCCACACGGGCTCCTCCCCCGAGAACGCGCCGCGCACCTGCGCCAGCGCCGGGCGCACGTACTCCCGGTCCACGCGGTCGGTCAGGGTCTCGGCCGAGGCGCCCGCGCCCAGGAAGGCCGCGGCCGCCAAGAAGGCGATCATCCGCCTAGTATAGCCCCGGCCCCGGCGATATCAAGACCCGACCCGCTCCGCCACCGCCGCCGCCGCGCGCGCCTGAAGGGCCAGGCGCTCCTCCTTGATCATCGTCCTCAGCTCCTGGTCGTGCAGGCCCAGGCGCCGGCCGAAGGAGGCCAGCAGGGCGCGCTCGGAGTCGGCGATCACCCCGTCGGCCAGGCACATGCGGATGAGGCCGCGCAGCATCTCCTCGGCCTCCGCGCCGGTCTTGGGCGCCGGCACCTCCAGGCGCCGCTCCAGCGCCGCCGAGATCATCTGCTCCACCTGCCCGCCGTCCACGCCGCGGCGGTCGGCGTAGGCGCGCAGGTAGGCCCGCTCCCGGTCGTCCACCGAGCCGTCGGCGGCCAGGCCCGCGGTCAGGACCGCCACCGCCTCGGCCGGAGGCAGGTCCTGGCCCCAGTCCAGGCCGGTGACCGAGACCGGGGCGCCGGGGCCCTCGCTGGGCCTGCGCCACTGCCCGTAGGGCACCGCGTCCCAGAGCACCCAGGAGACGGAGCCGTCGTTGAACTTGCGGCCGCAATACGCGCAGGCCGCGGCGTCGGGCTCCGCGGGCGGCGCCCCGCAGGACGGGCAGCGCGCCGCGCGCAGGCCCGCCTTCAAGTCGCTGGTCACCCCGCTGCGGCGGCGGAAGATCAGGAAGTGCGCGCGGCGGTCGCGGCCCTTGAAGACCTCCTGTCCGCCCGAGCGTTCCATGCGGTCGGCCTCCCAGCGCACGCGCACGTGGACCCGGTCGTAGTCCATCCCCGGCTCGAAGGCGATGGTCTCCACGGATCCCACCGCCGCGTCGCGCGCCCAGGAGGAGGCCAGGTCGACTTTTTTAAGATAAGCGTCGTCGGACACCCCCTGGAGCGGCGCCGGGTCCATGCGCCGGCGCGCGTCCAGCCAGCGCCAGAACACCATCGCCGTGCGGTCCTCCAGCGCCTCCAGGCTCAGGCCCGGGTCGGCCTCGCGCAGGGCCTCCCAGCCGGAGATCTCCCGCGACGGGTCCGGGAAGCTCCACTCCGAGACCTGCGTGATCTCGACCAGCACCCAGTCGAACTCCCCGGAGTTGACCCAGGCCTTGCAGGCCGCGCACTGCGCCGCGTCGGCGATCTCCAGCGGCGCGCCGCAGGACGGGCAGTGCCCCTCCATGAGCCCGGCGTGCTTGAGCGTCTTGACCCCGGGACGGCGCAGGAAGGTCCACACCTCCTCGAAGGCGTCCGGCCCGCCGCTGAGGACCGTCTCGTCGGCGAGCGTCACGATCTGGTCCAGCGCCGAGGCCTTGATCCGCACGAACACCGAGTCGTAGTGCAGGCCGGCCAGGTAGCCGAGCGCCTCGGTCTCCAGGACCTTCACCTCGCTCATCCGGTTGCGGATCCCGCGCGCGGTCTGCTCGGCGATCTGGCGCTGGAAGCGCTCGAACACGCCGTCGGAGATGAACGCCCGCGCCTTGGACATGTTCTGGACGCTCCAGGCCTCCTGGACGGCCAGGAAGGCCGCGCCCGCGCGGCCCAGGAAGGCGGTCTCGTCGAAGTCCGGGTCGCGGCCGCGGATCACCGTCAGCGCCTCGCGGCGGCGGTTCTGCAGCTGCTCGTCCAGGACCTGCGAGACCCCGGCGGAGCCGCCGCTGGGATGGTTGAGGGCGTAATAGACCCAGAGCAAGGCCACGGTGGTCGGCACGCCCAGCAGCGGATGCGCGAAGACGAACAGGATGTAGAGATCGATGATCCCGCCGGCGCCGCCTCCGCCGCCGTAGGAGCCGCCGGAGTAGCCGCCGCCGAACGAGCCCCCGCCGAAGCCGCCGCCGGAGTAGCCGCCGCCGCCGCCGGCGCGCGCGTAGGCCTCGGCCGCGACGAACAGCAGGGTGAGCAGGAGGGTCAGGCGTCTCGTCACGCCTGGAGTTTAGCCCTCCTTTCGCGCCGCGTCAACGCCCGACCTGGCCGAGCCTCAGGAGCTCCCGAGACTCGGCGGAGGTCGCGGCGGTCGTCCTTAAGGCGCGCGGACGACGACGCCCAGGAATTGTTAGAATCGCTCTCCCATGAGCGAGACGAACCTCCCCGCCGCGTATTCCCCCGCCGAGATCGAGGCCAAGTGGGCCGAGCGCTGGGAGTCCGACGGCCTCCATAAATACGACCCGGCGCGCCCGCGCTCCGAGACCTTCGTGGTGGACACGCCGCCGCCGACCGTCTCCGGCTCGCTCCACATGGGCCACGTCTTCAGCTACTCGCAGACCGACGTGCTCGTGCGCCAGCAGCGCATGCTGGGCAAGAACATCTTCTACCCGATGGGCTGGGACGACAACGGCCTGCCCACCGAGCGCCGCGTGCAGAAGCAGTTCGCGATCCGCTGCGAGCCGGGCCTGCCGTACCGCGCGGGCTGGACGCCGACGCCCGCCGCCGAGGGGACGAAGACCTCGGAAGAGGTCTCGCGCAAGAACTTCCTGGAGGCCTGCGCGGTCCAGACGGCCGAGGACGAGAAGAAGTACGAGGCGCTGTGGCGGCGACTGGGGCTGTCCATCGACTGGACCCAGCACTACTCGACGGTCGGCGAGCGCTGCCGCCGCGTCTCCCAGCTGTCCTTCCTGGACCTGCGCGAGAAGGGCCTGGTCTACAGCGTGGAGGCCCCGACGCTGTGGGACACGGGCTTCCGCACCGCGGTGGCCCAGGCCGAGGTGGAGGACCGGGAGCAGAACGGCAATTACCACGACCTCCGCTTCCAGGTCGAGGGCGGCGGCGACTTCGTGATCTCCACGACGCGGCCGGAGCTCCTGGCCGCCTGCGTGGCCGTGGTGGCGCACCCGGACGACGCGCGCTACCAGACGCTCTTCGGCAAGCGCGCGATCACGCCGCTCTTCGGCGCTTCGGTGCCGATCATGCCCGGCGCGCACGCCGACCCGGAGAAGGGCACCGGCATCCTGATGGTCTGCACCTTCGGCGACATCGCCGACGTGGAGTTCTGGCGCGAGCACAAGCTGCCGCTGCGCCAGGTGATCGGCCGCGACGGCCGCCTCCTGCCCGTCGAGTTCGGAAAGGGCGCCTTCGAGAGCACGAACGCCGCCGCCGCCAACGAGGCGTACAAGAATCTGGCCGGCCTGTACCCGAAGCAGGCGCGGACGAAGTCCGCCGAGCTGCTCGCGGCCGCCGGGGTCCTCACCGGCCCGCCCAAGCCCACCGTCCAGGCGGTCAAGTTCTACGAGAAGGGCGACCAGGCGCTGGAGTTCGTCCCCACGCGCCAGTGGTTCATCCGCATCCTGGACGCGAAGGCCGACCTGCTGGCGCAGGGGCGCAAGGTGCGCTGGCACCCGGACTACATGCTCAAGCGCTACGAGCAGTGGGTCGAGGGCCTGAACCAAGACTGGTGCGTCAGCCGCCAGCGCTTCTTCGGCGTGCCGTTCCCGGTCTGGTACCCGCTGGACGCGAAGGGCGAGCCGCAGTACGACAAGCCGCTCCTGGCCGACCGGAAGTCCCTGCCGGTGGACCCGCTCGCCGACTGCCCGCCCGGCTACCAGGAGTCCCAGCGCGGGGTCCCCGGCGGCTTCGCCGGCGACCCGGACGTGATGGACACCTGGGCGACCTCGTCCTTGACGCCGCAGATCTCCAGCCACTGGGGCCTGGACCCCGAGCGTCACGCCAAGCTCTTCCCGGCCGACATGCGGCCGCAGGCGCACGAGATCATCCGGACCTGGGCGTTCTACACGATCACGAAGTCGTGGTTCCACGAGAAGAGCGTCCCGTGGCGCGACGTCGCGATCAGCGGCTGGGTGGTCAGCCCCGACCGGCAGAAGATGAGCAAGTCCAAGGGCAAGGCGGTGACCCCGGAGGGCCTGCTGGAGACCTACTCCGCGGACGCCCTGCGCTACTGGGCCGCGCGCGCCAAGCTGGGCCAGGACACGATGTACGACGAGATGGTCTTCAAGGTGGGCCACCGCCTGGCGACCAAGATCTTCAACGCGTCCAAGTTCACCATGCTCCAGCTCTCCGCCGTCCCCGGCGAGCGCTCGCTCTCCGACGTCACCGAGCCCGTGGACCGCGCCTGGATCGCCAAGATGCGGGCGCTCATCGAGGAGTCCGGCAAGGACTTCGCCTCTTACGACTACGCGGCCGTCCTGATCGCGGTCGAGAGCGCCTTCTGGAGCTTCTGCGACGACTACCTGGAGCTGGTCAAGAACCGCGCCTACGGCGCCGGCGACGAGAAGGCCCGCCGCTCCGCGGTCGCGTCTCTGGAGTGGACGCTGAAGGCCTTCCTGCGCCTGTTCGCCCCCTTCCTGCCGTACATCACTGAGGAGGTCTGGTCCTGGCGCTTCGCCGAGACCGAGAAGCGCCCCTCCGTGCACGCCGCCCCGTGGCCCGCCGCCGCCGAGGCGGCCGCCGTCCCCGCGGCGCAGCCTGAGCTCCTGCGCCTGGCCAAGGAAGTCCTCGACGCCACCCGCGCCGAGAAGGCCGCCCAGAAGAAGAGCGTGAAGTGGCCGGTGAAGTCCCTGGAGATCTCCGGCGCGGCCGGCAGCCTCGCGACCCTGAAGACGGTCCTGGCCGACCTGTGCGCCGCCTGCTCCGCGTCGCCCGAGGCCGTGACCATGAAGGAAGGCGCCGCGCCCGAGACCGCCCTGCTCTCGCTCGCCGTGGCCCTGGCCGAAGAAGACAACCGCCCCAAGGCCCCTAAGGCCGCGGCCTAAAACTTCGTCCGTCCGCTCCCATTGAATTACGGCGGAAGTCCGGCGATCCTAAGCGTATGACGACCAAGCAGAAGGTCCTGAAGGCCGTTCGAGGCCTGCCGAAGAACGCATCCTACGAGGACGCGATGGAGCGCCTCCTGTTCTTGTCCAAGGTGGAGCGCGGCCTGAAGCAGGCCGGCGCGGGGAAGACCGTATCGCACGGCACGGTCAAAGAGAAGATGAAGCGATGGTTGAAGTAAGGTGAACGCTTCAGGCCTCCGAAGACCTGGACTCCATCGCCGAATTCATCGCCAAGGACTCTCCTCAGTACGCCCGCCTCTTCGTCGTCGACGTCTTCCAAGCCGTTGAGCGCCTGAGCGGATCCCCCCGGTCCGGACGCGTCGTTCCCGAGCTGAGCGACCCTCTCGTTCGCGAGATCATCCTGGGGAATTCCCGCATCGTCTACCGGTCCAAAGCCAAGCTGGTCGAGATCTTGACCGCGTATCACGGCGCGCGCCTGCTCGACCTGACGACCCTCGACTGAGCGGCGGCCGCGGCGTCCAAAGCCCCGCCGACCGCGCCGACCTAGGCTTCTGACAGCTCCCTCGTTACATAGTTAGGCCGTCATAGCCCGCAGTGTTTTCAACGCCCCCCATCCGTCTTTTCCCATTGAATTATCCCGATTCCGGCTCTACAATCCCAAGAACGCCCCCCGCAACCTCCACAAGTTATACCGGGCGGCCTAATACTAGTTATGCGCCAACCTGGGCCCTTGACAAAGCGTACGACTTCCGGTACGCTTCTAATGGAGACCAAAAATGACCACTCTAACCGCCAGCACCGCCAGAGCCAAGCTCTACAAGCTCCTAGATCAAACGGCTTCTTCGCATGAGCCCGTTCAAATCACCGGGAAGCGCTCGAGTGCCGTACTCATCTCCGAAGACGATTGGCGCGCAATTCAGGAGACCCTGCACCTCCTCTCCATCCCCGGAATGCGCGAGTCTATTCGCGCCGGACTCAAGGCTCCGGTCAGCAAGCTGTCCAAAAAGCTCGCCTGGTGAGCTGGGAACTCGTCTTCACTAAGCAGGCCCAAAAGGACGCGAAGAAGCTGTCTTCCGCGGGACTAAGACCGAAAGCGGAAGCGCTGCTTGAAGTCTTGCGGAAGAACCCGTTTCAGAATCCACCTCCATACGAGAAGTTGGTTGGGGATCTTGCGGGTGGCTATTCCCGGCGCATCAACATCCAGCACCGATTGGTCTATCAGGTTTTACCGGAAATCAAAACGGTAAAAGTCATCCGGCTTTGGACGCACTACGAGTGATGCTGTCTGCGCATAACCATTCGATTCTGCGGACGGCGGCCCGGTGAGGAATAGACTTATAGCCGCCGCCGCTCACCCCCCGCGTTAGCGTGCCACCCGGCATGCCTCTGGCAAGACATTATATAGTGTGTTACACTATACTATCTGAATAGCCAAGTTTAAATTCGTTGAATGGCTGCTTCTTTGGCTCCAAGAGAATTCGCACTTTGAATTCGACTGGGACGAGGGCAATCGAACAAAGAGCGCCGCAAAGCACTCGGTCCGGACGGGAGAAGCGGAGGAAGTCTTCACATTAGGTCAGGCGGCGCCTCTGGGTGTCCAGGTAAGCCCCCTCGTCCATGAGGAACGCCTTGGTATCGTTGGGACGACCTCGGAAGGCCGGATATTGCACGTGGTTTTTACACTCAGAGACGGGAAAGTCAGACCTATCAGCGCTAGACCTGCTCACAAGAAGGAGAGGGAACTCTATGAAGCCTACGTACGCGAAATCTGAAACGGCTTACGCAAGCACTTCTGTTTTCGAACGGAAGAAGATCCTTGCGTCCGCCAAACGGCTGAAGAAGAGCCGCAAGCTGCCGACCAGCATCGCGCTCGAGGAAAGCACCATCAACGAGTTGAAGGCTCTCGCTGCGTGGCGGGGCGTGCCTTATCAGGTTCTCATGCGCATGTTCATTCTGGACGGCCTTCACAAGTCACAGGCGGCAGTCGCACGCTAACCATTCGACGCTGCGGACGCGCGCCGGCGAGGACCTGCTGGCGCGCGCCGCAGATCGTCTGCGTTTGAAGTGCCCCGGGAAATCTAGGCCGGATCGTTCGAGTCGACGGCCAGCCAGACCAGGCCCGCGCGCACCGTCAGGACCGTCTTTCCCGTCGCGCGATTCCCTAATCCCCGGCTGCCGCGGCTCAACACCGCGTTCTTGAGCGGGTAGAGCGCGCCGGACAAAGAGACGCGCGCATGCGGCGCGGCCAGCAGGGTGAAGCGGGTGCCGCGCTTGAGGGGCAGCGCGTGGCGGCCGGGGCCCAGCAGGCGCGCGCCGCCGCCGTCCAGGAGCGAGAGCTCGAAGTCGCGGCCGCGGCGCTCGAGGACCGCGAGGTTGACCAGCGCGTGGCCGAGGTCGCCGCCGAGGGCGGCCGCGACCGAGACGTCGCGCGCGCCGAGGCGCCGCGCGTGGTCGAGCGTCTTGTCCAGGTCGCCGCGGTCCTCGTCGCGGTCGAGGACGCGCGCGACGGCGCGCCAGGAGCGCGGCAGGCGCGGCAGGGAGTCCATGTCGCCGACGACGGCGTCGGGGATCAGGCCCAGCTTCAGGGCGTGGCGGGCGCCGCCGTCGGCGCAGAGGACCAAATCGGCGCGGCGCGCGGCGGACTTCGCCGCGGCGGCGGAGCGGAGTTCCCCGCCCAGAAGGAGGAGGGCACTCCGCGCGCGGGTCATGGGTGGCCGCTCGGGGGTTCGACCTGCAGGGTGACGTGGGTCAGGCCGAAGCGCTCGGAGAGGAGCTTACGGCCGGCCTCCAGCACGGCGCAGGCCTCGCGGCCGTCGGCGGCCACCAGGTGGCCGCTCATGGCCTCCTGGCCCTGCGTCAGCGACCACAGGTGCAGGTCATGGACCTCGCTCACGCCTTCCAGGCCCGCGAGGGCCGAGCGCACCTCTTCGAG
Organism: bacterium; assembly: GCA_021783355.1. Lineage (GTDB taxonomy): Bacteria > Elusimicrobiota > Elusimicrobia > UBA1565 > UBA9628 > GWA2-66-18. The sequence continues at coordinate 11,020 of JAJXTZ010000023.1, read as the reverse complement.
GTCCAGGTGCGCGGGCGCGCCTTCCAGCAGGATGTGCGTGGAGTCGCGCAGGAGCCAGAACGCGGTCAGCACGATCCCGACGCAGATCAAGACGCTGACCAGCGCGTCGACGCGGTACCAGCCCGTTTCCAGGATCACCACGGCCGCGACGATGGCCCCCACGGAGCCGGCCGCGTCGGAGAGCACGTGCAGGAGCGCGCCGCGCAGGTTGATGTTGCCGCGCCCGCGCCAGAGCAAGGCGGCCGAGCCCAGGTTGCAGAGCAGGCCGAGGGACGCGATGCCCAGCATCGGCGCGGCCGCCACCGGCGTGGGGAAGATCCAGCGCGCGACGGCCTCGCGCAGGATGAAGCCGGTGGCCACCATCAGCGCCACCGCGTTGCCCAGAGCGGCGAGCACCTCGACGCGCCGGTAGCCGTAGGTCCGCTTGGGGTCCGCGGGCAGGCGCGAGAGCATCGCCGCGAAGAGGCTCAGGCTCAGCCCCAGCAGGTCCACCGCCATGTGCGTGGCGTCGGCGATCAGCGCGAGGCTTCCCGAGTACCAGCCCCCGGCGATCTCCGCCAGGAAGATGATCCCGGTCAGGATCATCGCCCCGGTCAGGGACGCGGAGCCGTCGCCGGCCGGGCCGTGGTCCGGACCGCTCAACTCAGGCTCCGGGACGGGCCTTCTGCCGCGCGATCTCGTAGAGGAGCGCGGTGGCCGCGCAGGACGCGTTGAGCGAGCCCACGCCGTGCGCCACCTGCGGCACGCGCAGCAGCTCGTCGCAGGACGCCCGCACCAGCGGGCGCAGGCCGTAGCCCTCGGAGCCGATCACCAGCACGCAGGGCGTGTTCAGCGTCGCCTCCCAGGCGTCGCGCCCGTCGGCGTCGGCGCCGTAGGTCCAGAAGCCGTGCTCCTTGCACAGCGCCAGGGTCTGCGCGAGGTTGACGACGCGGTGGATCGGGATCTTCAGCGCCGCGCCGGCCGAGGACTGCACCGCGGCCTGCGTGACCGGCGACGATCTCCGCTCCGGCGTCACCAGGCAGCGCGCGCCCAGCTGCAGGGCCGAGCGCGCGATGGCGCCCAGGTTGTGCGGGTCCTGGATCTGGTCCAGGGCGACCACGACCATGCCCTTCTTGCGCTTTTCGTCGAGGCCCTTGATCCACTCGGCGAAGGTCGCCGAGGGGTCGTAGACCATGCGCAGGGCGACGCCCTGGTGGCGCCCGCCGCTGACCGCGCGGTCCAGCTCCGGGCGCGCCATGTACTGCACGGTCACGCCCAGGTCCTTGGCGCGGCGCACCAGATCGCCCACGCCCTCCAGCTTGAGCTCGTGCTCCACCCACAGCTCGCGGCAGTCGTACGGAGCGGCGGAGAGCGCGTCGCCGACGGCCTGCAGGCCGCCGATCCAGCGCGTGTCGGCGTTGGCCGGGCGGGCCGGCGGCGGCGGCCCCTTGTGGCGCGGCCCGGAGCGGTCGTGGCGCTCGTGACGGCCGTGGCGGTCCCCGCCGTGGTGCTTGCCGGATCGGTGTTTCATTTTTTGACCGCCTTGGCGCCGTCTTTGCCGTCCTTGACCGTCCAGCCGAGGTCCTCGACCGCCTTGCGCAGGCGGTCGGACTCGGCGAAGTCCTTGTTCTTCCGGGCGGCGTCGCGCACGGCGAGGAGCTCGGCCACCTCGGCGGGGACCGCGTCGTCCGGCGCGGGGGCGAAGAGGTCCAGGGCCAGCACGGACTCGGCCTCCTCCAGGAACGCGCGCTTCGCGCCCCCGGGCAGGTCCGACTTCAGCGCGTCCCAGACCACGGCCAGCGCGGCCGGCGCGTTCAGGTCGTCGGCCAGCGCCTCTCGGAAGCGCGCGGAGAACTCCGCGCAGTTGGGCTTGGGAGGCTCCGCGGCCGCGGCGCGCGCGGCCTCGCACAGGCGCCGCCGCGCGGTCTTGGAGGACTCCAGCGACTCCCAGGTGAAGTCCAGCTGCTTGCGATAGTGCGCGGTGAAGCAGTGGTAGCGGTAGTCCAGCGGCGAGAAGCCCTTGTCCGCCAGGTCCGAGAGCTTGACGAAGCCGCCGGCGGACTTGGCCATCTTCGCGCTGTTCATCAGCAGGAACTCGCCGTGCAGCCAGACCCGCGCGAAGGGCTTGCCGGTCGCGCCCTCGGACTGCGCGATCTCGTTGGTGTGGTGGACCGGGATGTGGTCCACGCCGCCGCAGTGGACGTCGAAGGTCTCGCCCAGGAACTTCATGGCCATCGCGGAGCACTCGGCGTGCCAGCCGGGGAAGCCCCGGCCCCACGGGGAGTCCCACTCCATCTGGCGCTTCGCGTCCGGCGGCGCGAATTTCCACAAGGCGAAATCGGTCGCGTGCTTCTTCTCGGGATTAGCCTCCACGCGCGCGCCGGACCTCAGGCCCTCCAGGTGCTCGCGCGGCATCAGCTTGCCGTAGTCGGGCAGCTTCGCCGTGTCGAAGTAGACCCCGTCGGAGGTGCGGTAGGTCAGGCCCTTGGCCTCCAGGCGGCGCACCAGCTCGATCTGCTCCGGGATGTGGTCCGTGGCGCGGCAGAGGACCTCCGGAGGCAGGAGGTTCAGGGCCTTGGAGTCGGCCAGGAACGCGTCGGTGTAGAACGCGGCGACCTCCCAGGCGGTCTTGCCCTCGCGCGCGGCGCCGACCTCCATCTTGTCCTCGCCCTCGTCGCCCTGGCTGGTCAGATGGCCCACGTCGGTCACGTTCATCACGCGGTACGGCGCGTAGCCCAGGAGCTTGAGCGTGCGCACCAGCAGGTCCTCGAAGACATAGGTGCGGTAGTTGCCGACGTGCTGGTAGTTGTACACGGTCGGGCCGCAGGTGTAGAGGCCCACCCGCGGCGGGGCGAGGGGGCCGAGGTCCTCCTTGGACCGGGTCAGGCTGTTGTACAGGCGCAGGGGCATCGCGGGTCTATTGTAGGAAATCGCGGAGCCCGTCGGCCGTCAGGAGGCCGGGGTCTGCGTCCCGGGGGCGTCGCGGCGGAGCGCCGCGGCCCCCGCGGCGCGGCGCGAGCCGAGGTAGGAGATCGCGCAGCAGATCATCACCGGCATCAGCAGGCCGTAGTCCTTGGTCATCTCCACGCCGATCAGCATCCCGGTCACCGGCGCCGAGAAGGCCGCGGTGAACACCCCGCACAGGCCCGCGATCGCGTAGGCCCCGGGCGAGGCCGCGGTCAGGTGCAGGCGCGACGCCGCCTCGCCCCAGCCGGAGCCCGCGGCCGCGCCGACGAACAGCGACGGGGTCAGCGCGCCGCCGGAGCCGCCGGAGCCCAGGGTCAGCGCCGTGCCCGCGATCTTGCCGAAGGTCAGGGAGAGCGTCTTCCAGCCGAAGGTCCCCCCGCCGAGCAGCGCCGCTTCCGTGGCGCGGCCGGTTCCGGCCACCCGCGGCGCGCCCAGCGTCAGCGCGCCGATCAGGAAGCCGCCGACGCCGCCCCAGGTCCACTCCGGGAGCTTGCGCCACTTCTGGAACTCGCGCTCGACGCCGCGGATCGCCGCGAAGTACGCCCGCCCCAGGGCCGCGCAGACCACGCCCAGGCCCGCGTACAGCAGCAGGTCCGAGGCCTTCGTCCACTGGTAGGTCAGCGGCGGCGTCAGCGACGCGCCGCCCAGCAGCGTCTGCGCGACGACGGCCCCGGTGACGGAGGAGACGACGACGGCGGGAAACGCCTCGTTGGCGAAGTCCTTGAGGATGACCTCCATCGTGAAGAAGACGCCGGCCAGCGGGATGCCGAACGCGGCCGAGAGGCCGCCGGTGGCGCCGGCGGCGACGAAGGTCTTGAGGTCCCGCGACGGGGAGTCGAACAGGCGCCCCATCGCCGAGCCCACCGACGAGCCGATCTGGACGACCGGCCCCTCGAGGCCGGCCGAGCCGCCGAGGCCGATGGTCGCCGCCGAGGCCAGGGTCTTGACCCAGGCCACGTGCGCGGAGACCTTGCCGTCCTTCTCGCTGATCGCGCGCGCGACCTCGGCCACGCCGTGGCCGCCGGCCTCCGGGAAACGCTTGCGCGTGAGCCACCCGGCGATCAGGCCGCCCGCCGCGGGCAGGGCGACGAGGAAGAGAGGGCCCAGGACCGGGCCCGCGTCGCCCAAGCGTTCGCGCAGCCGCTGGAAGGCCTCCAGCGCGGCGTCCAGCGAGTAGGCGGCGAAGCCGGTGGCGATCCCGACGGCGACGCCGGCGAGCAGGAGGCGGCGGTCGAAGGGCATCGCCCGGACGAGGCGCTCCAGGGCCTCGCGGAGGGTGGTCGGGCGCGATACGGGATCGGGCGGATGATTCGTGGCGCCATTTTATCTTATTGCGGGAATCGTCTCCCAGGATTCCGGGGACAGGAGGGGTCCAAATTGCCTACAATGACGGGCCGTCATCCGCGCCGCGTCCATCATGCGCATCACCGTCCGACTCGCCGTCTCCCTCGTCCTCGCCGCCGCCGGAGTCTCCTCCGCGTGGACCTATTCGCAAGCCCGCCGCGAGCGGCGGCTGCTGACCCAAGAGCTCGACCGGCGCGGCACGATTCTGACCGAGACCCTGCGCGAGCTGGCCGTCCCCCTGGCCGCGCGCGGCGACGACGCCGGCCTGGCGCGCATGGCCGGCCGCCTGGCCCGCCGCGAGAAGCCGCGCGCGGTCGCGATTTTCGGCAAGGACGGGCGCGCCGCCGCCTCCGCCGGAGCCCTGGACGGCCTCCTCGCCCCTCCGCCGACCGCGGACCCCGAGCCGCGCTGCGCGGCGTCGGCCGGGCCGCCGGCGGCGCGGGTCTGCACGGCGCCCCTGCCGGACGGCGGCGCCGTGTCCGTCGTCTACGACGCCGCGCCGATCGACGCGCGCGTGCGCGAGCTGTGGACCCACGGCTTCTGGCGCCTGCTCGTGCAGAGCCTCTTGATCGTCGCGATCACGCTCTGGATCGTGCGCTGGGACCTGCTGGCCCCGCTGGATCAGATGGCGGCCTGGATGCGCCAGCTCTCCGCGGAGGGCCCGGCCTCCGCGCCTCCGACCTCGACCCTCCTGCGCCCGCTGGCCTCCGAGGCGGTGCGCCTGGCCAAGCGCCTCGGCGAGGCCCGCGCCGCCGCCGAGGAGGAGGCCCGCCTGCGCCATCAGGGCCAGTCCACCTGGACCGCCGAGCGCCTCAAGGAGCACGCGCGCGACCGGCTGCAGGGACGCCCGATCTTCGTCGTCGCCAACCGGGAGCCGTACCTGCACGTGCGCCGCGGCGGCAAGATCGAGGTCCTGCAGCCCGCCAGCGGCCTGGTGACCGGCGTGGAGCCGATCCTGCGCGCCTGCGGCGGGACCTGGGTGGCGCACGGGGCCGGCGACGCCGACCGCGAGGTCGTCGACGCGCTGGACCGCGTGCGCGTCCCCCCCGAGGAGCCGCTCTACGAGCTCAAGCGCGTGTGGCTGACCAAGGAGGAGGAGGACGGCTACTACTTCGGGTTCTCCAACGAGGGGCTGTGGCCCCTCTGCCACATCGCCCACGCGCGCCCGTCCTTCCGCGCCGAGGATTGGCGCCAGTACCAGGCCGCCAACCGCAAGTTCGCCGAGGCCCTCCTCTCCGAGATCGAGGGCGTCCCGGAGCCCGCGGTCCTGATCCAGGACTACCACTTCGCGCTCCTGCCGCGCATGATCAAGGAGGCGCGCCCCGACGCGCGCGTGTCCCTGTTCTGGCACATCCCGTGGCCCAACCCGGAGGCCTTCGGCATCTGCCCGTGGCAGCGCGACATCCTGGACGGAATGCTGGGCGCCGACGTGCTGGGCTTCCACATCCAGAACCACTGCAACAACTTCCTGGAGACCGTGGACCGGACCCTCGAGAGCCGCATCGACTGGGAGCGCTTCTCCGTGCGCCGCGCCGGCCACGAGACCCTGGTGCGGCCGTACCCGATCAGCGTCGCCCCGTCGGAGGCGACCGGCAAGCCGCCGTCGAAGGCGGACCTCCTGAAGGAGGCCGGCGCGACCGGTTCCATCGTCGCGCTGGGCGTGGACCGCATCGACTACACGAAGGGCATCGCCGAGCGCCTGCTGGCCGTCGAGCGCTTCCTGGAGAAGAACCCCGCCTATCTGGGGCGCTTCGTCTTCGTCGAGCTCGGCGCCCCCAGCCGCACGACCATCCCCCGCTACCGGGAGCTCGGCGAGGAGGTCGCGCGGGAGGCCGACCGGATCAACGCCCGCTTCGGCACGCGCTCGTGGAAGCCGGTCGTCCTGCAGATCGGCCAGCACGCGCGGCGCGAGGTCGAGCGCTGGTACCGCGCCGCCGACGTCTGCCTGGTGACCTCGCTGCACGACGGGATGAACCTAGTCGCCAAGGAGTTCGTCGCGTCCGCGCGCGAGGAGCCGGGGGTGCTGATCCTCAGCCGCTTCACCGGCGCCGCGCGCGAGCTGCGCGACGCCTTGATCGTCAACCCGTACGACATCGAGCGCACCGCCGGCGCGCTGCTCGAGGCCGTGGAGATGGAGCCCGCCGAGCGCGAGCGCCGCTGGTCGTCCATGCGCGAGGTGATCCGCGAGCACAACATCTACCGCTGGGGCGCGCGCCTGATCGACGACTTGGCCCGCGTGCGTCCGGGCAGCGCGTCCTCCGCGCCGCAGGCGGAGGCGCGATGAGCGCGGGAGCGGCGCCGCCGCTGATCACCTCCCTCGTGTCCCTGCTGGTCGCCGCCCGCCTGGGCGGGGAGGTGCTCGAGCGCCTGGGACAGCCGGCGATGATCGGGGAGATCCTCGCGGGGGTGCTCCTGGGCCCGTCCGTCGCGGGCTGGATCGGCGTCACCCCGGAGCTCAAGGTGATCACGGAGCTGGGCGTGTTCTTCCTCGTCCTGCTGGCCGGCATGGAGATCGACCCGGGCGAGCTCGCCGAGACGGTGCGGGGCCGCGGCGCCTGGATCGCGCTGGCGAGCTTCGTCGTCCCCCTGCTGGCCGGCGCCGCCGTCGCCGCCGTCTTCGGGCTCGACAAGTACCGGATCGCGTTCATGGGGCTGTGCGTGGCGATCACCGCCCTGCCGGTGAGCGTGCGCATCCTGCTGGACTTGAGGCAGCTCCAGAGCCCGACCGGGCGCCGGATCGTCTCCGCCGCGGTCTTCAACGACACCGCCGCGCTCCTCCTCCTCGGGGTCATCCTCGACATGGGCGCGGCGGGCACCTGGTCCCAGTTCGCCGCCGAATCGGCCCTCGCGCTCGGCAAGGCCCTGCTCCTGATGGCGATCGTCGTCGCCGCCTACCGGCTCGTGGTTTTTTCGGCGGGCCGCATCCCGCTGGCGCGGCGCGTCCTGGAGCGGCTCCTCGCAGGCGTCCGGACGAAGGAAGCCCTCTTCGCCGTCTCCATCGCCTTCGTCATGACCTTCGCGGCGCTCTCGGAGCGCCTGGGCCTGCACTCGGTCATCGGCGCCTTCTTCGGCGCGATGCTGCTCAGCCGCGAGTTCCTGGGAGAAGCCAATTATAAGGAGGTGCAGAAGACCGCCTCCGGCATCACGATCGGCTTCCTCGCCCCGGTCTTCTTCGCGGCGATCGGGCTCCAGTTCGACGCGCGCTCGCTGCGGGCCCCGGGCTTCCTGCTGGCGGTCCTGGCCGCCGCCTTCGTCAGCAAGATCGCCGGCGGCTACCTGGGCGGACGCCTCGCGCGCCTCTCGGCCGAGGAAAGCTGGGCCCTCGGCATGGGCCTCAACGGCCGCGGGATCATGGAGCTGGTGATCGCCGACATCGCCTACTCGCGCGGCTTCATCGGCGCGAACATCTTCGCCTGCCTCGTCCTCATCGCCGTGTCCACGACGCTCGTCACTCCCTGGCTCCTTAAATCCGCACTTGATAGGATACCCGCATGATCCATTCCATCGTCTGGCTTCTCGAAGTGGCCGCCGCGTCGTTCGCGGGCGGCGTCGTCGGCTCCATCAGCGGGCTCGGAGGCGGGATCGTCATCGTCCCGGTCCTGACGCTGTTCATGCGCATCCCGATCCAGAAGGCCATCGGCGCCAGCATCGTCTCGGTGATCGCCGTGTCGAGCGGCGCGGGCTCGGTCTACGTCAAGGACAAGATCACCAACATCCGCATCGCGATGTTCCTGGAGCTCTCCACCGCGACCGGGGCGATCCTCGGCGCGGCGGTGCTCTCCCGCTACCTGAGCGGCCCCGGGCTCTCCATCCTGTTCGGCCTGACCCTGCTCGCCTCGCTGGTCCCGATCCTGGCCAACATCGGCGAGGAGCTTCCGGAGGGCGTGCGCAACGACCGCCTCGCCGAGCGCCTGCGCCTCAACGGCTCGTACTACGACCATCGCCTCAAGCGGGAGGTCCACTACCAGGTGACCGGCATCCCCCAGGCCATGGGCCTGATGGGGGCGGCCGGGATCATCTCGGGCCTGCTCGGCATCGGCGCCGGGGTCGTGAAGGTCCTGGCCCACGAGGTCTACATGAAGGTCCCCACGAAGGTCTCGACGGCCACGAGCAACTTCATGATCGGCGTGACCGCCGCCTCCGCGGCCGGCGTGTACCTGCGCCGCGGCCTGGTCTTGCCCTACCTGGTAGCGCCCGTCGCCCTCTCCGTGCTGGCGGGGGCGTTCCTCGGCACCAAGCTGATGGAGCGCATGTCCAACGCCCGCATCCGGCAGATCTTCGCGGTCGCCCTCGGCGTCATCGGCGCGGAAATGCTGCTGCGCGGCCTGGGCGCCGGGTTATAATATGGCTCCGATGAACTCCCCCGAGCCGTCCCCCGTCGCCGTCGCGGCGCAGGCGCGCGAGCGCCGCCGCCGCGGGGACCGCGACATCCACGTGGTCTCGGCCTGGATCCTGCGCGGCGGCGTGGTCGCGAGCACGGCCGTCATGCTCGCGGGCCTGCTGGTCAGCTTCGCGCAAAGCTCCCCCACCGTGGAGCGCATGCAATCGCTGGCCTACTCCGGCGACATCGGCGCGATCCTGCACCGCGCGGCCGGGGGCGACGGGGTCGCCCTGATCGAGCTCGGCGTCCTGATGCTGGTGATGACGCCGATCCTGCGCGTCGCGGGGTCGATGGTCCTCTTCGCCACGGAGGAGCGCGACTGGTTCTACGCGAGCGTCACCTTCTTCGTGCTGATCCTGACCCTGGTCTCCCTGCTGGTCCTGCGCTGATCCCCACGGAGGCCCTCCGATGAAACATCTGTTCGAGCGCAAGCCCCTGCACCTGCTGCTGGAGGAGATGAAGGGCGAGAACCGCCTGCGCCGCGTGCTCGGCCCCCTGCACCTGACCGGGCTCGGCGTCGGCGCCATCATCGGGACCGGCATCTTCGTGCTGACGGGGGTCGCGGCGCACGACAAGGCCGGTCCCGCGCTGATCCTGTCCTTCGTGCTGGCCGGGATCGCCTGCGTGTTCGCGGCGCTCTGCTACGCGGAGTTCGCCTCGATGGTCCCGATCGCGGGCTCCGCCTACACCTACGCCTACGCGACCTTGGGCGAGCTCTTCGCCTGGATCATCGGCTGGGACCTGATCCTCGAGTATTCGGTCGCGTCCGCGGCCGTCGCGCACGGCTGGTCGCACTACTTCCAGGATTTCATCGGCATCTTCGGCCTGCATTTCCCGCTGGCGCTGACGAACGCCCCGTTCGACTTCAATCCGGCGAGCGGGCATCTGGTCGCGACCGGCACCTGGTTCGACCTGCCGGCCGTCCTGATCGTCGCGCTCGTCGCCGCGGTCCTGGTCGTCGGCATCCGGGAGAGCGCGACCGTCAACACCTCCATCGTGGTCGCCAAGCTCGCGATCGTGCTGTTCGTCATCGTGGTCGGGGCCTTCTACGTGAAGCCGGCCAACTGGCACCCGTTCGCGCCGTTCGGCTACACCGGCGTCAGCTTCTTCGGCAAGACCCTGCTCGGCCAGACCGGCAAGAACGGGGAGCCTCTCGGCGTCTTCGCCGGGGCGGCGATGATCTTCTTCGCCTACATCGGCTTCGACTCCGTCTCGACGCACGCCGAGGAGGCCGTCAACCCGCAGAAGGACATCCCGACCGGCATCATCACCTCGCTGGTCGTCTGCACGATCCTCTACATCCTGGTCACCGCCGTCCTGACGGGCATGGTGCCCTACGGCAAGCTCAGCATCGACGCCCCGGTCTCGGACGCCTTCCGCCAGGTCGGCCTGCCCTGGGCGCAGTTCCTGATCTCCCTGGGGGCCATCGCCGGCATCACCTCGGTCCTGCTCGTGATGATGCTCAGCCAGCCGCGCGTGTTCCTGGCGATGGCGCGCGACGGCCTGGTCCCGGAGAGCTTCTTCGGCGCGATCCACCCGCGCTTCCGCACCCCGTACAAATCCACGATCCTGCTCGGCGTCGTCGTCGCCGCGGCGGCGGCCCTGGTGCCCCTGCGCATCCTGGCCGAGCTCGTCAACATCGGGACCCTGCTCGCCTTCGTCATCGTGTGCGCCGCCGTCCTCATCATGCGCCGCAAGCACCCGGAGGCCGAGCGCCCTTTCCGCTGCCCGATGGTCCCGCTCGTGCCGATCCTCGGCATCGCCTTCTGCCTGCTGCTGATGTTCTCCCTGCCCGTGGAGAACTGGTGGCGGCTGATCGTCTGGCTGGCGATCGGCTTCGTCGTCTATTTCTCCTACGGCCGCAAGCACAGCGTGCTGGCCAAGCGCCGCGCCGCGGCGGCGCGGGCCGCGGCGGACTCCGCCGCCTAGGAGCGTCCCGGGCGCGTCCGGCGCGCGCAGGCCAGCAGGGCGTCCACCGAGCCGATGCCGGGCAGGCGGAAGCGGGCCGCGGTGCGGCCCGGGCCCACGCGGACGCTCAACGCGCGGCGGCCGAGGGCGGCGAAGCCCTCCTCGTCGGTCGCGTCGTCGCCGACGAAGGCCGCGCGCCAGCCCGGGCCCAGGCGCTCCAGCGCCAGCAGGACCGCCTCGCCCTTGCCCCAGTCCCGGCGCGGGCGCAGTTCCCACAGGCACTTCCCCGGGGCCACGCGCCAGCCGCGGGCCAGCGTCTTCTCCAGGCGGCGGCGCAAAGGCGCGGGGTCGCGGCGGACCGCCGGGGCGCCGCGGTAATGGACGGCGACGGAGGCCTCCTTGCGCTCGACGCGCACGCCCGGCAGGCCGCGCGCGGCGGCG
>JAJXTZ010000178.1 GCA_021783355.1 bacterium | reverse complement strand
CCTGCTGGCCGCGCTCGCCGCCCCCGCGCCGCGCGCCCGCGCGGCCGACGCCGCCCGCACCGCCGCGGACTCCTACGGCGCGTTCCTCCAAGGACGCTACGATGACGCCGCCAGCGGCTGGCGCTACCTGGAGACCCTGGGCGCGGAGGGCTACCTCCCGGAGGCCAACGAGGCCCTCGCCGCGCGCGACGCCGGGCGCCCCGAGCAGGCCGTTCCGCTCTGGATCCGCGCGACGCTGGTGCCGCAGGCCGACGGCTTCTTCTGGAACCAGCGCGCCTGGGCCGCGCTCGCGCTGGGGCAGCGGCGGGACGCGCGCCTGGACTTCCTCAAGGCGATCGACCGCTCGTCGACCACCTCCACGCAGACCGAGGCCAATCTTGGCCTGGGCCTGACCGCCATCATGGACGACAAGCCGCGGGCCGCGCTCGAGCCCCTGCGCCGCGCCGCCCTCTCCGGACCCTACGGCATCGCGCTCTCGGCCCAGTTGACCGCGGAGGCCGCGATGAAGATGCGCGACAAGCAGACCGCGCTCACCTACCTGCGTCAGGCCGTCGGAGTGGACCCCTTCGACCGGGATGCCCTGCGCGAACTGACCGACCTGCTCAGCCGCATCGGCGACAATCGCGGGGCCTGGCTCGCGGCCCGCCAGGAGCTCTCCCTGGACCCCGACGACGACGACGCGCGGCGCGTGATGACGCGCAACCAGGGCTACATCGTCGGCGACCCGGATTCGGCGTCCGGCGCGCGCCGCATCTCCCGTCCGGAGCTGGACCCGGACGAGAGCGACTCGCCGCTGCCCGAGAAATCCCCGACGATCCGCGTCGGGCTCTACGGCGCGCCGGACGGGCGGCCCGCGACGATCACCCGCTGCTACCTGATGTCGAACTCTCCCTTCAAGGTGACCTCGAAGGCCTACGGCGTCCTGCGCAACGACGGCCAGCCCGGCGACCAGTGGAGCGTCGAGTACCGAGCCTCCAGCGGCGTGGTGGAGGTCCGCAACGCGTCCGGGAACATCCTGTTCGTCTCCAAGCAGCCGTTCACCTTCGAGCCGTCGGGGAAGAGGGGAACCGTCCTGATCAAGAGCGCGGCGATCAAGGACTCCGTCGGGGTGGATGTCGGGGACCGCGAGGTGCGGGGCGCGCTTGAAGTCTTCCCGACTCCATGGGGGTTCCGGCTGGTCGACGCGCTCCCCCTCGAGCTCTACCTGTACGGAGTCGTCGCGCAGGCCTTGCCCGACGGCAGCGCGCCCGAGGCCTACAAAGCGCAGGCCGTGGTGGCCCGCACCGCGGCCGCGTGGGCGATGGGGCACCACCCGCGCACGCTGGAAGGCTTCGACCTCCTCGACGACCGCTCGGTCCAGCCAACCATCGGCGTCAGCGGCGAGATGCGCGCCGGCGCCGAGGCCGTGCGCGCGACGCAGGGCATGATCTTGTCCCGCGACGGGCTGGTCGCTTACGCGCCCCAGCACGACGACAGCGGCGGGCGCACGGAGTCCGGCGCCGCCGCGGGCGTCCCGGACGCCGACGACCTGGTCTCGGTGGCCGACTCGGCCAGCCCGCCGGCCCCCTGGCGCACCCCGATCGACCTCGAACGCTTCGTCCATGAGCCGCCGCCCCAGGGCCTCTTCAGCGACGCCGCGCCCGGGCCGACGGCCTCGGCCGCGCGCTGGATGCGCCTGCTCGACGCCGACGACCTGCGCTCGCGCGTGGACAAGCGCCGTCCGTTGGGCCCGCTACTGAACGTTCTGGTGACCGGCCGCACCGCGACCGGCCGGGTGAGCTCCGTGCGCGTGATCGGCACGCGCGGCGCGCTGGACTACTCCGGCTTCGCCGACATCCAGGAGCTCCTGTCCCCGGGCAGCCTGCGCTCGGCGCTGTTCACGCTCCAGCCCCTCTACCGCGGCCGCAAGCTCGAGCGCCTGCTGATGTGGGGGGCGGGGACCGGCTCGGGACTGGGCTTCTCGCGCGCCGGCGCGATGGGCCAGGCCGCCCTGGGGATCGGCTGGCGCCGGATCCTGGAGCACTACTTCCCCAAATACGCGATCTCCGACTTGTACCACCCGCCCAAGCCCGAACGGGGCCGGACGCGCGCCCAGAAGCACATCGGCCCCTGGCGCCGCACCCTGAACTACCGGGCGCGCCCGCGCGCGCCGCGCCCCGCGCCCTCCGAGAAGAAGTAGAATCGTCTCGTGCGAGTCAAAGTCGCGCACGTGATCACGCGCCTGGACCTGGGCGGCGCCCAGCAGAACACCCTGCACACCGTGCGCCGGCTGGACCCCGCGCGCTTCGACGCCCTCCTCGTCTGCGGCTCCGGCGGCATGCTCGACGCCGAGGTCCGCGCCGATGCGTCCGTGCGCGCGGTCTTCCTGGACTCGCTGGTCCGCGAGGTCTCGCCGCTGAAGGACATGCTCGCCCTGCTGGAGCTGCGCCGCGTGTTCGCCGCGGAGCGCCCACAGGTGGTCCACACGCACAGCTCGAAGGCCGGGATCCTCGGCCGGCTGGCCGCCACGCTGGCCGGCGTGCCGGTGATCGTGCACACCTACCACGGCTTCGGCTTCCACGACCGGCAGGCGCCGGCGGTGCGCGGCTTCTATGCCGCCCTCGAGCGCCTGTGCGGACGCCTGACCACGCGACTCATCTTCGTCTCCCGCGCCAACGCCGCGTACGCCGAGCGGCGGGGCATCGCCCGCTCCGCCGGGGCCACCGTCATCCGCTCGGGCGTGGCGCTCTCCGGCTACCCGGCGCCGGTGGACGCCGCGCGCCTGAAGGCCTCCGTCGGCGTGGGCGTGCACAAGCCGATGATCGTGTCGATCGGCAACCTCAAGCCGCAGAAGAACGCCGCCGACTTCGTCGCGGCCGCGGCCAAGGTGTCCGCGCGGGTCCCGGAGGCCCGCTTCGTCTTCCTCGGCGACGGTCCCCAGCGCCGCGCGCTGGAGTCCAAGGCCTTCGCGCTGGGCCTGTCCGACCGCCTGTTCTTCCTGGGCTGGCGGCGCGACGGCGCGCAGTGGCTGGCCGCGGCCGACGCCTTCGCGCTGACCTCGCTGTGGGAGGGCCTGCCGCGCGCGCTGGTCGAGGCGATGAAGACCGGGCTTGCCTGCGCCTGCTACGCCACCGACGGCGTGACCGACCTGCTCAAGGACGGGGAGAACGGCTTCCTGGTCCCGCCCGGCGACGCGGACGCGCTGGCCGAGCGCCTGATCCAGCTCCTCGGCGATCCCGCCCTGCGCCGGCGCCTGGGCGAGGCCGCGGCGCGCTCGATCGGTCCGGAGTTCGACATCGACGGGATGGTGCGCGCGCAGGAGGCGTTGTACCTGGAGCTTCTGCGTGGCTGCGGGCGCTGAGGCCTTGCGCCGTCCTCTGGGGGTCTTCCTGCAGGGCGGCGGCGCGCTGGGAGCCTGGCAGGCGGGCGCCCTGGAGGTCCTGGACGCCGCGGGCCTGCGCTTCGACTCGGTCATGGGCTACTCGATCGGCGCGGTCAACGGCACCGCGCTCGCCTTCGGCCGCCTCGCGGAGGCCCTCGCGCGCTGGCGGGGCCTGGACGGCCGCGCGCTCAAGCCCCGGCCGCGCCTGCGCCCGTTCGCGCTCTGCACGCTGGAGCCGCTCGCGCGCTTCCTGGACGCCGCGCGCGACGACGAGGCGGCCAAGGCGCAGCTGCGCGCGGAGCTGACCCTGGTGGCGGCCTGCCCGGCGCTCGGCGCCGCCGTCCAGGCGCGCTACACGCCCGGCGCGCGCGGCGGCTGGGACGCGCCGCTCCTGGACTACGCGGCGGCCTCCTGCGCGGTGCCGCTGGTCTTCCCGGCGGTGGACGCGGACTTCCGCGGGCGGCGCCTGCGCCTGGTGGACGGCGGCGTGCCCATGCCCGCCCCGTTCGACTTGGGGCCGCTGGCCGCCTGCGCCGAGGTGCTGGTCCTGGAGATGGTCCGCGCCGACGAGGCCGGCCGGCGCGAGTGGACCCCGTGGCGGATCCTGGACCAGCGCGCGCGGGAGGCCGGACGCGGGCTGGTGGACGAAGGCGTGTCCGCCCTGGCGGCCTCTGGGCGCCCGCCGGTGCTGCGCCGCCTGTCGCCGTCGCGGCGCCTGCGCCCCGTGATGCTGGACTTCCGCGCGGCGGGCCTGCGCGAGATGCTGGCGCTGGGCGCCGAGGACGCGCGCGCGTTCCTCGCCGACCCGGACCGCTGCAGGGTCCGATGACGCGCCGCCGCGCCGGACTGGCGCTCGCCGCGGGGCTGGCCGTGCTGGGCGCGTGGCACCTGGCCCTGCGCGTGCAGGGCCGCGGGATCCCGCTGATCACCGATGAAGGCGAGTACGCCGTCGCCGCGCGAGTCTGGGCGCGGGGGGGGCTGCCTTATCGCGACGCGTTCAGCCAGAAGCCGCCGATGATCTTCGCGGTCTACCGCTGCGCCGCCGCGCTCTCCTCCTCCGCGACGGCGCCGCGCGCCCTGGCGGCTCTGGCCGTTCTGCTGACGATGCTGGTCCTCTTCGCCTGCGCGCCGCGCGACTGGAGCCCGGCCGGACGCCTGGCCGGGCCCGCCGCGTACGCGGCCCTCGCCGCCCTGCCCGTGGGCGACTACGCCTTTCCGGCCAACACCGAAGTCTTCCTCAACCTCTTCGCGGCGCTGGCGGCGCTGGGGGTCTTGCGCGGCGCGCCGTTCGCGGCGGGTCTGGCCGCGGGCGCGGCCCTGTGCACGAAACAGACCGCGGCGTGGACCGTGCTGGGGCTGGGCGCGGTCGCCGCCTGCGCGCGCGCCCCCGGCGAACGCGTTCGCGGCGCGCTCCTCTACGCCGCCGGCGCCGCGGCGGTCCCCGCGGCCTGGGCCGCGTACTTCGCGGCGCGCGGCGGACTCGGCGATTATTGGCAGGCCGCCTGGGCCGGCAACGCGCGCTACGCGGCGGTCCTGCTGCTCACCGGCTCCCTGGCGGGGCAATTGCACTGGTTCTTGACCGCACTGGGGCCGCTTTTCCTGCTTTACGGACTGCCCGCGCTGGCGCTGGGAGGGTTCGCGCTCAAAGGACTCGAGGCGGGACCGGAGCGTCCCGTCGAGACGCTGGCGGTCGTCTGGTTCGGGACCGCGACGGCCGGAGCGCTGACCGGGCTGTTCCTGTTCCCGCACTATTTCCTGCAGGCCGCCCCGCCCCTGGCGCTGGCCGCGGCCTGCGGCGCCGAGCGCCTGCGCGGCGCC
>JAJXTZ010000177.1 GCA_021783355.1 bacterium | reverse complement strand
CGGCGCGCAAGGCCGCCGAGGCCGCCGCGGTCGAGGCCGCGGCGCGCAAGCCGCGCCGCGACCCGCGCGCCGAGTGGGTCGCCTACCTGCAGACGCACCCCTTGAACGACGGCACCACGCTCAACGACAAGCAGGTCCAAGCGCTGTCCGAGTTCCTGAAGCCCGTGGCCAAGGGCCCGGGCGAGGCCCGCGCGCCGGTCGTGGCGCGCACCGAGGAGGTCAAGCGCATCCTGCCGATCGTGACCTCCCCGCGCGGCATGCGCAACAGCGTGATCCTGGTCGGCGGCGCCGGCACCGGCAAGACCGCGGTGGCCGAGGGCGTGGCCGAGATGATCGAGGACGCCGACCACGCGTCCGCCAACGACTCCGAGCAGTTCCTGCAGTTCCAGCGCCTGAAGGGGCGCTGGCTGGTCGAGCTCGACATCAACAAGATCCTGTCCTCCGACGACCCGGTCAAGGTCCTCAACGCCGTGCTCGACCTCCTGCCGCGCTTCAACGACCCGAACCCGGGCCGCGGCAACGAGGTCATCGTCCTGATGGACGAGATCCAGAAGTTCTTCCTGGACCCGCAGGGCCAGAAGATCGCCAACGTGCTCAAGGGCCCGCTGCGCGACGGGAAGATCTCGGTGATCGCGACGACGACCGACGCCGAGTACAAGAAGTTCATCGAGTCCGACGACGCGTTCCGCCGCCGTCTGGAGAAGATCTCGGTCGAGGAGCCGACGGTCGACCAGACCACGCGCATCCTGCGCGCGATGAAGGGCTGGCTGCAGAGGATCCACGACGCGGTGATCCCGGACGACGCGCTGGTCTCCGCCGCCAAGCTCGCGGACCAGTTCGACAAGACCAACTTCAACCCGGACAAGGCGATCAAGGCCGTGCAGGACGGGGCCGAGCTCTCGCGCCCCGAGAACCTGCGCGCGGCCATCACGCTGGACATCCGCGAGACCTGGACCGAGCTGGTCGTCGCCGTCAACGAGGCGCGCCAGGAGCTGCTGGACAAGGGCATCCCGTCCACGCTGGCCCTGCCGGTGGAGCTGTACAACCGCGTGGCGGACCTGATCAAGACCGCGGAGTCGCTGTACGCCGCCCGCGCGGCCGTGGCCGACGGCAAGGGCCGTCTCACCGCCGAGGTCGTCAAGCGCGTGATCGCGCAGAAGACCGGCATCGCCTCGGGCCAGCTGAACCTGGCCGAGGAGGACGCCGCGCGCTACGTGAAGATGGAGGACGAGGTCGGCCGGCGCGTGGTCAACCAGGAGCCGGCGATCTCCGCCATCGCCGACGCGATCCGCCGCAACAAGGCCGGGCTGTCCAATCCGAACCGTCCGATGGGCAAGTTCCTGCTGGTCGGCCCCACCGGCGTGGGCAAGACCTACCTGGCCAAGGAACTGGCGCGCTTCCTGTTCAACGACCCCGAGGCGATGGTGCGCTTCGACATGTCGGAGTTCATGGAGGAGCACTCGGCTATGCGCCTGACCGGCGCGCCGCCGTCCTACGTGGGCTACGGCGAGGGCGGCCAGCTGACCGAGGCCGTGCGCAAGAAGCCGTACTCCGTCATCCTCTTCGACGAGGTCGAGAAGGCGCACCCGAAGGTGTTCGACCTGCTGCTGCAGATCCTGGACGACGGCCGCCTGACCGACGGCGAGGGCCGGACCGTGGACTTCAAGAACACGGTCATTTTGATGACCTCCAACGCGGGCATGGGGGCGGTGGACGGCGAGGAGTTCGCGCGCCGCGTGCAGGCCGCCAAGGCCGCGGGCGACTTCGACAAGGCCGCCTTGATCGAGCAGGCCTGGGACAAGGACATCGACGCGCAGGTGGCCGAGTCGCTCAAGGGCCGCTTCCGCGCGGAGTTCCTCAACCGACTGGACGAGGACTCGCGGTCCAAGAACAAGTGGATCCGCGTCAACCGCCTGCGGGAGGCCGACATGGAGAAGATCGCGCGCCTCCAGCTCGCGGAGTTCCAGCACCTGCTGGCCGACCGCCACGACACCGACCTGGTCGTCGACGACTCGGTGGTGGACTACCTGGCGCACGAGGGCTTCTCGCCGCTGTACGGCGCCCGCCCGATGACCGCGGCCATCGAGAAGCACATCGTCAACCCGCTCTCGCAGTGGATCCTGACCGAGGCCTCCGCGGGCCGCAAGGAGGTCCGCGGCGGGTTGATCAAGGTGACGATGAAGGACGGCAAGGTCTCGTTCTCCGCGCAGCCCAAGCCGGCCGCGGACCTGGCGCGCGTCTCCATCCAGGACGCGGCCGCCCAGGTGGCGGCCGAGGTGTTCAGCCTGATCGAGCGCCTGGCCGCAGGGGAGGAGGCCGAGGAGCCGTCCGAGGCCTTCTTCGACAAGGCCCTGCGCGCGGCCCTGCCGGCCGCCCCGAAGGCCGCGGACGCCGCGGCGCCGAAGGCGCCGGCCTTCTACGCGGCCGAGACGCCGCTGTCCCTTCCCGCCTCCGCCCGCGTCGCCGTCGCCGAGCACAACCGCGCCAAGGCCGCCGACAAGGTCCTGCGCGCGGAGATCAAGACCATCGCCGACGAGGCCCGGGCCGCCGGCTGGCCGGAGCCCGTGACCGAGGCGCTGGCCGTGCCCGCGGGCCGCGTCGGCGAGGGCTGGCTCAAGCAGTTCGTCGCCTTCCAGAAGGGGCGCGCCGAGAAGGCGGGCGTGGACGCCCCGGTCGAGCTGGTCAGCGCCGTGGACGCCTCGCGCGTGCGCGTGCTGGTCCACTCCGACGCCGCGCTGACCCCCGCCGACGAGGCCTTCCTGGCCGCCCACTTCACCGGCACGCCGCCGGCCAGCTACGAGGCCGCCCAGAAGTTCGTCGACGGCCTGGCGCCGACCAGCGCCATCGTCCTCAACCACAACCTGCTGGACCTCTACCGCCGCCTGAAGGAGATCCCGGGCGCGCGCCTGGGCTGGGCCTCCGGCCCCGCCGCGCGCGGCGGGAAGGGCTCCGACCTCTGGCTCGAGGTCCGCAAGGAGGCGCCCAAGCCCGCGGCCGAGGCCCCGGCCCCCGCGGCGGCGGCCCCGTCCGATGCGCCGCCGACGCCGCACCAGCGGAAGGAGCTGGGGAAGCTGCGCGAGCTGCTGATGCGCTTCATCGACCAGTCCCGCCTGGCGCCGGCCGACCAGGACGGGCACTCGATCCGCATCGCCGCGGCCGAGGCCTACGCGCGCGTCGCGGACCCCGCCGAGGCGGACGCGGCCCGCGCGGCCGTCCGCGAGAAGAAGTGGGACGAGGACGGCGGCTCCGTCTCGTTGTCGCACGACTGGCCGCTGGCGATGACGGCGGCGCTGGTCCTCCAGCGCTTCGCCACGCCCGACGACGCGCCGCTGCTGGAGGGCGTCCTGCGCAAGGCCGGGGGCCTCTCCGGCGACGCCTTCACCCCGGTCAAGACCGCCTTCGTGCGCGCGCTGGCCGAGGCCTACCGGGCCGGCGGCCTGAAGTTCGCGCGCGAGTCGGCGGTCCGCATCGCGCAGATGGGCGGGGGGAACTCCCTGACCGAGGCGGCGATGGACCGGGCCCTCGGCTTCCTCGGCTACCCCGGCGACTACGACCAGGCCAAGAACGACGGCGAGGGCCTGGCCGACCTGTACCGGCGCATGGGCCGGACCGGAGAGCTCCTCGCCGTCTTCGCCGACACCGCGGCCTGGAACAAGGCCGGCGCCCCGCTCCAGACGGCGATCCTGACCGCCCTGGCGGCGTCCGGCGAGCCGTCGCGGACCAACTTCGACCTGCTGCGCGCCGTCCTGCAGGGCAAGCGCGGGGCCGGCGACCGCACGGTGCGCTACGCGGCCGCGCGGGCCTGGGCGGACCTGGTCGCGCGCGCGCGCCTGACCAAGGGCCTCTCCGACGGCGTGCGCCTCTACATGGAGGAGCGCGGCGTGGCCCAGGACGACGAGACCTGGGGCGTGATGCTGGCCTACGTGCTGGCGATGGAGGAGGGCGGGAGCCCCGCGGACCTGCCGGAGCTGGAGCGCCTGATGAACATCCCGCCGGGCTACAGCGAGCTGCACTTCCGCCACGAGCAGGCCTACTTCGCCGCGCCCGAGGCCTGGGCGCGGATCGTGGTGCGCTCCGGGCTCTTCGCCGCCTACGCGCGGCCCAGCCTGGGCGCCGACGGCGCGCCGGAGCCCTCGACGATCCAGAAGATGCTGACCAGCAAGGACCGGCCGCTGCTGGTGGCCGCGGCCCTGCGGGCGATGGCCCTGGCGCGCGACCCGTCCTTCAGGGAGAAGCCGGCGGAGGCGGCCGGCGACGCGCCGGTCCTGCACCCGGGCAGGAAGACGGACCTGGCCGGGACCGCGCGGGCGCCGGCGCCGCCGGCGTACCCGTTCGGCCACCGGCACGACTACCTGCTGCGCCGCTTCGAGCGCCTGCCGCCGGCGTTCTAAGGCCCGGCGTCAGCCCTTCGCGGCGGAGATCTTCCGGCTCAGCGCGCGCAGGGCCTCGACGTAGCGGTAGGTGCGCACGGCCGCGGACTTGGGCGGGACCGTGCGCGCGAGGGCCTCGTCCACGGTGCGCGCGGCCTCGGCCTTGCGGCCCAGCGCCAGCTCCAGCTCGCCCTTGAGGCGCACCGCCCGCAGCCAGTTGTCGCCGTAGGAGACGGCCACGGCCTTCACGGCGTACGGGTAGGCGGCGGCCGCGTCGCCCTGCTCCTTGAGCACGCTGGCGTAGTCGTAGTTGAAGGTGAACTCGCCGGGGTAGGCCTTGAGCAGGCGCTCGTAGAGGGCCTTGGCCTCCGCGGTCCGACCGGCGTGGAACAGGGCGTCGGCCAGGCCGAAGTTCGCCGCGCGGGGCACCGCCAGCGGCGAGCGCGCGGCCTGCGCGGCGTAGGCGTCGGCGGCCTTGGACCAGGCGGCCTTGGCGGCGGCGGAGTCGCCGAGCTCGTCCAGGAAGTCGGCCTGGCTCCAGTACAGGTCGCCCGGGTCCCAGCCGGAGTCGGCGAGGGCCGGGTCGGCGGCCCAGCGCGCGACCGAGCGCGCGACGGCGTCCTTGAGCGCCGTCCCCGCGGCCTTGTCGCCGGCGGCCAGGGAGTCGGCCCAGTCCGCGAGGTCGGGGGCGTCCGGGAACTCCCGGATCAGGGACTGGAGGGCGGCCTTGGCGGCGGCGTCGTCGCCGCGCACACCGGCGGCCTCGCGCGCGATCTCGAGCGCCAGGCGCCGGGCCTCCGGGGAGTCCAGGCCCTTGAGACGCGCCTCGGCGAGCGCGTACTAGGCGCGGTCGCGGCGCCATCGCGCCGCGCGCAGGCGGCGCTCCGGG
>JAJXTZ010000022.1 GCA_021783355.1 bacterium | reverse complement strand
CGCGAGGAGGGGTTTTTTCATATCCCGTTGTGGGCGGTTCATGCGAGTCTGTCGATCACCGCGGCATCGGGTCGAGTGCTATGATTTACTCCATACTGCTATGGCGGAAGCGCTCGAGATGTCGGAATCGGAATTCTCCGAATTGGCACGGCTTCGGCGCGAGAATGCCGAACTTCGGCAACGCCTAGGCTTGATCGTCGAGGAGACAGTAGTCGCGAGCCTGCCCGCCCCTGCCGAGTTGCCTCTCGTCGATCATTCCCTGACGGCGCTCTCGAACTCCTCCCCGGCAGAAGAAAAGATCGGACTGTTCCGTTCCCTGTTTCGAGGCCGGGAGGATGTGTACGCCGTGCGCTGGGCCAATGAGCGGAGCGGGAAGAAGGGTTATGCCCCGGCCTGTGAGGACCCTTGGAGCCTACGCAAGGGCCAGCCGCGCGTGTACCTGCCTCTGACCAATCAGGTTGTCCGCGATCACTTGGCGGGTGAGAAGACCATTGGGATTTTTCCGCTGCTCAAAGACAGCTCCTGCTGCTTCCTCGCCTGCGACTTCGACAAGGACGGCTGGCAGCTCGACGCGCTGGCGTTCCTGGAAGTCTGCGGATGTTATGGAGTGCCCGCTTATCTTGAGCGTTCGCGCTCAGGCAACGGCGGGCACGTTTGGATTTTCTTTGCGGCCCCCGTCTCCGCGGTGCAAGCGCGGCAGCTCGGGATGCGTCTCCTGCGTCAGACGATGGACACCCGAGGCGACATGGATCTGGGTAGCTACGACCGGTTCTTTCCGAACCAAGATTTCATGCCCAAGGGCGGCTTCGGGAATCTCATCGCCGCGCCGCTTCAGAAGAAGTGCCGGGCCCTGGGCAACTCCGAGTTCGTGGACGCCTCCACACCGGAACTGAAGGCCTGGCCGGACCAGTGGGCGTTCCTGAGCAGCGTGCGTCGGCTTTCTCCGAGTCAACTGGAAGCCTTGCTCGAAGCCCTGCCGACTGTGGCGGTGGGCAGCTCCGGTTCCGGACGGCCCGCGCGGGTGACCGCGGCGGTGCGCGTCCGGCACCCGGCACCGACGCAAATTCGCTGCGAGCTGGGGGCTTCCTTCAGTTTGGAGAGGTCCGGCATTCCGCCGTGGATGCTCTCTCAGATCAAGCATCTGGCGGCGCTGAGCAATCCTCAGTTCTACAAGAACGAGAGCCGGCGACTTTCAAACTATCAGACGCCACGGTTCATCAGGTGCTACCGCGAGGACTTCAGCCATATCCACCTGCCGCGCGGGATCATGGAGGATGTCCAGGAGCTTGCCCGGGAGGCGGGGAGCGAGCTGATCTGTACGGAGCGCCGGAATGTTCCGGAGAAAATCTCGTTTGAGTTTCGCGGGACGTTGAGACCGGAGCAGGCCGCGGCGATGAAGGCTGTCCTGGCGCACGACCTGGGCATGCTCGTGGCACCTCCGGGAGCGGGCAAGACTGTGATGGGCTGCTACGCCGCGGCTCAGCGGGGCCTTCCGACCTTGATCCTGGGCGACCGCAAGCCGCTTCTAGAGCAGTGGCGCAAGCAGATCATGGAGCTGCTAGGCTTGCCTTCACGCCAGATCGGCCAGGCCGGGGGAGGCCGCGACCGCCAAAGCGGCATAGTGGACCTGGCCACGATTCAGAGCCTGGCGCGCCGGGACGACTTGCCTGAGTTCTTCTCTCGCTACGGCTTCGTCATCGTCGATGAATGCCATCACCTGCCGGCGGCCACGTTCGAGGCCTGCATCCGCGAAGCTCCCGCCCGCTATTTCCTCGGCTTGACCGCGACGCCGTACCGTAGCGATGGCCTTCAAGACATCGTCGCGATGCAGTGCGGCCCGATTCGCAGCCAAATGACGCCGCAGCCGAACGCGCTTGCGATGCGGCTGATCGTCCGTGAGACGTCCTTCTCACTGCATCAAGAAGCAGACGTCCGGATTCAGGAAGTATTCCGCGCGATGATCGAAAATGAGGAGCGCAACGCGCTGATCGTGCAGGACGTGCTGGCGGCCTTGTCCCGCGGACGGCGGTGCCTGATCCTGAGTCAGTGGAAGGAGCACTGCCGGTCTCTTGCGCGAGAGCTTGGTGAGAAAGGGAAGACTCCGTTCATTCTCAACGGCGGGATGGGCAAGAAGGAACGAGTCGCCATCTTGAAAGCGATTCAGGAGACGCCGCCCGACAAAGACTTGATCGTGGTGGCGACCGGCCAGTATCTGGGAGAGGGTTTCGACTGCCCGCAACTCGACGCTTTGTTCCTGACCTTCCCGATCTCCTTCAAAGGCAAACTGGTTCAATACACGGGGCGTGTTTTGCGTGAGGTCCCTGGAAAGACGGGTGCGGAGGTTTACGACTATTCGGACGCCCAGGTCCCGATCCTCAAGCGCATGTGCGGCCGCCGTTTGAAAACCTATAAAACGTTTGGCGTCGCGATGGCAGAGGGAACACGATGAGAGACGAACAGGTCGCGCTGCTGATCCGTGAAGGCGAGGGGCTCACCGTCGAATTTAAGGAGAGCTACTCCACTCGCATCGACCGGGACATCGTTGCCTTCGCCAATACGCGGGGCGGAGCCATTCTGTTAGGCGTGTGTGACGACAAGTCTATCAAGGGAGAGACGTTGACCAACGACTTGAAGGCCAAGATCAACGATTTGGCGCGTCATTGCCAGCCAGGACTTCCCGTTCTGGCATCGCAGTCCGGCAAGGTGGTCGTCGTCGAAGTGTCGGAGGGGGCGGAGAAGCCGTATTCTTGCGGCGACGGTTATTTTAGAAGGCTTAACGGCACAACGCAAAAGATGAGCCCGAATGAGCTTGGGTTCATGTTTCGCGAGAACGATCCTGTGCCTTTCGAGGAAAGGAAGGTCAAGAACTTCTTGGGCCGCGTCTCGACGGCGAAGATCTACGCCTTCATCAAGGAAGCCGGCATGAAGGTTCCCAAGGTTTCGGCTGATGATTTTCTGCGCAGTTTGAGCGTGGCGGACGCGGCGGGCGTCAGCAATGCCGGCATTTTGTTCTTCGGTGACGCCGGACAGGTGAAGCGATTCGTGCCGCAGGCCCAGATATCCCTCATCGCCTTCAAGGGAACGACGAAGGTGCATATCTTCGACCGCCGCGACGTGAGAGACGACTTGCTCACGCAGTTCGACGCGGCGATCCTCTTCATCGAAAAGCATCTCAACGTGCGCAGCGAGATCAAGGGAGTAAACCGGAAGGACATCTACGAGATCCCCCTTGAGGCCCTACGTGAAGCCGTCGTCAACGCGCTCATGCATCGGGATTACTCGATCACCGGCACGCAGGTCAGCGTGGAGATTTTCGATGACCGGATCGAGATCACGAATCCTGGCGGCCTTCCGAGCGGGCTTCCCCGTAAAGCCTTCGGCAGCGTTTCGTTCAGGAGAAACGAGCTGATCGCGGATATGTTCTCGCGGCTGCATAAGGTCGAGCGGGCGGGGACGGGCATCCAGCGCATCAAGGAGCTCCTGGCGGCGGCAAATCTGAAGGAGCCGACGTTTGAGACCGATGGTTTCTTCCGGGCAACATTCTTCCGTTCGCCTGAGTTTTCGAAGGCGGCCGCTGTGGTGGTGTCCGACGAGGGTGATTGGGAGAAGTTGGGAGAACAGTTGGGAGTTCGGTTGGGAGAAACGGAGAAGAAGATCCTCCAACTGATCGCGCGCGACACCCGCGCGACGATCAAAATCCTTTCTGAAAACCTGGACATCAGCACGACTGCGGTGGAGAAGAACCTCGCGGGCCTTAAGCGGAAAGGCTTGCTCCGCCGCGTCGGCCCGGACAGGGGCGGCCACTGGGAAGTCGGGCGTAAGCGTTGAGCCAAACTCCGGATTCGTCGGTTGTGTTTCACCTTGGGCGAAACTAGCGCCCTCGTCCTCCTTTCAGTAGGCCGAGGATTTGATTCAACCGCGCCGACGTGATGCCCAGGCGTCCGGCAAGACCCTTTCGGGTCAACGCGGGCGTCTCGCGGAGGAGTTGGTCGTAGTGTCGGGCGAGTCGCAGTCGGTCTTTCCCGAGCCGAGCGCGGATTGTGAATGTCGTCATGTGTGCGGCTTGATCGATGGTCTCTTGTGGTAATAGATGCTTTTCGCCCTTAGCGGCGTTGATGGAGCCGAAGGGAAACTCGAATAAAAGGCCTTTCCCGTTTTGAAGAGCGTCCGACTCGGGCAGCCAATTTGGACTAGAGAGCCCTTCGACCAGTATGTCGAAGGGCTTTTTGTATGTGGGTACGACGTTTTCTCCGTTCACCGTGAAGTTGGAAACCAAGACATTCAGCACGGCCCTCTTTTCGGACAGGTTCCGAACTCGATACAGGTCGTAGGCCTTGTTCGCCAGCTTCAACATCTCGACGTCTTGGTCAAAGTAGTTCTGATTGGCTTTCTCGTGGGCCGCGATGGAGTCCCGGACCTTCTCCTGTTCCTTCCGCCACTCCTTCGACTTCGACAGCCAAAACTCCTCGGTGATGATGCCGTCCAGCTTGTCCCCGTAGGCCTTATCTAACCGCTGTTGAATCCTCTCGTGCTGGGCGGTCAGTTCCTTCAGGGCGTTGTCGTGATAGACCTTCTCGTCTCCGTGGCTGGCCTTCAAGCCGTCCACCAGGTAAGAGGAGTTTTCCGCCCTTTGCCGTGTTCAGTTCGCCGAACGGAAACTCGAATAAAAGGCTTACGAACGCCGTGATCGCAATCAATTCAAACGGCTAAAGATTCCATCAGGCGCTGAAACTCAACAGCGGGGCGACCATGAGGCGAGTGTGGCAGGCGCATGCGGTCCGCGTCAGGAGTCCGGGGCCGCGGCGCGGCCTTTCAATTTGGATATAATCGGCCACCATGGACCACGACGAGGCCGGTACCGAAGAGGACTTCTCCGCTCTGCTCGACGGCGCGCTGGAGGCGTCCGGCAAGACCTACGCCGTCGGCGACCGGCTGAGCGCGGAGATCCTGGCGCTGGGCGGCGAGGACGCCATCGTCGCGCTGGGGCCGGGCAAGGAGGGCGTGGTGGCCTCCGGCGAGCTGGCGGGCCGCGCGGCGGGCGAGAGCGTGGACCTGTTCGTGACCTCGGTGCGCCCCTCCGAGCTCCGCCTCTCCATCCACCCCACCGACAAGAACATCGCGCAGGACCTCCAGCAGGCCTTCGAGAGCCGTCGGCCCGTGGAGGGCCGCGTCTCCGAGGTCTGCAAGGGCGGCGTGCGCGTGAGCGTCCGCGGCAAGAGCGCGTTCTGCCCGATCAGCCAGTTGGACCTCAAGCGCGTGGAGACCGGGGCGGAGTTCGTCGGCAAGACCTTCGCGTTCCGCATCACGGAGTGGGGAGAGGGCGGGCGCAACGTCGTGCTCTCGCGCCGGGCCCTGTTGGAGGAGGAGCGCTCCCGCGCCTCGGACGAGTTCTTCGCCGCCCATCCCGACGGATCCGTCGTGACCGGGACCGTCGTGCGCCTGGAGACCTTCGGCGCGTTCGTGGAGCTCCTGCCCGGCGTGGAGGGGCTCGCCCACGTCTCCGAGTTGGCCTGGTCGCGCGTCCAGTCCCCGGCGGACCTGCTGACGGTCGGGCAGAGCGTCGCCGTGAAGATCCTCAAGCGTGAGACCGCGGACGGCCGCCTGAAGGTCGCGCTCTCGCTCAAGCAGGCGACGGAGAAGCCCGCGGCGGGGGCGGCCCCCGCCGCCGCGGACCCGTGGTCCAAGTACGCGGCTGGACAGGTCCTGGAGGGCAAGATCGTCCGCAAGGAGCCCTACGGCCTGTTCGTCCAGCTGGAGCCCGGCGTGGTCGGCCTCCTGCACCAGTCCAAGACCGGCGCGCGCGAGGATTTTCGCCTCGACCAGCAGCGCGTCGGCGAGACCCTGCGGGTCCAGATCGGGGAGGTCCGGCTCGGCGAGCGGCGCATCTCCCTGGACCTCCCCCGCGACCCCAACGAGGACGACTGGAAGAACCACGCCCAGGCGGGCGAGTCCCCGCCAGCCTCCCTGGCCGAACAACTGAAGGCCGCCCTGGCCAAGAAGCGGCACGCGGACTGAGCCGCGCCCCGGCGGCTCCTCCCTCCCTCTTGAAACTTCGGCGCGGACGCCGTTCGCGCCCGCGCCGTCGCTTATCTGCCGCCTGGGGAGGCGGACCTGCGCTCGCGGTGGCCGGGCCTCCCGGACGCGCGGCGCGACGACGAGCTGAAGCTGGGTCTCATGGGCGTGACGGCGTACTATGTCCGCGTCCGCTACCAAGTCGGCGCGCCGCGGCGCCTGCCCCCGGCCCGGCGGCGCCGGTGCTGGAGGACCGGACCGGGCTGGAACTGGTGCCGGAGGCGGAGGCCCTGCCCCAGCTGAAATCCTTCGGCGCCTGCGCGGAGCTGCCGCGGCGCCCGCCGCGGGCGCGTCCCGCTAGGACGCTACTTGTAGAGACGGCGGGACATCAGGCGGACGACGTCGTCCTCCTCGTCGATCGTCTCCGAGCCGAAGCCTTCGGCGGCGCACTCGAAGAGCCCGTCGCGGAAGGTGAACGCGTAGTGCTTGCCCCGGCCGCCGTGGGCGTCCCGCGTCCAGGAGGAGTCCTTCACCTCGAAGGCGCCGTCGGCCTTCAGGCCGCGCGCGGCCAGCGGGTGCGCGGCCAGCCCCGCGCGGTCCGGCGGCCCGAAGCGGTGCCCGAACGCGCGGTGGAACGAGACGATCGCGTGCGCGTGGCGCCGCCCCACCCAGGCCGCGTAGGAGAGGACCACGGTCCCGTCCTTGGCCAGCACGATGGGCAGGGGGTTCTCCACGTCCGGGTCGGGGACGGGGATCGCGACGACGCGGTCCGGGTCTTCGGCCATGGCTCCGGGCGCCGGCGTCAGGCGAGCGCGGGGTAGTCCGCGTAGCCGGCCTCGCCGCCGGCGTAGATCGTGGCCGGGTCGGCGGCGTTGAGCGCGGCGCCGGTCCGGATGCGCTCCACCAAGTCGGGGTTGGAGATGTAGAGCATCCCGAAGGCGGCCAGGTCCGCGGTCTTCTCCCGCAGCAGCGATTCGGCGAGAGCGGGCGTGAGGCCTTGGTTGGCGATCACGGTCCCGCCGAACATCCCCTTCAGGTGCGGCGTCAGGTAGCCCGGGCCCTGGGCCTCGCGCAGGAACAGGAAGGCCAGCCCGCGCTTGCCCAGCTCGCGGGCGGCGTGACCGAAGGTCGCTTTCGGGTCGGCGTCGCCCATGTCGTGGGCGTCCCCGCGCGGGGCCAGATGGACGCCGACCCGGTCCGGTCCCCAGACCGAGACCGCCGCGTCGGCGATCTCCAGCAGGAGGCGGGCGCGGTCTTCCACGGAGCCGCCGTACTCGTCGGTCCGGCGGTTGGTGGAGCTCTGCAGGAACTGGTCGATCAGGTAGCCGTTGGCCCCGTGGATCTCCACCCCGTCGAAGCCGGCGCGCTGCGCGTTGCGCGCCCCGTTCCGGAAGGCCTCCACGATGCCGGGAATCTCGGCGCGGTCCAGCGCGCGCGGGACCACGAACGCCTTCTCGGGCCGCACCAGGCTGACGTGCCCCTTGGGCGCGATCGCGCTGGGCGCGACGGGCAGCTCTCCGTTCAGGAACATGGGGTCGGAGATGCGGCCCACGTGCCAGAGCTGGAGGAAGATGCGCCCGCCCGCGCGGTGGACCGCGTCAGTCGTCAGCGTCCAGCCCGCGACCTGCGCGTCGGACCAGATGCCCGGCGTGTCGGCGTAGCCGATGCCTTGCGGGGAGACCACGGTCGCCTCGGTGAGGATGAGCCCGGCCGAGGCGCGCTGGGCGTAGTAGCGCGCCATCAGCGCGTTGGGAAGGCGCGAGGCGCCCGCGCGCGCGCGCGTCATCGGCGCCATCACGACGCGGTTCTTCAGGGTCAGGTCTCCGAGGCGGGCCGGCTCGAGCAATAGATTCATGCGGAGATTCTAGCTCAATCGGCCCGCGGCCCGGGAGCGCCCGGCGGCGGCGGTCAGCTCCCGGGCGCGGGGTCGATCAAGAACGAGGACGGGCAGTTGCCCGAGCCCGCGACGGGCAGGAGCATTGACGAGAGCTCCGCCGCGGGCCGCAGCGGCGTCGCCAGGTGCATGCGCACGTCGAGCAGGAGCGCGTCGCCGTGCGCCCGCGTGCAGGTCAGCGTCAGGTCGGCGCCGCTGCCCGCCCCGAAGTCGGACTCGAACGCGGCGCGCAGGTCCGCGGCGGCGACCGTCTGCCCCGCGTGCGCGGTGAGGAAGCGGCCGAAGGCCAGCGTGGAGGCCTGCTCCACCAGGCCCGCGGCGCGCGCGAAGTACTCGTCGGGACCGTAGCCGGAGCAGGAGCCGTGCTTGTACCACTCGTGGTTCTCCAGGCAGGAGGCGGTCCCCGGCATGTCCACGCTCAGGCGGCTCATCGTGGCGTCGGCCAAGCTCAGGGCCGGCATCCGGCACCAGGTGGCGCCGCGGTCGAGCGACCGGGTCTGCGCGTCCACGCCGCAGTAGCCGTAGCCGTGCGACGGGTCCGAGCTCTGGTCCGGCCAGAGGCCGTGCAGGGCGAGATGCGTGGAGGCGAAGGCGTCCGGCGTCAGGCGCGCGCACTCGGGCAGGCTGCCCTTGCCCTCGCAGAACGCGGGAGTCCACTCCAGCGAGAACACGTAGGAGTCGAACTGGCCGGGGGTTCCGCCGCCGCCGCCGCGGCGGGGGGCGGGCGCGACCGCGACGGAGAGCGGCGCGGCGGCGAGCTGGGCGCGGGCTTGGTCGACGGGGTCGCGGCTCCAGTCGAGCGCGGACGAGGGAACGGCGGCGATCAGGATGAGGATGGCGAGGCCGGCCAGCTGTCTCATGTTCATCTCCGGGAGCGCGGGGTCCGATGGGCCTACGGAGATTATAGACCGAAAGACCCGGGCCGCCGCGCGCGATTACCGCGCCGGGGGGGCTTTTTTTTGGGGGGGGGTGTCCGCGCTCTCTCGCGCGCCCGGGCAGAGGCCTAAAGGCCCATGCGCGAGGGAGTCGGAAGACTCCCATCGCCGTACAAGGAGCGAACTTGTTCTGTCTGCGGCGTCCATTCCTGATCTTGGAGGCGTTCATCCATGAAGAGCAAGTTCCTCGGCCGCGTCGCGCTCGCGGCGCTGGCCGGCGTGGTGTCGTTCGGCATGATGGGCTGCGACTGGAAGGCGGGCGGCCCGCGCGACGGCGGACGCCGCCTGGAGGCCGCGGGCCGGACCGCCGGCCTCAAGTCGCTGAAGATCCTGTCCACGCTGGACGAGACGGCCGCCGGCAAGATGTTCGACGGCGCCAAGTAGCCGTCCGCTCGCCCCGGCGTTCATGGAGCCCCCGCCTCGCGGCGGGGGCTCTTCCTTTCGGCACCCGCCCGCGCTCCGAGGCCCTTGCACCGCGGGCGGGTTCGGCGTAGAATGATGGGACTTCCCATGAAAATCACCGACTTCCGCCGCGCCGTCCCGGTCTTGGCCGTCGCCGCGCTCGCCGCGCTCGCGGCCCGCGCCCATGCGCTCGAGATCGCGAAGGTCGGTCTCCCGGGCGCCTCGCCGTCCGCCCCGGCCCTCGGCGCTTCGTCCGCCGGGGACGCGGCTCCCGCGCCGGCCCTCCCGTCCGCCGGCGCGACCCCCGCGCCGCTGCCGTCGGCGCCCGCCGCCGTCTCGTCCGCGGGCCCCGCGCAGGTGATCCTGATCCGCCACGGCGAGAAGCCCGCCCGCGGCAGCGACCTGAGCCCCCGCGGCTACGAGCGCGCCCGCGCGCTCGTGGGCTTCTTCAAGACCGCCCCGGCCGTGACCGAGCGCGGCCTCCCGGCGGCCATCTACGCCGAGCAGCCGCGGCCCGACGGCTCCCAGAGCCGTCCGCTGGAGACGGTCCAGCCGCTGGCCGACAGCTTGGGCATGACCGTGAACACCTCCATCCGCAAGCCCGACGCCGAGGGGCTGGCGCGCGCCGTGCTGTCGGAGCCCTCGTACGCGGGCAAGATGGTCCTCATCAGCTGGGAGCATCACATGATCCCGGCCATCGCCAGGGCCCTGGGGGCCGATCAGGCTCCGGACGCCTGGCCGGACGCGGCGTTCGACCGCGTCTGGATCATCGACTTCGACGGGGGCAAGCCGGTCCGCTTCCGGGACCTGCCCCAGCACCTCCTGCCGGGCGACTCCGCGCGCTAGCCGCCCCCTTGCGCGCGGACCCGGCGCTCAACGGCGAGACGATCTTGATCGGCCGCCGGCGCCGCGAGCCGGCCTGAACGGGATTTGACGCGGGCTTGAGCGCGCGCTGACCGCGGCCGGCTATGCTGGTGGCGACGCCGCGGGGGCCGATGCTGAAGCCGATCCTGATCGTCGACGACGATGCGGACATGAGGCGCGTCCTGCGCGACGCGCTCGGCCCTCTGGGCCCGATCGCCGAGGCGGCCGGCGGGGCCGACGCCCTGCGCGTCCTGCGCGCGGGTCCCGCGCGGCTCGTGATCCTGGACGTGGCGATGCCGGGACTCGGCGGCCTGGAGGTCCTGGCCGAGGCGCTGGACCTGCGCCCGGGCCTGCTGGTGGTGATGCTGACCGGGGACACCGACATCGAGAGCGCGCGCTTCGCCCTCGACCTCGGCGCCCGCGCCTACGTGACCAAGCCGTTCGACGCCGCCTTCCTGCGCGCGGAGATCTCCCGCCAGCTTCAGGCCGGGTCCCGGCCGCGCGGTGAGCGGCCCCCGTGGCGGCTCCTGGACGACGCCGACCCCGGCCCGTCGTGAGCTCCGGCCGCTACGCCGCCAGTCGGTAGCCGCGCCGCGTCGTCGACAGGCGGTGCGCGTCGGGGCCGAGGTCCTGGCGCAGGCGCGAGACGGTCTTCTCCAGGTCGTTCTTGGTCCCGTCGGCCCCCCAGACTTCCCGCACCAGGTCTTCCCAGGGGACCTCTTCGTCGGTCCGGAGCAGGACGCACAGGACCTCGAAGCGCTTGGCCGGCAGGCCCACGAGCGTCTTGGCCCCGATCACCACGGTGCGCGTCTCGAGGATCGCCCGGATCTCCCCGCGCTCGCGGACGCAGAACGGGGCCTTGCCGCCGCGTCCGTCGAGGAGGCGCCGGACGTGGCCGACGAGCTCCTCCAGGCGCACCGGCTTGCGCAGGTATTCGACGGCGCCGAGGGCGCGCACCGCGCTCTCGAGGAAATCGGCGTCGTCCGGGTAGGAGGTCAGGACCACGATCGGGATGTCGCGCGTGGCCTTCTGCTCCTTCAAGCGCCGGACGACCTCGGTCCCGTTGAGGCCCGGGAGCATCATGTCGAGCAGGATCAGGTCGGGGTTCAGTTGGAGGGTCTTCTCGATCCCCTCGGGGCCCGTGAACGCATAGTGGACCTCGAAGCCCTGGTTGCGCAGGGCGTAGGAGACGAGGTGCTGCAGGTCCGGGTCGTCTTCGACGCTCAGAATCCGTGCCATGCGCGCTCGTTTAGCCTATCAAATCGCCGCTCCCAAGGCGTCCATCAGGTCCGCCTCCTGGAAAGGCTTGAGCAGGAGCCGGCTGACCCCCGCGGCGGCGGCGCGTCGGCCCAGGTCCGGCGAGAGCCACGCCGTCATCATGATGATCGTGGCTCCCCGCGTGCGCGGGTCGGCGCGCAGCAGGCCGGTCAACTGCCAGCCGTCCATCTCCGGCATCGCGAGGTCGAGGAGGATCGCGTCGGGACGCAGGAGCCGGGCCTTGCGCGCGCCGTCGGCCCCGTCCAGCGCGATCTCCACCTCGAAGCGTCCGTCGCCGACGAGCCTGCGCGCCAGCGGCTCGGCGAGGTCGCGCTCGTCGTCGACGATGAGGACCTTCTTAAGCGCCGCTCTTGGCACTGCCGCCCTCCTTCGCGCCGCCGGCGCCGGACGTCGAGGCCTCCGGCAGAGTGAACCGGAAGCGGGCGCCGCCCTCCGGGGCGTTCTCCGCGAGGATGTCGCCGCCGTGCAGGTTCAGGATCTCACGGGAGATCGCCAGGCCCAGGCCGGTGCCCTTGTAGCCGGAGCCGCCGCGGGGGCGGTCCAGCTGGACGAACTTGCTGAACAGTCCCTCCAGGCCCTCCGCCGGGAGGCCGGGGCCGTCGTCGCGGACGCTGATCTCGACGACGCCGCCCGCGGCGCGCGCGCGCAGGATCACGCGCGTGCGCGCGTAGCGCAGCGCGTTGTCGAACAGGTTGCCGAGGACCTGCGTGATCATGTCCGAGTCCGCGTAGACGCAGGGCAGGGACGGGGGCAGGTCGAGCGTGATCTCGATGCGGCGCCCCCGGTGGACCATGCGCACGCCCTCGGCGACGTCATGGATCAGCTCCAGCGGGTCCACCTCGCGGCGGTTGATGCGGGCGCGGCGCGATTCCAGGCGCGAGAGGTCCAGGAAATTGTTGAGCAGGCGCGTCAGCCGGTCCACGTGCCGGTCGGCGGTGGCGACCAACTCGGCCTGCTCCGGCGACATCGGGCCCGCCAGCTTGTCGCGCAGGTTCCCGATGATCGCCTTGACGACGCTCAGCGGGGTGCGCAGCTCGTGGGACACGGTGCTCAAGAGCTGGTCCTTGAGCTGGTCCATGCGCCGCCGCTCCCGGATCTCGGCGCGGGCCTGCTCCAGCTTCTTGATCTGGGACACGTCGCGCACGGCCGCCAGCCAGGCCGGTCCGCCCTTCCACTCGATCTGCGCGACGCGGACCTCGACCACCGCGGGTTCCTGGTCCCGCCGCTCGAGGGTGGTCTCCCGGGGACGCTCGGGGTTCAGGATCAGGGTGGTCGGGCGCCCGACGATCTCCTCGCGCGGCCGGGCCAGGAGGGACACAGCGGCGGCGTTCGCGTAGCGGACGACGCGCTCGCGGTCCACGACGAGCATCCCGTCCGGCGACCCCTCGATGAGGGTCTCCAGCTGGCGATGGAGGCGGTCGCGCGCCAGGGCGAAGGCGATCGAGTGCCGCAGACGGCCCGCGTCCACCTTGTTCTTGGGCAGGAAGTCCTGCGCCCCGCCCGCGATGGCCTCCAGGCCGATCTCCTCCTGGTCGAGGTTGGTCAGCACGACGACCGGCAGGCCCGGAGCCTTCGCGCGCAGCCGCGTCAGCGTCTCCAGGCCGCGGCTGTCTGGCAGGATCAGGTCCAGCAGCGCGATGTCGAATTCCTCCCGGTCCAGGAGTCTGAGGCCCTCCTCCAGGCGCTCCGCGCCCCGCAGGGCGTAGCGGAGCTGCGTGCCGCAGGCCTCGTTGACGTAGACGCCCATCAGCATCGCGTAGTCGGGGTCGTCCTCGATCAGGAGGATCCGGACCGTCTGTTCGGTCGTCATGACTCGGCCTCCTGCGGTCTCGCGCTCGGGGCGGAGGGGGAGCGCCCGCACGCGTCCGCGACGCCGGGCGTCCGGCCCGGCAGGACCACGCGGAAGACGGTGCCGCGGTCCGGCTCGCTCGCGAAGGAGATCGAGCCGCCGTGCCGCTGGACGATCCGATGGCAGATGGCCAGGCCCATCCCCGTCCCCGGGAAATCCTTGCGGCTGTGCAGGCGCTCGAAAGGCTGGAACAGGCGCTGGGCGTAGCGCATGTCGAAGCCGACGCCGTCGTCCTCCACGCGGACCTCGACGCGCCCGTCGCGCAGCGCGCGGGCGGCGACCCGGACTTGGGACGGCGCGTCCGGGCGGCGGAACTTCAGCGCGTTTGAGATCAGGTTCTGGAAGAGCTGGCGCAGCTGCTGCGGGTCCCCGGTCACGACCGGCAGGTGCCCCACGGAGATTTTGCCGCCGGCGCGCTGGACCGCGAGGTCGAGGTCGGCGGCCACGCCGCGGACCAGCTCGCCGAGGTCCACCGCGCAGGGCGCCGCGGGCGCGGCGGACACGCGCGCGAGCTGCAGCAGCGAGGAGATCAGCGCCTGCATCCCGTCCACCGAGCGCAGCAGCCGGTCCATGAAGTCCCGGTCCGTGTCGTCGAGCCGCGAGGCCAGGCGCGACTTCAGCTGCTCGGCGAAGGCGACCGTCTTGCGCAGGGGCTCCTGCAGATCGTGCGAGGCGACGTAGGCGAACTGGGCGAGTTCGCCGTTGGAGCGCGCGAGCTCCTCGGTCCGGTCCTGGAGCTCGGTCAGGACCCGGCGCCGCTCGGTGCCGTCGCGCACGACCTTGACGAAGCCGTGCAGGCGCCCCGAGCCGTCGCGCAGGGCGGTCAGCACGGAGTCCGTCCAGTACCTGGACCCGTCGCGCCGCCGCCGCCACCCGGCCGACTCGGCGCGCCCCGCGGCCTCGGCTCGGCGCAGGAGGTCGTCCGGTGGAGCCGCCTCGCGCTCCTCCCTGGCGAACAGGAGTCCGTACGGGCGGCCGAGGGCTTCGGTGGCGGGGTAGCCGCTGATCTGTTCGGCGCCCTTGTTCCAGCTGGCGATGAGTCCGTCGGGGTCGATCCGGAAGATCGCGTAGTCGGAGATGTTCTCCACCATCAGGCGCAGCTCCTCCTCGCTGACCAGGAGGGCGTCCTGCGCGGTCCTCTCCGCGGTGACGTCCTCGAAGACGAGCCCGACGGTGGTCTCGTCGAGAGGAAATACCTTCAAATCGAAGCGGACCGGGGGCGCCGCGGAGCCCGCGCGGTAGTCTCCGATCTCTCGGGAGCGGCGCGCGCGGACGGCGTCGGCGCAGGTCCGGGGAAGGTCCGAGGCCAGCGCCGCCTCGGACAAGGAGGTCATCGCGGCGTCGGCCAGGAAGCCCGCGTGCTCCGCGCACAAGCGGCGTCCGGCCGGGTTCATGTCCACGATCGTCCAGTCGCGCGGCGCGGCCGGCCGGGGCAGGTCCAGGATCGCGATGCCGACGGGCAGGGCGAACACGGTCTCCTGATACAGGCGGACGCGGCGCTGGCTGTCGCGGCGGGCCACCGCGGCCACGCGCAGGGCGGCGTTCGCGGTCCAGAGATCGTCGTCTTGGCTCGATACGCGGCGCTCCAGCGCCTCATGGGAGGCGAGGAGCCGGGCCTGCGCCGCGCGCCGCTCGTCCAGGAGCGCGCGCAGCAGGAGGGCGGTGATCGCGGCGGCGGCCAGGTACACCGAGGAAAGGAGCAGGGAGTCGGACAGCGTCGCGCCGGAGGCGAACGGGCCCTCGCCGAGCGCCGTGTGCCACTCCACCTGGAGGGTGGTCAGGGCCGCGCCGAGCGTGAGCCCGCGGGGGCCCAGGCGCAGCGCCAGCCAGACCAGCGCGGCGAACGGGAGGAAGCTCAGCGGATAAGGGGAAGCCGCCGAGAAGCGCGTCCCGAAGCCGAGCTCGCCGCAGAGGAGGAGGAGGCAGAGCAGCGCGGAGGCTTGCGCGACATCCGCCGCCTCCGCGGTCCGGGACGCGCCGGCCGGGAGCCAGGCCAGGACCAGAGGGGCGGCGATCAGCAGGCCGACGGAGTCCCCGATCCACCACGTGAGCCAAGCGGGCCCGTCCAGCGCCGGCCGCAGGAGGCCCGCATGGGCCAGAGCGCCGACCCCGGCGCTCGCGCCGAGGAGACCGACAAGCGGGGTCGCCGCCGCGAAGAGGGTCACGGAGCGGACGCGGCCGAACGGATCGGCGCCGGACAAGGCCCCGCGCAGGAGCCGGGCGCCGACGAGGGCCTGAAGGGCGCTGCCCGCGGCGATGCCCGCGGCCGCCGCCGCGGCGCCCCCCGCGCCGGGCGCGAACCCCGCCAAGGCCCGCGCGTTGAGCAGCCAAGAGCCCGCGAAGACTCCCAGGGCCGCCGCCGGGCCGCCCCGGAGGACCGCGGCCAAGGCGAGGCCGGCTGCGGGCCAGACCGGCGAGGAGACGGTCCCTTGCCGCGCGGCCAGCAGTCCCGCCTCGCCCAGCAGCAGGTAGCCGGCGGTCGCCGCCAGGGCGATCGCGAGGCTCTCGACGGCGCCGGCCAGGCGCGGGTTGTTCATGTCTGAGGGTGGGACGGGGGCTTCCTGACCCCATTTTGAAGGGCCGGAGCCGTCCAGTCAACGGCGCGATTGTCAGCGGTGTCAGGGACGGCTTTCTTCCGGACCAGGATTTGGCATAATCGTCCCATGGCGGCGCGAGAACGCATCCTGCTGGTGGACGACGAGGCCGACAACCTCCGCGTGTACGGCGGCCTCCTGAAGGCCGAGGGGTACGGCGTGCGTCTCGCCTCCGGCGTGGAGGAGGCCCTGGCCGCGGCCGCGGAGTCGCCGCCGGACCTGGTGATCTCCGATGTCTCGATGCCGAAGGGCGGCGGCCTGCGCCTGCTGGCGCGCCTGCGCGCGGAGCCGGCGACGGCGCGCGTGCCGGTGGTGCTCATGTCGGGCGTGCGCACCGACAGCGGCGACCAGGCCGAGGGCCTGGACCAAGGGGCCGACGACTACCTGCAGAAGCCAGTCCCCGCGCGCCTGCTGACCGCGAAGATCGCGGCCGTGCTGCGCCGTTACGGCTCGCCCGCGGAGCTCGGCGAGACGCTGCTGGAGGAAGGGCTCGTGCTGGATGTGGCGGCCCGCACGGTGGAACTGGGCGGCCGCCGGGTCCCGCTGACGCGCAAGGAATTCGACCTGCTGACGACCTTCCTGCGCAAGCGCGGACGGGTCCTCTCGATCCCGTATCTCCTGGAGACGGTCTGGGGCTACGATCCGGCCGACTACTGCGACCCGCACACCGTCGGCGTCCACGTCTCAACCCTGCGCCGAAAGATCGGCCGCAAAATCGGCGCGCGCATCGTCGCCCTGCCCGGCCTCGGCTACCGCTTCGAATCCTGAGTCCCGCCGCCGCGGGTCATTTGCGCGGGATTTGACGCGGGATTGCGGCCGCGTTGACCCGGCCCCGCTACACTCCCTCCACACGCAAGGGAGGGGCAATGGGATCGAAGACCCGCCGATGGATCGGGCCGTTGCTGGCCGCGCTGACGACGGCGACGGCTCCGGCGTCGGCGAAGGTGCTGTTCACCGGCTACGGGGACTTCCAGGCCACGCCGCAGGGCGCCTATAAGATCGGCGGGCCGCCTTCCGTGCTCAAGAACTTCGGCCTGGGCCCGGAGACGCTGGAGACGCGCGGGTTCGCGATCAACTCCCTGGGCCTGTTCGCGACCACCGCCCTGTCGGACCGCACGCGCCTGCAGATGGACGTCACTTACCGCGACATCGGCAACAGCGTCAAGACGATCCGCATCCAGTACGCGTACCTGGAGCAGAAGGCCTGGGACGCGACGTTCCGCGCGGGCAAGATCACGCTTCCTTTCGGCTGGTACAACCAGAACCGCTTCTACCCGTTCCAGCGGCCGTCGATCACCGGACCGGTGTTCCAGAGCGCGATCCTGGGCCTGCCGATCGCGGACATCGGCGCGTCGGCGGAAAGGACCTTCGACCTGGGCGCGGCGGCGCTGACGGCGGACGTTTACGCGGTCAACGGCTACGGGCCTTCGCCCGGGAGCACCGACACCTTCCGCAGCGCAAGCCTGCCCGGCGCGCTGACGATCTCCAACAACCTGGGCAGCGTCGACGCCAACCACAAGGTCGCCGTCGGCGGGCGGCTGGACCTGTCCCCCCGCGGCGCGCCCGAGTCCAGCGTGGGGGCTTCCTATTATCGCGGGGAGTGGGACCCGGCCGGTCAGAGGCTGCTGCAGATGGCCGGCGCGCACGCCCACGGGCAGTGGGCCGGGGTCGAGGGCCTGGCCGAATACCTGCACTTGAGCGTGCAGGGCGACCACGGGTTCGCCGCGAACCTGGGGTCCCAGGACTGGAGCACCGACGGCTTCTTCGTGGAGACGGATTACCACGGGCTGAAGCCGCGGGGGCGGGAGCTGACCCCGTGGGCGCGCTACGAGTACACGGTCTCGCGCGGATCCGGCGGGGGCGGGCGGGAGCGGCTGTCGGTCGCGGCGGGCGGCGTCGCCCTGCGGGTGATGGACGGCCTGATCGCCAAGGCGGAGTTCGATTCCCTGTCCTACCGGCTGCCGTTCGCCGCCGGGGACGTGACGCTGAGCGGGTACACGCTGACGCTCGGTCTGACCGCGACGTTCTAGGGGGCGATGAAGAGACTCGCCGCGCTGACTCTCCTGCTCGTCTGCGCCGCCGCGCCCCGCGCGGGGGCGGCGCCGGCGCGCCGCGTGGCGCTCGTCGTCGCCGGGGACGCCGGGGCCAGGAGCCCGCTCTTCGACGCGGTCTCGCGCGGCCTGGCGGGGCGCGACGCCGTCACCCGCTTCGTGCTGCGTCCGGACGAGGACGCCGACCCGATCGCCAAGGGCCGCCTTCTGGCCGACCTGCAGGAGCGCGACCTGATCGTTCCCGTCGGCGACGCCGCCTCGCGCTTCGTGACCGACGAGCTCGGCGGGACGCCGATCTTCTTCGTCGGCGCGGGAGTGGTCGCGGGCGAAAGCCTGCGGGAACGGGCGACGGGGGGGGTCTTCTCCTTCAGCGTCTCCGCCCTCCTCGATGCGGCCAAGGCGCTGAAGCTGCGGCGCCTGGGCGTCGCCTACACGCCCGGCTACGAACCGATCCTCGACCTCATCCGGACCGGGGCGGCGGCGCGCGGGCTGAGGGTGACCGGACGCCGGATTGCGGCGCCCAAGGAGCTGGGACCGGCGGCGCGGGACCTCTTGGACCGCGAGCAGGCGGTGTGGGTCCTGGGCGATCCGCTCCTGGCCCGGGGGGCCGGCTTCGAGTACCTGCGCGAGAGGTCGCTGTCCCGGGCCGTCCCCCTCATCTCCACCGACCCGGGCGCCGTCGCGCGGGGAGCCCTCCTCGGCTACGAGCCCCCGCAGGGCGCGCTCGCGGCGGTCGCCGTCGCGGGAGTCTCCCGACGGCTCGACCGGAGGGCGTCGTCCCCCGGGGAGCGCCTTCAGTCGGCGCCGGCGGGAGGGACGGTCCTGGTGAACGCGGTGCTGGCGCGGAAGTGGGGGTTGCCCCCGGGCCCGGAGCCCGGCTGGCGGAGGGTGCGATGAGGGGTCCATGGCGCCAGTTCACGGACTCCGTCGACGCCGCCCTCTCGCGCCTGCTGCGCTACGACTTGAGCCGCACGGACGTGGTCAAATGGGTGTATTTCGCGCGGCAGCTCCTGGCGGTGATGCTGATCACGATCGTGTCCGTCGTGGGACTCTCCGCGTATCTGTCCACCCGCCAGGCCGCCGTCCTCCTGAAGGACTCGCTGCGGCGCGAGGCGCTCGCCATCGCGGGCGCGGCCGCGCGCGCCGCCTTCGTGCCGCTGACCCTGGAGGACGACCGGGCCCTGGCGGAGCTCGTGGACTCCTACCGGACCGTGCCGCGCCTGGACTTGCTGCGCGTGGAAGGGCCGGACGGGCGGCCGCGGCGGGTGCTGTCGCGGGAGAGCGGCGGCGCGCGCCGGCTGATCGTCCGGGTCCCGATCCTGCCGCTGGCCGACGGCGGGAGCAATCCCGGGGCGGCGACGGCGCGCCCGGCAGGGTGGGTGGAGGTCGGCATGCGCACCGACCGCATCGACGCGCGCGTCCGGGACATCGCCCTGACGGACCTGGCGCTCAGCGCGTGGCTGGCCGCGGCCGCCTTCCTGGTGGGGGCGCTGATGGTGCGGCACTTGGTGGAGCGCACGCGCGACCTCGTGGGGGAGGCGCGGCTGGCGGCGGAGGTCAAGCGCGTGAACGCGGAGCTGGAGACCTTCGCGTACTCCGTCGCGCACGACCTGCGCGCGCCGTTGCGCGCCGTGGACGGATTCAGCAAGGCCGTGCTGGACAAGTACCGGGACCGTCTTGACGCCGAGGGGCGGGACTGGCTGGACCGCATCCGCGGCGGCAGCGTGCGCATGGGAGTGCTGATCGACGACTTGCTGATCCTGTCGCGAGTGTCGCGAGGGGAGCTGCGGCGGGAGGAGTTCGACCTCGGGCGGCTGGCCCGGGCCGTCGCCGACGGGCTGCGCCGCGCGGCGCCGGCGCGCGACGCGCAGTTCACGGTCCAGGAGGGCTTGCGCGTCGTCGGCGATCCGGGCCTCCTGCGCGCGGCGCTCGAGAACCTGCTGGGCAACGCGTGGAAGTACACCTCGCGCCACCCGTGCGCCCGCATCGAGTTCGGCGCGCGGCGGGAAGCGGGCCGGACGGTCTACTTCGTGCGCGACGACGGCGCGGGCTTCGACATGGCCCACGCCGGCAAGCTGTTCCAGCCGTTCAGCCGCCTCCACTCCCGCGGGGAGTTCGACGGGACCGGGATCGGGCTGGCCACGGTCCAGCGCATCGTCGAGCGGCACGGAGGGCGGATCTGGGCCGAAGCCGCGGTGGAGAAGGGCGCAGCGTTCTTTTTCACGCTGGGAGGGACGCCATGAACCGGAGATCGATACTGCTCGTCGAGGACAACCCCGATGACGAAGAGCTGATCCTGATGTCCCTGCGCAAGAACGGCATCGCCAACGAGGTGGAGGTCGTGCGCGACGGACAGGAGGCGCTCGACCGCCTGCTGGGGGGGCGCGCGCCCTCCGTC
Organism: bacterium; assembly: GCA_021783355.1. GTDB lineage: Bacteria > Elusimicrobiota > Elusimicrobia > UBA1565 > UBA9628 > GWA2-66-18. The sequence goes on along the minus strand of JAJXTZ010000022.1, from coordinate 2,150 downwards.
GCGGAGGGCGACGGGTTTCCGACGCTGATCCTTCTGGACCTGAAGCTTCCGAAGGTGGACGGCCTGGAGGTCCTCAAGCGCTTGCGCGGCGATCCCCGCACCCGCCTCCAGCCCGTCGTGATCCTGACCTCGTCGGACGAGGAGCGCGACCGGGTGGGCAGCTACGCGTCCGGGGCGAACAGCTACGTCTGCAAGCCGGTGGATTTCGCGGCGTTCGCGGAGGCGGTCAAGCAGTTGGGCTTGTACTGGCTCATTCTCAACAAGCCGCCGAAAGCTTGACCGCGGGAGGCGCGCCATGAACGGGAGAACGGCGGCATTGGCCGCGGCGGCGGCGCTGGGCTTGGCGGCGGTGGCGCGGGCCGGTCTTCCCGGCGCGCCGCCGACCGCGGCGGAGGTCCTGGCCTCGTGGCCGCAGGCCTCGCTGACCCTGGCGCGCGTCGCGCTGCAGAAGTACGGCCTGCCGGACGAGGCCCTCCCGGAGCGCCTGGTCTGGCGCGGCAGGAGGCCGTGGCGCCGGATCGTCGTCTTCCGCGACCCCGCCGCCGAGGACCGCCCGGCGCTGCTGCTGGAGTCCGTGGCCTACCAGGTGCCGGTGCGGCGCTGGCGCGAGCTGGCGGCGTTCGACCGCGGCGTCTCCTTCGACGTCGTGCGCGGGGAGCTGGCCGCGCGGACCTCGAACGAGGCGTCCAACGTCCTGGCGCTCAATCTCGCCGACGCGGTCGCGCGCGGGCGCTTGCGCGGGGCGCAGGCGGCGGTCCTCTTCGACCGCACGCTGGGACTGGCCCCGGGGGCGCTGCCCGCGCGCTGGACGCGCCGCCTGCTGTTCCGGCCCGGACGCTGATCACGGCGTCCGGGCCGGCCGGGCGTCGAGGAAGATCCGCACCCCCACCCCGCCGACGGCGTCCACGTGCCCGCCCTGCGTGAACCGGAACAGCGGGCCGGCCTCCGCGTAGAGCTCCAGCGGGCGCTCCCGCGCCCGGAACGACACGCCGGCGATCGTGCGCAGGCCGAAGCGCGCGTCGCCGCCGGTCCGCAGCTGGGGACCGAGCCCCAGATAGCCGCCCAGGCGGCCCTGCGCGGGCTGCTTCACGAGGCCCCAGTCATGGACCAGGAGGTCGCCCCAGAAGGCGGCGTTGCCGTCGCTCAAGCCCGCGCCCAGGTCCACCGCGGTCCGGTCGTCCAGCCACAGCTTCGCCGTGCCCCCGACGGGCTCGCCCAGGGCCACGCCCAGGGCGAGCTCGCGGGGCGTCGCCGCCGCGGCCGTGCCCGCGGCCAGCGCGGCCGCGAGCGCGAGGATCGTCGCTCTTCGTTTCATCCGCCCTCCGTCCGTCCCGACCCAGGGTAGCCCGGCCGGATCAAGCGCGGCGCATCGCGGGCCCAAGCTTCGTTCAAATCCCGGACGGGGCCCGGATTGGACGCGGGCCGGGGGCTCTGGTAGAATGTCGTCCCATGAACCAGCGCTATTCCGCTTTCATCGCCGAAGAGCTGTCGCTCCCCGTCAAGGGCGTCGCGGCCGCGGTCGAGCTGCTCGGCCAGGACGCGACCATCCCGTTCATCGCCCGCTATAGAAAGGAAGCGACGGGCGGCCTGGACGAGGTGCAGATCGCCTCGGTGCGCGACCGCCTGTCCCAGCTGAAGGAGCTGGACGCGCGCAAGGAGGCGATCCTGAAGTCCTTGGAGGAGCGCCAGCTCCTGACCGACGCGCTGCGCGCCAAGGTGGTCGGCGCGCCGACGCTGGCCAAGCTCGAGGACCTCTACCTGCCGTACCGCCCGAAGAAGCGCACGCGCGCGACGATCGCCAAGGAGAAGGGCCTGGAGCCGCTGGCCGACGCGCTGTGGGCGCAGGGCGCGCAGGACCCGGCCGCCCTGGCCGCGGCCTTCGTGGACGCGGAGAAGGGCGTCAAGGACGCCGCCGAGGCCCTGGCCGGGGCGCGCGACATCCTGGCCGAGCGGGTCAGCGAGGACGCCGCCGCGCGCGCGAAGCTGCGCGAGGTCTTCTTCGCCAAGGGGGCCTTCCACTCCAAGGTCCTGTCCGGCAAGGAGGCCGAGGGCGCCAAGTTCAAGGACTACTTCGACTGGAAGGAGCCCGCGCTGAAGGCCCCGTCCCACCGCGTGCTGGCCATGCGCCGCGGCGAGAAGGAGGGCTTCCT
>JAJXTZ010000176.1 GCA_021783355.1 bacterium | reverse complement strand
CGCGGGCGCCGCGCGCGGGCGCCTTCGGGCGCGGCTCGACGGCCTTTTCGGCCGCGGCTGGACCGCGCGCGCCGACGCCGAGGTGCGCTGCGGCGACCCGCGCCTGGAGATCCTCGCCGAGTCCGCCTCGCACGACCTGGTGGTGCTCTCCGCGCACCGCCGGCCGCTGCTGGGCGACAGCGTGCTGGGCTCCACGGCCGAGCGCGTGCTGCGCTACTGCGCGGTGCCGGTGCTGACCGTGCCCGCGGGCGTCCGGCGCGGGGTGGCGCTGCTCTCTCCGTATTAAGGCAGATTCGCGAAACGCGCGTCCGGGCCGGGGGGCAAACTCCCGCTGAACTTTGCCGCCTCGGGTCTTGCCAAACCCCCGGTCCGGGGCCACACTGGGGCGGTGAGGTCGTTCGCTCTCGACGAACAGGACGCCGTCTTCGCGTTCCGCGGGCTCATCGTGCTGGCGCTGGGGCTGATGCTCCTGCACGGCCCCCGGATGGCCGAGTCCTTCCGCTGGACCCCGTTCGCGTTGGCCGTCGTCTACCTGGCGACCAGCGGCGCGCTCTGGCGCGCGCGCTCCCCGCGCCTGCAGTCCTCCACGGCCCAGGCCGCGGCGTACCTGTGGGACGTCGCGGCGGTCTCGGCCCTGGTGTACTTCAGCGAGGGCTTCGACGGGGACTTCTACCTGATGTACTTCCTGATCATGTTCATGGCCGGCCTGCTCACCCAGGTCGGCCAGAGCTTCCTGATCGGGACCGTGTCCAGCCTGGTCTACGCCGGGCTCTGGCTCCAGGGCAAGGCCGGCGCGGGCCTGCCGGCCGAGGACCTTCTGCTGCGCTTCGCGTTCTTTTACGTGACGGCGTTCTTCACCGCCGTGATAGCCGTCCGCGCGCGGGGGCGGGACCGGCGCGCGCAGAAATTAAGCTTGCGCCTGGCGCTGGGGCGGCTGGCCAACGGCGGCTGGGGCCTGGAGCTCGACGAGGAGGCGGGCCGGGAGCTGGAGCCGGGCCTGGCCCGGAGCGTGCGCACGGTGAACGCCTTGATGGACAACCTGGCCGGCGCGCTGAAGCGGACCGTGGCCCAGAACGCGGAGCTCCACGAGGCGGCGACGGCGGCGCTCCTCCAGCTCGCGCGGGAGAAGGAGCGCCTGGAGGCGCTCGCCCGCGAGCGCAAGCCGCCGGCCGCGCCTCCCGCGCCGCCGTCGTGAGCGCGCCGCGCCGCTCGTTCTACCACCCGGCGGCCGGCGCCGCGATCCTGGCCCTGGACTGGGTGTTCTTCGGGCTGGAGTGGGAGCTGGGCCCGGTCTCGCTGGCGCTGTCCTGCCTGCTTGCCGCCGGCGCCGCCTACGCGATCGTCGCGCGCGTCCAGGAGCGCTGGCACGGCGACGCGCCGCGCGTGGCCCGCGCGAAGGCCCTGCTCGGCGCGGTCGCCGCCGGCGTGCCGTTCGCCGTCGGCGGCACCGTTTTCGGCGGGCTGATCCTGGCCCTCTCGGGACTCCACCGGCTGGGCGCCCTAACGCGCGGGCGCGGGCTGCCGCGCTGACGCCGCGAAGGCGTCCGGGAAGACGCCCCGCGACAGGGTGAGGAGGAACAGCGCGTAGAACGGGGCGTAGAAGGCGCCGGCCGCCCGCAGCAGGGTCTGCGCGGCCCCCAGCAGGACGCCGAACAGGGCCGCGCCCCTCGTCCCGGACGGCGTGGTGCGCGGGTCGGGCACCATGAAGAAGGCGAAGATCGGGAACAGGGGGCCCGCCATCGGGGCCACGGCGGCGGGAACGGACATCCCGCGCCCGGCGTGGAGGAACCAGGCGCCGCAGAGGAAGGACGCGGCGTAGGATGCGACGATGGTCAGTCGGCCGGCCAGGACGATGACGATGAGTCCCGCGAGGGCGGCCGCCGCCAGCCCTGCGGGGGAGCCGCCCCAGTGCCAGGGGACCTGGACCAGGGCCGGCGGCAGCAGGAGCAGGGAGGCGACGAGGACCGCGTTCGACGGGTTGAACACGTGCCGGCCGCGCGCCTGGAGCAGGTTCTTGCCCGCCATCGCCGCGGCGCCGAGCGCGGCGTAAGTCCAGGGGCTCGCCGCCCGGCAGAGCAGCTCGATGCCCAGCGAGGTGATGACGGCGCTCAGCGGGAAGAAGAGCCGCTTCTGGCGCGCGTATTGGAAAGCGAAGTCGGCGAGGATCGTCGCGCCCAGGCCGGCGGCGTACTGGGCGCCGGTGCGCCGGAAGAGCGGTGTGCTCAGCGCGTAGGCGAGGAAGCAGGCGTGCAGGCCCAGCTGGCGCCAGCGGGGGTCGCGGGCGGGGGGCATCGTGGAGCGCAGGTCGGCGAGGAGGGTCTCGAGCATGGCTCGACCCGCGGGGTCGCGCGGCTCCGGGGAGGGTCGTTCGCGGAGACGCATCACTTTCGCCGTCGCGGCGCCCAGGCCGGTCCGTGGCATTCGTGGTATGATGTCGGGCGCGCGACGGCGCGCCGGGGGGACGCGCGTGAAGACATTCGACGAGTTGACGCTGAGCGCCGAGGTGGCGCAGGCCGTGCGCGAGTTGGGCTTCGCCGCCCCCACGCCGATCCAGGCCCAGGCCCTGCCGGTCCTTCTGGGCGCGCCGACCGATTTCATCGGCCAGGCCGCCACGGGCACTGGCAAGACGGCCGCCTTCGGCCTGCCCTTGGTGGAGTCCGCCGATCCGCAGGACAAGACCGTCCAGGCCGTCGTCCTCTGCCCGACGCGCGAGTTGGCCCTGCAGGTCTGCGGCCAGCTGAACCTCTTCGGCAAGCACAAGCGCGTGCGCGCGCTGCCCATCTACGGCGGCGCCGGCTACGGCGAGCAGTTGGAGGGCCTGCGGCGCCACCCGGCCGTCGTCGTCGGCACGCCCGGGCGTCTGATCGACCACATCGAGCGCGGCTCGCTCTCGCTGGCGGGCGTGCGCACCGTGGTGCTCGACGAGGCCGACGAGATGATCTCGATGGGCTTCAAGGAGGATCTGGAGAAGATTCTGAAGGCCGTGCCGCGCGAGCGGGGACGCATCTGGCTCTTCTCGGCCACGATGAGCAAGGAGGTCCGCCGCGTCGCCGAGACCTACCTGCGCCATCCCAAGCAGGCCCAGGTCAACGCGTCGGAGCGGCTGTCGGCCACCGTGGACCAGGTCTATTACGTGGTCCCGGAGCGCGACAAGCCCGCCGTCCTGGTCCGCCTGATCGAGCTGGCCGACGAGTTTTACGGCCTGATCTTCTGCCAGACCAAGTCCCTGGTGATGGACCTGACCCAATTCCTGACGGAGCAGGGATTCCGCGCGGACTCGCTGCACGGCGACAAATCCCAGGACGACCGCGAGCGCACGCTGCGCGCCTTCCGCGAGCGCAAGACCAACATCCTGGTCGGCACCGACGTCGCCTCGCGCGGGCTGGACGTCAAGGACCTGACCCACGTGGTCAACTACTCCCTGCCGCGCGAGACCGAGGTCTACATCCACCGCATCGGCCGCACCGCGCGCAGCGGCCGGGCCGGGCTGGCGATCAGCCTGACGGCGCCCAGCCACCGGGCGCTGGTCAACCGCATCGAGCACGCGACCAAGAGCCGCATGACGGAGGGGAAGATCCCGGGGCGCCGCGAGGTCGCCTTGAAGAAGGTCGCGCGCCTGCTCGCGCGCTTTCTGGACCAGCCCCAGCACGCCAAGGCCGCGGGCCTGCTGGGTCCCGAGTGGGGCCGGGCCGCCAAAGACATGACCCTGGAGGAGATCCTGGGCCGCTTCATCGCGATGACCGCGCCGGAGCTCTTCGACGAGCGCGAGAAGACCCTGCCCGCCTACCAGCCGTCGGCCCACGCGCCGGCGCACCCGCACGCGCCGCGGTCCGCGCACCCGCATCCGCAGCATCGCGCGCCGCACCACGGCGGCCGGAAGCCGTACTGGAAGAAGAAGGACCGCGGCTAGCGGAGGGTCCGGACCTTCCAGCGCAGGCGGAAGCCGCGCTTGCGCGCCTCCGCGATGAAGGCCTCCGGCGGCACGCCCGCCTCCACCGTCCAGGCGCCGGGGCGGATCTTCCCCGCGGCCGCCATCTGCGCCACGATCGAGGCCGGGAAGGCCGTGGTGCGCATCATCGCGGTCAGCCCCGCGCGGCGGTCGGCGCGGTCCACCAGGTCGTGGACCACCTCCGTCCGGCGCCCGTCCTTCACGCCGCGCACGACGCTGTGGATGACGACCAGGTCGCCCTCGCCGGGGCGGTGGAAGCGGCGGCGGAAGAGCTTGGCCGACAGCTCGCGCGGGACCACCTTGACGCCCTTGCGCACCTCCACCGGCGTCTGGTCGAAGTAGCCCAGGTCGCGCATCGCCTCCATGGCCGGGATGTGGCCCGGGAAGCGCAGGAACTTGTTGTACATGGTCTTCACGCGGCCGGCGCAGCTCTCGGCCAGCGTGGACAGGCCGCCCGCGGCGTGGCCCGCCTCGACCCGGCCCAGCGGGGGCAGGTCGAAGGTCTCCAGCTCCGAGAGGGCGGGGCGCTTGACGACCTTGCCGTCGACGAGCGCGACGGCCGTGCCCGCGTACTCGTTGATCAGGCCGTGCTCGGAGAAGGTCAGCAGGTAGTTGAGCGGGGGGACGGGCTTCTGAGGCAGGCCGCCGTCGTAGATGCGCACCTCGTCGGTGCGGTCGAGCATGGACATCGCGTGCACGGCCAGCGTGGAGATCATGCCCGGGCCCAGGCCGTTGTCGGGAAGGATGCAGACGCCGGCCGCGACGGCCTTGCGGTGCAGGGCCAGCTCGCGGCGCACGATGTCGGTGCTGCCGCCCAGGTCCACGAAATGGACCTTGGCCTCGATCGCGGCCTTGGCCAGCGGCAGGTTCAGGAAATAGGGGACGCAGGAGACGATCGCGTCGACGCCCTCGGCGGCCGCCTTGACCGCCGACGGGCTGGCCACGTTCAGGCGCTTGAAGACGGCGCGCCCCTTGGCGGTCTTCTTGAGGAAGCGGCGCGCGGAGGCCAGGCTCTCGGCCGAGGAGTCGGCCAGCGTGACGCGGCCGACGCCGTGGCTGCGGAGCATGTCGTAGGCGCACGCGCGTCCTTGAAAGCCGGCGCCGAGGATCAGGTAGCGTTTCATGCGGGGATTCTCCCGAACGGCGCGGCGGCGGACCGGGCGCCGGCCCGGTCCGCCGCCGATCGCGTCAGTTGGGCAGCAGGTCCGTCGAGCAGTTGGTGTCGCTGCAGCTGATGGTGCCCGGGGGCGCCTTGTAGGTCACCGTGTAGCAGCCGTAGACGGCCGGGCACGGGGTGACGCGCACCAGCTGGATGGTCCAGTCCGGGGTTCCGG
>JAJXTZ010000175.1 GCA_021783355.1 bacterium | reverse complement strand
GCCGGGCGGCGGGCGCGCCCTGGAGCTGGCGGTCCCGCCCGCTCTCCTGGGGCCCGGCCCCTCCGCCGGCGCGTCGCGCGCCGTCGCGGCCGCGCTGGAGTCGGCGCTCCCCGGGCCTCCGTACCCCGCGGCGCGCCGCGCCGCGCCGGCCAAGGTCCTCCTGTTCCGCGGCCTGCTCGAGGAGCCGGGCAAGGAGGGCGCCGACCGCCTCAACCAGGGCGCCCTGTATCTGGCCTCCGCGCTGCGCGCGGCCGGCGTCCCGGTGGTCCTCTCGGACGCCAAGGCCTCGCGCTTCGGCCGCGACGCGGGCATGCGCGGCGAGCTGGAGGCGCTGCTGGCGGAGCATCCCGACGTCGGGCTCGTGGGAATCAGCCTGTACGACGCCTATTTCGAGGACGCGCGCGCGCTGGCGGCCTTCGTGCGCGAGCGGTCCCGGGCGCGCGTCGCGCTCGGCGCGCTGATGCCCACGCGGCATCCGCAGGAGGCGCTGGTCCATTTCGGCGAGGCGGACATCGTGGTGCGCGGCGCCGGCGAGGAGGCGCTCCCGCGCCTGGCCGCCGTCGCGGGAGCGTGCCCGTCCGGGCCGTTCGACGACGCGGCGCGCGGCGCCCTGCTGGAGATGGACGGGACCCTGGCCGCCGACGCGGCGTGCGTCGTCTGGGCGGGCGCCGAGACCGTCAACCGCGTCGCCGACCTGGACCGCTCGCCGCTGGACTTCTCGTTCCTGGAGCGGCGCGACGCGGAGTCGGGCGCGACCTTCTGCCTGTCGCGCGGCTGCGGCAGCGCGTGCGGCTTCTGCACCTCGCCGGACCAAGGCCGCTTCACCGCGAAGAGCCCCGACGGGGTCGGGCGGGTCCTGGCCGCGTACGGGCGGCGCCTGCGCGAGCTGTACGGCGCGTGGAGCGCGGTCCCGGCCGACGCCTTCGCCCTGGGCTTCTACGACGACGACTTCCTGGCCGACCCGGCGCGCGCGCGCGCCGTGCTGGCGCTGGTGAAGGCCTCCCCGTTCCACCTGCGCTTCGTCCAGGTCGCGCTGCGCTCGCTGCTCCCCGAGGGCGGCGCGGGCCTGCTGGACCCGTCCCTGTTCGAGCCCAAGACGCGGCGCGGCCCGCCGTCGGGGCACGCCCAGGTCTACCTGGGCACGGAGAGCTTCTGCGACGCCGAGCTCGCGCGCCTGGGGAAGGGCTACGGGGCCGCCGAGGTGGAGACGGTCGCGCGCGCGCTGTCGGCCGCGGGCCTGCGCCAGGCCCATCACTTCATCGCGAGCAACGTCCGCACCCGCCCGGCCGACGCGCTGGAAAGCCTGGCGCGGATCGTCCGACTGCGCGCCCAGTGCGGCCCGGCCTTCGGCGTCCTGCAGCCCGCAATCGCCCACCTGAAATCCTTCCCCGGCACGCCGAGCTGGCGCGCGCTGGAGCGCGACGGCCTGCTCGGCCGGGTGCGCCTGCGCGGCGCGCTTTGTCTGGAGGGCCATCCGGAGTTCGATTACCCGCTGGTGGACCGGGACGAGCCGGCCGATCCGGACGTCGCGGCCTGGGCCGAGGACCTGGCCGCCAAGGGCGGGGGGGTAGACTGGGAGGGAGAGTTCGACGGCCTGCTCTTCTCGTGGCTGCTGCGCGCGGAGCGCCTGACGGCGGCCGGCGCGGAGCCGGAACGGGCGGCGCGCCTGCGCGCCGCCGTGGACGCGCACGCGGGCGCCGCCCGCGCGGGAGCGGCGCCGTGATCGGGGGGCTCAAGGCGAACCTCCAGCTCTTCGTCACCCGCCGCTGCCAGCTGCGCTGCCGCTACTGCCCGATCCGCAAGGGCGAGGACTCGATGTCCGCGGAGACCGCGCGCAAGGGCGCCGACCTGCTCCTCGGCCACCGCTCGGCGCGGCTGCGCCTGGACTTCGGCGGCGGAGAGCCGCTGCTGAACTTCGGCGTCGTGCGCGAGACCGCGGCCTATGCGGCAGGCCGCGCCCGGGCCCTGGGCAAGGACCTGCGCTTCTACATGGTCACCAACGCGGTGCTCCTCGACGACGCCGTCCTGGACTGGGCGAAGCGGGAGGGCGTGCTGCTGGAGCTGAGCCTGGACGGCGCGCGCGAGGACCACAACCGCTTTAAGACCGCGCACGAGCGCGGCCTGGACGCGTACGAGGCCACGCGCGCCGGCGTGCAGCGCGCCGCGCGCGCGGGCGCGCCGCACTTCGTCATCATGGTGGCCAGCCCGGTCAACGTGCGGCGCCTAGCCGAGAACTTCGAGCACCTGCTCGACCTGGGCGCGCGCCGCGTGGACATCAGCTACGCGATCGGCGGGATATGGAGCCGCGAGGACGGGGAGGCCTTCTTCGCCCAGCTCGAGGAGATCCTGCGGCGTCACGCGCGCGCGCTCGAGTCGGGCGAGATCTACCTGGGCAACGCGCGCAAGCGCGTGGAGCCGACGATCCTCAACTCCGAGCTGATGGTGGACGTGGACGGCGGACTGCACCAGATGAGCGAGTGGATGTTCGAGACCACGCCGGCGACGGGGACGGCGCCTTTCCCGCTGGGCAGCGTCCACGACGCGCCCGACATCAACGCGCTGGCCTGGAGCCGCTTCCGGTCCTACTACACGCTCGTCCGGCTCCACGAGGGCCGACCGAGCGTGCGCGAGGCGCTGCTCAACAACATCGCCTTCGGCCTGCGCGTCGGACGCTTCTTCCGGGAGCGCGGCGGGCGCCTGGGCCGGGTGCCCGCGTGAAGGGCCCCTTGGAGGCGGCCTTGGACGCCGCCGAGATCGCGCTGTCCGGCGTCGTCCGCGACGGCGGCGAGCAGGCGCGCCGGCGCCTGGCCGCGCTGGACGCGGCCTTGCTGGCGGCCCTGCGCCGGGCCGAGGGCGCGGCCGAGGGCACGCGGGCGGCGGCGCGGCGGCGTGAACTGGCCGGCTACGCGTTCTATCGTCGCGGCCTCCTCAAGCGGCTGCTCGCGCGCGGCGCGCGCCCCGGGCCCGAGACCCTGCGCGCGCTGTTCGCCGGCTCGGGCAGCGACCGGCTGATCCTGCTGGTCACCCACGCCTGCCAGCTGCGCTGCTCGTACTGCCGCGTGCGCAAGTACGGCGCGGCGATGACGCCGGAGACGGCCGCCGCCGGGGCGCGCTGGCTGATGGGCTCCCTGCGCGACGACGTCGAACTGCAGTTCTTCGGCGGGGAGCCGCTGCTGGCTCTGGGCGTGGTCAAGGGCGTCGTCTCCCTGGCCGAGCGCTCGGCCGCCGACGCGGGCAAGCGCGTGCGCTTCCTGCTGACGACCAACGGCCTGGCGCTCGACGACGCGGCCGCGGCGTACCTGGCCGAGAAGCGCGTCGGCGTGGAGATCAGCTGCGACGGGACGATGAGCGCGCAGGACTCGCAGCGGCCCACGGCGCGCGGCGGCGGATCCTGGGCGCTCTTGCGCGCGGGACTGGAGCGCCTGCGCGCCGCGGGCGTCGCCTATCAGGTGATCTCCGTGGTCCTGCCGGAGGACGCGGCCCGGGCGCACGAGCGCCTGGAGGCGCTGGCGGCCCTCGGCCACCGCCGCATCCAGCTGAACTACGCCCTGGGGCGGCGCTGGACGCCGGGCCAGAGCGAGGCCCTGCGCGGGTCGCTGGCGCGGGCGGCGGAGTCGGCGCGGCGGCTGGGAGTCGAGTTCGTCAACGCGACCTCCCGCAGGCGCGAGCCGGTGGTGTTGAACAGCGAGCTGACGGTGGACTGCGACGGGACGGTGTTCCGCGAGACCGGCGTCTGCCTGGAGGAGGACTTCGCCGCGATGAAGGAGCGCTTCCGCGTGGCCGACGTGCGCCGCGCGGGGCTCTTCGAGAGCTACGGGGCCACGCCCTTCGACAACCTGGCCCTGCTGGCCGGCGCCTACGGCGAAGGCCCGCTGCGCGGCGCGCTGCTCAGCAACCTGGAGCTGGGGATGTCGTTCGCGGGGGCGGGGCGATGAAGGTCCTGCTGGTCAACCCGCCCAACCCGGAGCCGCCGCCGTCGTACTTCGGGCCGCCGCTGGGGCTGTCCCTCCTGAGCGCGGTCCTCAAGCGGCGCGGCGACGAGGTGTCGGGCCTCGATTTCGACCGGGCCGATCGCGGGAGCATGATCCGCGAGACCCTGGCCGCGGCGCGCGCCGCGCGCCCCGGCCTGGTGGGGATCTCCTGCCAGAGCTCCAACCGCGGCGCCGCGCTCGCGCTGTCGCGGCGCCTGAAGGACGCGCACCCGCGACTGCCCGTCGTCGTCGGCGGCCCTTTCGCGACCGTGGAGCCGGAGCTGGTCCTGCGCCGCAGCGGCGCGGATTGGGCCGCGGTCGGCGACGGGGAGGAGACCCTGCCCGAGCTGCTCGCGGCGCTGGAGGCCGGCGCGGACCCGCGCCGGGTGCCGGGCCTGGCCTGGGCCGAGGAGGGGGAGACGCGCTTCTCGACGCCGCGCCCGGCTTTCGAGGCGCTGGACTCCCTGCCCTATCCCGACTTCGACCTGTTCGGCGCCGCGGAGAACCTGGCGCGATTCCGCCGCCCGCAGGCCGACGCCCTGGCCGCGGCGTGGGGCCCGCCCGGACGGCGCGCCCTGCCGGTGCGCAGCGCGCTGATGCTGCTCTCCTCCCGCGGGTGCGTGCACCGCTGCGTGTACTGCCCGATGAGCCTGGAGACCGGCGCGCCGCGCGCGCACTCGCCGCGGTACTTCGCGCGGATGATCGGGCATTTCGCGCGCCGCTACAGCCAGCGCGACTTCGTCTTCGGCGACAACTACTTCACGCGCGACCGCGCGCGCGTCCTGGAGCTGTGCGGTGACCTGCGCCGCGAGGCGCCGGGGATCGAGTGGATCTGCATGACCCGCGCCGACGCGATGGACGCGGAGCTCGCGGACGCGATGGCGGCGGCCGGCTGCCGCGAGGTGTCCTACGGCGTCGAGAGCGGCTCCCCGGCCGTCCAGCGCGCGATCGGCAAGCGCCTGCGCCTGGAGCGGGTGCCCGCGGCCTTCTCAGCCACGCGGGCCGCGGGCATGGACGCGGTCCTGATGATGATGGTCGGCAACCCCGGAGACGGGCCGGAGGCCACGCGCGAGACCGCGGCCTTCCTGGCGGGTCTCGAGCCCGACCGCGTGCTGGTGCACACCACGAAGGTCTATCCCGGCACCGGCCTGCACGCCGCGGCCGTCGCGGCCGGCGTGGTGCCCCCGGGGTTCTACGAGGACGACGACCATCGCCCCCCGGTCTTCACCGCCGAGCGCACGCTGGCGGAACTCGACGCGATGCGCGCGCTGCTCCCGGAGCGCACGCTGTACCTGGAGGCCGGCGCGGGCTGCGTGAACGGCTGCTGCGGCCTGCGGCGCCCCGCGGCACGCGCGGCGGGGGCG
>JAJXTZ010000174.1 GCA_021783355.1 bacterium | reverse complement strand
CAAGGTCTGGTTCCTGAAGAATCTGGGTCATTCGCCGGACCCCGAGATCGCGGCGACCCCGGCTCAAACGCGGGCCCTCAACGAGGCCGGCCTGGCCGCCGTCCTGCGCGCGGACCCGCGGCTGTCGCGCTCGTTCACCGTGACGCCGCGGGTCAGCGTCTTCCGCGACGGCGCGGACGTCTTCGTCCTCACCGAGGGCCTGCCCGCCGTCGGCGACGACGAGAGCCGCCGCCACGACCTCAGCGCGGTCCAGCGCGCCGACGCCGCGATCGTCCAGCTGGTCCTGGGCCTGGGCGACATGCACGGGGCGGACGTCCTGCCGCTGGGCGGGGGGCGCTTCGGCTTGATCGACTTCGAGAAGCTCTCGCGCGCGCCGCTGGAGAAGGCGACCCCGCGCGAGGTCGACGAGCAGGTCATGCTCAAGAGCTTCCCGCTCGTCGACCGCACGAGCTTCAACGACCCCGCCGTCTACCGGGGCCGCTTCGACGACTGGCTGTCCGACTACCGGGCCGGCGGCCGCGCGCGCATGGACCGCGCCCTGGCCGGGGAAGGCTGGACGCCGGCCCAGCGCGAGGCGTATCTCGCCGCCGTGGACCGCAACGCGGCGACCTACCTCGACCGGCTGGAGCCCTACCTGGAGTACGCGAACGGCGCGCATGAGCGCATGCTCAAGGCCCGCGCCGACGCGGCGCGCGCGCCGCCCGCCCGAAAGGGCCTGTTCGGCGCCTTCTTCGGGCGCTGACCGCGGGCCGGGACCCGGCGCGCGAAAAACGGTATCATGTCGGCATGAAGCCCGCCCTCCCGGCCGCGCTCCTGCTCCTCGCGTCCCTGGCCTCGGCCGGGACCGGCCCGGACGCGGAGTGGTCGCCGTCACCGGCCGCCGTCGCGGCGATGCGCGCTTGCGCCTCCCGCCCCGGCGCGGACGCGCGCTCCTGCCTGCATGACGCCATGCGCGCGGGCGGCGCCTCGAGCGCGGCGCTGGCGTTCTCCGCGGGTCTGGACGGCGCCGGCTACCTCAAGCGCTTCCAGGAGCGCGGCCGCGTGGACGTCGCGCACGTGCGCTATCCGTTCCGGGCCAACGCCAACGACGGAGTCCTGCTCGTCAGCGCGAGCACCGCCCCCGTGGACGTCTCGTCTCCCGGGCTGATCGCCCCGCTGGACGCCGACCCGCGGATGGCTCCCGTGCGGCGCGAGCAGCCGCAGGCCTCGATCTGGGCGACGGACCCGGGAAATCCCGGAGTCAAGGAGCACGACGGAGGGGACCGGGTCGTCTTCGCCTTCCCGGTGCGGACCTGCCATGCCTGCGCGGACCTGGCCACCGCCTTCGTCGCCTACGATTTCGGCGCGGACGGCGCGTTCCGCGGGGCCAGCCTGGTGGGACTGCTCCGCGCGGCGGCGGCCTCGGTCTCCGGGACGGTCGCGGGCGGCAAGGCCTTCGCGGCGCCTCTGGACGGCGGGCTCGTCTTCCGCCTGGATCCCATCCCCGACGGCTGGACGATCTCGGTCAAGGACGCGGACGGCCGCGACTACTGCGCGATGGTCACCCCGCCGTTCCGGGGCCCGAACGCCCTGGTCCTCCACGCCTCCCAACTGCGCGGCCCGGGCGACGGCGGACTCGGGCGGGTCCGGGACTTCCGCTGCGTGCGCTCGTCGGCCGACTACGAGGCGGCCAAGACCGCGCTCAACGAGACCCTCTGGAGCGCGGGACGGCCGCCCGCGGGCGTCGCGGCGGCGCGGCGGGAGCTTTCCAGGCTGACGGCGGCCGCGCGCCCGGCCGAGCTGGCGGTCCGCGACGCGACGCTCGGCGGCGCGGCGGGCGACGCGGCGCCGCCCGTGGCGGCGATGTCCTTCTCCTTCTCGCTGTACCCCGCCCCGGGCGAGAAGTAGGCGCGCCCCGCGGCGCTACTGCCGCACCGCCGCGTAGCGGGGCGTCCGCCGCAGGATCTCGTCGCGCACCCGGCCGAGCAGGTCGCGCGCGCCGCGGGTCAGGCCGCGGCGCACGAAGAATCCCGGCGCGACGAAGTCCGGCTCGGCATGCAGGCGGTAGGTCACCACGGTGCCCAGCGGGGTCTCCCGCGCGGTCCAGTCCCCCGCGTATAGGCGGAAATCCCGGCCGCTGACGTCCCGGAAGCTCAGCTCGGCGGGGGTCTGGCGGACCTCCAGCCTCACGCGGACCGCGCGATGGAGGAAGAACGCGCCGCCGACGGCCTCCTGGTCGACGAGGAGGGCGCCGTCCGCGGCCCGGCCCACCACGCGGCTGTGGCGCATCGAAGGAACGAAGTCCGAGATGTTGTCGTAGTCGGTCAGGACGCCCCAGACCGCGCACGAGGAGGAGGGGACGGTGAAGGACCCTTCGACCGCGTACTCCTTGGGCGCCTCCTGGACGAGGCGCAGGCGGACCGCCGGGTCCGCGGCGAAGGCCGGCGGCAGCGCGGGGGCCGCCAGGACGGCGGCGGCGGCGAGCGCGCGCAGGCGGCGGACGGTTTTCCGGGTCATGGCCTTTCCTCCCATGAGTATACCAGCCCTCCGTCGGGAATCAAGGCCGGGACGGCCGCTCAGCGGCGGGCGGAGAGGACGGGGGTCCGGCGCAGGATCTCGTCGCGGACCTGGGCCAGGAGCTCGCGCGCGCCGCGGTCCATGCCGGAGCGCATCAGGAAGGAAGGGGCGAAGAAGCGCGGCCGGGCGCGCAGGCGGTAGACGACCTGGACGCCGTCCGGGGTCTGGCGCGTCTCCCAGGAGCCGGAATAGCTGCGGAAGTCCGCGCCGTCCACGTCGCGAAAAGTCAGGTGGTCCGTCGCGCGCGTGACCTGCAGCAGGACCTTCACCGCGCGCGAGAACAGGAAGACCCCGCCGACGGCCTCCTGCTCGACGAGCGCCGAGCCGTCCGGGCGTCCGTCCAGCACGCGGCTGCGGCGCATCGAATCGACGAAGTCCGGGATGTGCTCGTAGTCGGTCAGCACCTCCCAGACGACGGAAGAGGGGGCCTTCACGAGGAAGGCCCCCTCCACGTCGTAGCTCTTGTCCTTGCCGCGCGACAGGCGGACGTCCAGGCCCGCCGCGTCGGCCCAGGACGCGGCGCAGACCAGTGCGAGCAGGACCGCGCCGCGTCTCAGGGCTTTCATGGCGTTTTAGAACATGAACTGGATCAGCAGCCGCGCCTCGGTGACCGTGTGGCGCTGCGTGCTGCCGCCGGACACGGTGACCTCGTCGACGGCGGTCGGGTCCGGGAAGGCGTAGACGCCGAGGTTCGGGTCGTAGAAGGTCGGGCAGTTCGGGTAGATCGGCAGATCCGCCACGACCTTCAGGTTGTGACCCTTGACGTGCCAGGCGAGCGCCGGGGTGATCTCCTGGATGGGCTTGGCCATGTTCCCGTTGGTGTTGGTCGCGCCCTTGGCCGGGGACGCCGCCGCCGTCAGGTAGCCGGACTTCTTGTCCATGGACAGCAGCGCGTAGCGCAGGCCGATGCCGAACGGACCCACCTCGTACTCGCCCTGCACGCGGCCGGAGGCCATGTGCAGAACGCCGAAGCGATTCTGGAAGCCCGTCCAGTTCGCCTCGAACTCGGCCGCGACCGCCTGGCCGTTGCCGAGCGGATGCCGGATCGCGGCGTCGGTGCCCAGCGCCCAGTAGTCGCCGCGCTGCATCGTGTCGGCGCTGCCGACCGAGTTCAGCGCGTAGTTGCCCACGCCGCCGTTGGGACCGCCGTTCTTCAGGTATGGGTTGTAATTGGCGTCGAGCATCAGGTTCGTATCGATCGTATGCACGCCCAGCGCCGTGCTGTGGCCGATCTGCGTGTCATGCGTGAACAGGGCGCTGATGTAGGCGGCCTTCTCCGTCCGGTTGACGCCCAGGTCCACGCCCTTGACGTGGTAGATGTCCTCGTCCACGCCGTCGTTGTAGCCGAAGCGCGCGACGAGCTCCGGGACGCCGAGGCGCTCAGGCAGGAAGCGCTGCGGGACGTTGCGCCCGCCGCCCGACCAGGTGCCGAGCGTGCCGGTCCAGACGCCGTGCGTGGCCATGATCGCCATGCCGTAGTCGCGGCCCTGATAGACGGGCAGGTTCGCGACGGAGCGCTCGCCGAAGTCCATGTAGCCGCGGTCGGTCAGGCCCTCGCGGCCGAACGGCACGCGGAACTGGCCGAACTTGAAGACCGTGTTCTCGCCCAGGGGCTTGATCGGCACGTCGGCCGCGAAGTCCAGCAGGGACATGTCGGTGTTCGAGCCGTTGGCGTCCTCGCCGCCGAAGGCCAGCTGAAGGTCGTACTTGAACGTCCCGTCGTAGTCGCCCTTCACGCCGAGGCGCGACTCCTTGAGGAACATGTAGGCGCGGTTGTTGTCGCGGCGCGGGTCCGGCACGTTCTGAAGAACCGAGAACAGCTGGCCGCGGCCGTAGACGTTCAGCGACAGGTTGCTGTCGTTGCCGACCGGGACTCCGGGGTCGACCGCTTGCGCGAGCGCAGCGGGGACCAGGGTCCCGAGCAAGGCCGCGGCGGCCAACAGGCTCAATGACTTTTTCATTTTACTCTCTCCTTTGTTGTCAGTTGCTCTTTGCGTTGTGCTCGTCCGCGTTCAGCAGCAGATCGAACCGGACCACGACGGGATCGCGCACCTTGATCGCCCCGAACATCAGGGTGGGAGGGGTGACCCCGTAATCCGACATCAGAAGCTTGTAGCTGCCCTGCATCTCGACGCCCTTGGGGCCGAACCGGAACGCCACGTCCATCGTGACGGGCTTCGTCTTGCCCGAGATCGTCAGGTCCCCGGTCGTCTTGGCGAGCAGCTCGCCGTCGGCCGCGCCCTTGACCAGGTCGTAGCGGCCGAGGACGTAGACGATGTCGGGATTGGCGTCCGCCTTCAGGGTCTTGCGCAGGTTCTTGTCCAATCCCTTCTCGCCGGAGCGCATGCCGGCGACGGGGATGACCACCTTCATGCCCTTCACCTTGCCGTCCTTGACGGCGGCGGGCAGCGCGCCCGCGCCCTCGGCCAGGTCGAAGTCGACCGTGACCTCGGTGGCCGTGCTCTGGAAGGTGTGCAGCGTCGAGTCGCCGTCGATGTACAGGGAGCCGGCCGGTTTCAGCGTGATCTGGCCCCAGGCCAGGGGCGCCAGCAGGAGCAGGGCTCCGGCCGCGGCCGCCGCGAATCGCGTCTTGTCGTGGTTCATGTTCGGGTTTCCTCCGACAATGTTCCTCAGCAACGGAATTGCCAGACCGATCGTCCCGCGGTTCGCCGCGGCGGCGCGTGCGTTCGGGGCGGCGAGGTCGGTCTTCATGCGGCATAGTGTGCCACGACCCGGCGCCTGCGCGCGATGACGGATGAGACTGCGCCCCTTGATAATCGTCAAT
>JAJXTZ010000173.1 GCA_021783355.1 bacterium | reverse complement strand
CCCGGACTCGCGCCGCGCCCGCGGCCGCGCCAGCGCCCCGTCGCGAGCCGCCCGTCACCCTGAAGCCCGCCGCCCCCCGGCCCGCGCCCGCCCCGGACGAGGTCCCGGCTCCGCCGCAGGCCCCGTCGCCGCCCGCCGCCCCCGCCAAGCCCTGGCTCAAACGCCTGCTGGGCCTGTGACCGACGCCCGCTTGTAATAATTGGCATATTATGCCACCTTCTGATGCCATGTCGAACAAGACCAAGCTCCTCGTCGTCGACGACGATCCCGGGATCCGCGACCTGCTCAAGCAGTTCCTGGAGAAGAAAGGGGGCTACGAGGTCGTCGTCGCCGAGTCCGCCGACGACGGCCTGCGGACCGCGCTCTCCGCGCGTCCTCAATTGGTGGTGGTGGACCTGATGCTGACCGGCCGCCCGGGCCTGGAGCTGATCCACGACCTGCGCGGCCACGTGGACCTCAAGCACCTGCCCATCGTGGTCTGCTCGGCGCGCCAGTCCATCGTGGACCGCCTGGAATGCCTGGACGGCGGCGCCAGCGCCTTCTTCTCCAAGCCCATGGACCTCGAGGCCATGCGCCGCAAGATCGACGAGCTGCTCGGCCGTTGAGGGCCGCTACGACGGGAAAGTGGTGCGCCCGGCAGGAATCGAACCTGCACTTACAGCTTCGGAGGCTGTCGTGATATCCATTTCACTACGGGCGCGTGGAATGGCGGGACCTACAGGCGTATTCTACTTAATCTGGACGGCAGCGGTCGCCCCAGCGACGCGGCCAGGCCCGCGGCCGCGGCCTGCAGGGCCTTGAGGTCCACGCCGGTCTTGCCTCCCGACGCCTGGAAGGCGAAGACCAGGTCCTCCATCGCGACGTTGCCGGAGGCGCCCGGCGCGTACGGGCAGCCGCCGACGCCGCCGGTGGACGCGTCGAAGCCGGAGACGCCGAACTCCTGCCACGCGGCCAGCGCGTTGGCGACGGCCATGCCGTAGGTGTCGTGGAAATGCAAAAAAATCCGTTCGGAAGGCACGGCCTTGAGCAAAGCGTCGAGCAGGCGCCGCGCATCGTCCGGGGCGGCGCGGCCGATGGTGTCGCCGATGGAATATTCGTCGACGGACATCGGCTCCAGGCGCTTGACGACCTCCACGACGGCTTCGGGCGCGACCTTCCCCTCATACGGGCAGAAGAACGCGGTCGAGATGTAGGCGCGCACCGGCAGGCCCGCGGTCTTGGCCGCCGGGACCACCGGGGCGAAGCGCGCGATGGACTCCGCGATCGACGCGTTGATGTTCTTCTTGTTGAAGGTCTCCGAAGCCGCGGTGAAAACGGCGATCTTCCCGGCCTTCGCCTTCAGCGCGGCCTCCAGGCCCTTCTCGTTGGGGACCAGCGCGGAGTAAAGGACGCCCGGCGCGCGTGCGATGCGCGCGAAGACCTCGGCGGAGTCGGCCATCTCGGGCACGGCCTTGGGGCTGACGAAGGCCCCGGTCTCGATCTCCCCGAGGCCGGACAAGGACAGGGCGTCCACGAAGGCCACCTTGGCCTCCGTCGGGACCTTCGCGCCCGCGGTCTGTAGGCCGTCGCGCGGCCCCACCTCCACCAGGCGCAGGGCGGGGCGCGTCACGGCTTCGGGACCCAGGACGCCGGGCGCTTCTCCAGGAACGCGGACAGCCCCTCCTGGCCCTCGGGACCGGAGCGCAGGCGCACCAGCTCGTCCACGGTCAGGTCCACGCGCTCGCCCAGGCTCGCGCGCGCGATCCTGGGGATCATCGCCTTGGCGGTGCGCACGGCCTCGGGGCCGTTCTTAAGGACGGCGGCGGCCACGGCCTCGGCGCGGGCGGAGAGCTCGGACGCGGGGACGGCCTCGTGAGCCAGGCCCATCGCGACGGCCTCGCGCGCGCCGAAGACCTCGGCGGTCAGGTACCAGCGCCGCGCGTTGGCGGCGCCGATCTTGGGCAGGACCCAGCCCGAGATCACGGCCGGCATGATGCCCAGCCGGACCTCGGAGAAGCAGAGCTTGGAGCCCTCGGCCAGCAGGCCGACGTCGCCCGCGGCCAGGAGGCCCAGGCCCCCGCCGAACACCGCCCCGTGCGCGGCCACGATCACCGGGACCGGGCACTCGTCCACCGCGAAGAGCATGTCGGCGAAGCGGCGCGCGTCGCGCTTGCCCTCCTCCGGCGCCATCCGCCCGCCGGCGCGCATCCACTCGATGTCCGCGCCCGCGCAGAAGTCCTTGCCCTCGCCGGTCACGATCACGCAGCGCAGGGCCGGGTCCTGGGCGAGCGCGCGGAACGCGGCCGCGATCTCTTCGAGGCTCGCGGCCCCCATGGCGTTGCGCGCCTGCGGGCGATTGAGGGTCACGCGCGCCACCGGGCCCGTCTCCACGCGGAGGAATTCGCGGTTCATGCTCACATCCGGAACACGGGGCGGCGCACCGGCTCCTGCGGCGCGTGCGCGGCGGCCGCGAAGGCCAGCGCCAGCACCCGGCGCGTGTCGGCCGGGGCGATCACCCCGTCGTCCCAGAGCCGCGCGGAGCCGTAGTACGGGCTGCCCTCGGCCTCGTACTGGGCGCGGATGGGCGCGGCGATGGCCTCGGCGTCGGCCTCGGAGAGCTCCTGCCCGCGGCGCTTGAGCTGCTCGCGCTTGACGATGGTCAGCACCGTGGCGGCCTGCTCGGCGCCCATCACCGAGATCCGGGCGTTGGGCCAGGTGAACAGGAAGCGCGCGCCGTACGCGCGGCCGCACATCGCGTAGTTGCCGGCGCCGTTGGAGGAGCCCACGATCACCGTCACCTTCGGCACGCGCGCCGTGGACACGGCCTGGACCAGCTTGGCGCCGTGCTTGATGATCCCGGCCTGCTCGAAGTCCTTGCCCACCATGAAGCCGGTGATGTTCTGGAGGAACAGGAGCGGGATCCCGCGCTGGTCGCAGAGCTCCACGAAGTGCGCCCCCTTGAGCGCCGACTCCGGGAACAGGATGCCGCGGTTGGCCAGGACTCCGATCGGCCGCCCATGCAGGCGCGCGAAGCCGCAGACCAGCGTGGTCCCGTACAGGGCCTTGAACTCGTGGAAGCGCGACCCGTCCACGAGGCGCGCGATCACCTCGCGCGGGTCGCAGGGGCGGCGCAGGTCGCGGTGGACCACGCCGTAGAGCTCGTCGGCGGGGTAGAGCGGGGCCTCGCCCTCGCCCAGGTCCAGCGCGGGCGCGTTGAGGTTGGCCGCGATCGCGCGCGCGATGCGCAGCGCGTCCTCGTCGTCCTCGGCCAGGTGGTCGGTGACGCCGGAGGTCCGGCTGTGCATGTCGCCGCCGCCCAGCTCCTCGGCGGTGGACTCCTCCCCGGTCGCGGCCTTGACCAGGGGCGGGCCGCCCAGGTAGATCGTGCCTTGGCCGCGCACGATCACGCACTCGTCGGCCATCGCCGGCACGTACGCGCCGCCCGCGGTGCACATCCCCATCACCACCGCGATCTGCGGGATCTCGCGCGCCGACATCACGGCCTGATTGTAGAAGATGCGCCCGAAGTGCTCCTTGTCCGGGAAGACCTCCGCCTGCTTGGGCAGGAAGACCCCGCCGGAGTCCACCAGGTACACGCAGGGCAGGCGGTTCTCCAGCGCGATCTCCTGCGCGCGCAGGTGCTTCTTGATGGTCTCCGCGTAGTAGGTGCCGCCCTTCACCGTCGCGTCGTTGGCCACGATCACGCACAGGCGCCCGGAGACGACGCCCAGGCCCGCGATCACGCCCGCCGCGGGGACCTCGTCGCCGTACATCCCGTCCGCCGCCAGCGCGGAGAGCTCCAGGAAATCGGAGCCCGGGTCCGTCAGGCGCTCCACACGCTCGCGCGCGGTCAGCTTGCCCCGCGAGCGGTGCAGCTCCACGGACTTCTTCGGGCCGCCCTCGCGCACGCGCGCCAGGCGCGCCTCCAGCTCGTCGAGGAGGGCGCGGTGGTGCGCGGCGTTGGCCTGGTACTCGGAGGAGTCCCGGTCCGCCGTGGACCGGATCGGCGGCGTGTCGAGGTCGGGCTCGGTCATGGCGCGATGATATAAAAAATCCCCCCAGCGCCGCCCCTGCCCGGGGAAGAATCGTAAGCTGACTTCGATTAAATTCGGGGTAAAATCCGGCCCCGCGAGTGGCGCCGCGGCGCCCGCGGGGTCACACTGGGGGCATGACGCCCGTGCCCTTGGCCTCGGTCCGCAAGCGCGCCGACATCTTCGAGGTGGTCAACGCGCGGCTGCGCGAGAGCATGATCGCGGTGACCGCCGCAGGCCTGACCGCCCTGCGCCTGCGCCTGCGCTCCTCGCCGCCGGCCGCGATCGCGCACTGGGACCCGGCCGACGCGCTGGAGTTCGTGGCGCTGGCCGAGAGCCTGGGCGCGCTCGACGCCGAGCGCTTCGTCGGCCTCTTCCTGCGCACCCCTCAGAGGAACGGCTGGATTCTGCGCGCGTGGAGGGAGTGAGGACGGGGACCTCATGGCGACCACCAACATCTACGAGGTCGTCAACCGCCCGCGCCGCGAGAGCCTGGTCGCCCTCTGCGCCGACCCGCCGGGCCTCTTCCGCCTGCGCCTGCGCGCCCGCCCGCAGCCGGTCCTGCACTGGGCCCTCGCGGAGGAGCTGGAGATCGAGTGCCTCGCCGAGCGGATGCCCCTGTCCGACGCCGAGGAGTTCCTCGCCCAGTTCCTGGAGACCGTGCGCTCCCCGGGCTGGCGGGTGATCTCCTGGCGCTGCTGACCCCGCGCCTTGCGGCGCGGGCGGGCATATGGTTTAATCTCCCGTCGGTAGCGTGGCTGAGCGGTCAAAAGCACCGGTCTGTAAAACCGGCGGCAATAGCCTACATAGGTTCGAATCCTATCGCTACCACCGTTTTGCGAGTCGCGGGCTCTCCCGAGCCCGCGATTTTTTTACCCCTCCCGGCGCGCCGCCGGTTTTGCTCGGCTGAGGCCGGAACGTCCGATTCGAACGAACCGACACGAGAAAGACCCTCGCCGCGCCGGGACGCGCCGTTCCCCTCTCCCTGCTCCTGGCCGTCCTCGCCGGCTGCGCGTCGGCCGCCCGGTGGAGCCCGCCGCGGCCGGAGCGCCCGAGGTCGCCGCCGAGGCGCCGCCGCCCGCCGTGACGGACGACGTGGACTTCTTCTTCGCGCGCGAGTACGTCGCCCGTCGGAAGCAGATCGTGTTCATGGCCCCGCCCGGCGCCTACGCCCCCCGTTCCGCCCAGACCGGGACTTACCTCGCCGGCGTCACCACCGTCGTCCGCCCGCTGCAGGCCTACGGCGCCGCGCATCCGCGCCTGCGCGCGGCCCCGGTCACCTGGTCGACGATCGAGACGCGCGTGCGCCGGCGCTATCCCCGCGCGTTCCGCCGCACGGTCCGCGGCACGGTCCGCCGCACGGTCCGCCGCGCCTCCCTCCGCCGCCGGCGGACG
>JAJXTZ010000021.1 GCA_021783355.1 bacterium | reverse complement strand
CCTCGCGGCGGGGGGACTGGGCTTGGCCCTGGCCGGCGTTCTCTGCGCGGGCGCGCTCGCCGCGCCGCTGCTGATCGCCGGACTGGCGTTGTGCGCCCTGGGCGCCGCGCTGTTCTTCGCCGGGCGCTAGGACGGCTAGCGGTTCCAGTTCAGGCGCCGCCCGTCCTCGGGGCGAGACCCGACGGATTTCACGCGCCGCGCCGCCGCGGCCGCCGCCGTCAGCGCGAGCAGAACGCCCCACCGCGCCGGGCCGCCCGCCGCAATCCAGCGCGACCACGCGCGCCAGCCGCCGGCAGCCAGCGTCGCGCCCCAGTCCGAGCCGTCCGGCGCGGACCAGGTCAGCGCCGCGGCCCCCAGCAGGAGTCCGCCCAGCGGGGCCAGGACCCGGGCCCAGACGGCCTCCTCCGCGTCGACGCCCCACAGCCCCATGTACACGGCCCCGGCGGCCGACCCCGCTCCCAGGCCCGCCGCGATCAGGGTCTCCAGCCGCGGGATCCCGGCGCCCGTCCCGACCCAGCGCGCGAAGCAGCCGGCCGATCCAAGGATGAAGGCCGGGGCCGCCGCCCGGCGCCACGGCGCGCGCCGGTCGCCCAGGGTCAGCAGGGCCGGGAACGCGGCCAGGAACACCGTCGCGGCCAGCCAATCCTCGGTCACGGCCCAGCGCCACGGCCAGGCGCCGAACGCCGCGCCCATCGCCCCTCCGAGGAGATAGAAGGCGGTCCGCGAGCCCAACGGCGAGGGCGGCGGCGGGGGGGGCGGAGGCGGCAGGCCGCGCAAGGCGGCGGCGGGGCGCGCCAGCGGCGGCGCGGACTCCTCGTGCCGGGGCGCCACCAGACGGAACGGAGAGCCGCTGGCGTCCACGTCCAGGAGCAGGTCGGGAGCCTCGAGTTCGCGCCGCAGGGCGGCGTCGTCGGGCCGATCCTCCGCCGCCTTGGCGAGCAGGCGTCCGATCAGCGCGGCCGCGCGCGCGGTGACCTCCGGGCGCAGGGAGCGCGCGTCGGGCGGGGACTCGTCGCGGTGGCGCAGCATCGCGTCGGCGGCGGAACCGGGGAACGGCGGACGCCCGGTGAGCGCGAAGTACCAGGTGGCGCCCAGCGCGTACAGGTCGCTGCGCGGCTCGGCCGGGGCCCCGTAGCCCTGCTCGGGGGCCATGAAGTGGAAGCTACCGGCGGTGGTCGCCTCGGCGGGGCCGGCTCCCGCCGCGCCCGCCAGGCCGAAGTCGGTCAGCTTCACGGCGCCGTGCGGGTCGAGGAGGATGTTGGCGGGCTTCACGTCGCGGTGGACGAGGCCCGCGGCGTGCGCCGCGCGCAGGGCGCCGGCCACCTCCCGCACCACGCGCAGGGCCTCCGCGGGAGCCAGGGGCCCGGCGCGGGTCACGCGCGCCTGCAGGTCCTCGCCCTCGACCCACTGCATGACCAGATAGGCGGTGCCCTGGTCCTCGCCGGCGTCGTAGACCGCGACCACGCGCGGGTCGTCCAGCTTGGCGGCGGCGCGGGCCTCGGCCAGGACGGTCTCTCGCGCGCCCGGCCCGCCGGGCAGAGCGCGGTCCACGAGCTTGACGGCGACGACTCGGTCCAAGGCCAGGTGGCGCGCGCGATAGACGCGGCCCATGCCGCCGGCCCCCACGAGGCTCTCCAGCAGGCAGGGGCCCAGCGTCCGTCCGACGAGGGGGTCGTCCGCCATCCCGCGGAGGATAGCAGGGGGGGCATGGGCGCGCAAGGGGAAATGCTACACTCCGGCCGTGGCTTGGCGCCGAACCCCTCGCTGGGCGTACGCCGCCCTGGCGGCCTCCCTCTCGGCGTCCCTCCGCCTGGGCGCGCAGTGGAGCGCCAAGCTCGTGGTGCGCCCGGTGGACGGGCAGCGCCTCGCCGCCCAGTCCTCCGGCGGGGACGGCGCGGACGGGGGCTCGTTCCAGCGCCTGCGCCGTGTCGGCGCCGACCGCGTCGCCGAGTACGGCTTCACGAACTTCCGCCAGGACCGCCTCGACGTCGTCTACCGCGTCTCCGACGCCTACTTCCGGCGCTACAATTCCGAGTACGGCTACCGGACCGAGGACATCAAGGCCCTGCAGGAGTGGCGCGACCGGGCGACGCGGGACTCCTACCGTCAGGCGGTCAAGGACGGCAAGGACCAGGCCTTCGTGAACGCCGCCGCCGCCGCGATCGAGGCCCAGTACCGGAAGAAGGAGCGCGACTACCTGGAATCGCGCGGCTTCGTGCTGGAGAACGACAACACCACGCGCGTGGACATGCCGGCCGTCGTGCGCCGCAACGGCCCCCTGCTCCAGCCGCTGGCCGAGACTTTCGACCGCATCGCCACCAGCCGCGGCTACCGCTCGATGGACATCATCGGCTCGGTGCTCTCCTACGTGCAGACCGCGGTCGTCTACCGCCAGCCGCAGGCGGTCTACAAGGACAAGCACACCGGCGGGATCCTGCCGCCGCTGGCCACCGTGGTCCTCGGCTGGGGGGACTGCGACACGAAGACGGCGCTGACCGCGTCGCTGCTCTCCAACTGGGCCCAGATGCGCATGGTCGGCATCTCGGTGCCCGGTCATTACCTGATGGCGGTCCTTCAGATCCCCGACAAGGGGGACATGTACGTGGAGTACAAGGGCCTGCAGTACGTGCTGCTCGAGCCGGCGGGCCCGGCGTGGCTGCCGCCCGGCCGCGTGGCCGACGAGACGGTCGCCCAGCTCAACGGCAGCGACGGCTACCGCATCTATCCGTTCTTCTAGGAGGACTCATGTTCGCCACCCGCGTGATCGTCAGCCTGTTCGACTTCCTTCTGATGGTGCTCATGTCCGCGCTCGTGATCGCGCTGACCTACCGCGTCTTCGTCAAGGCCAACCCGGACTTCGACATGGGAGCCGAGATCAAGAAGGGCAACACGGCCACCGGGATCCTGGTGGCCACGATCCTGGTCAGCGCCTCGTACATCCTGATGGCCGGGACCGACTCCTCGGTGCAGATGTTCCGCATGCACATGCTGGCCCCGTCCGCGGAGAACGAGACCCTGGGGCAGATCTTCCTGCTGATCCTCGCCCACCTGACGGTGTCCATGACGCTGGCGGTGATCTCGATCTCGGTGACCCTGCGCATGTTCGGGCGGCTGACCAGCGAGATGCAGGCCGGCAAGGAGCTGCAGAAAGGGAACGTGGCGGTCGGCATCCTGCTCTCCGGGGTGGTGCTGGTCTCCTCGCTCTACGTCCGCGAGGGCGTGGCCGCGCTGTCGCGCGCGCTGACGCCCCAGCCGTCCATCGGGCGCGTGCACATCGTCAAATAGGTTACAATCGTTCCAATGCCCTCCCGGAACGAACGCGTCTGGCGCGACAACTTCGCGGAGCTCAAGGGACCCCTGCGCCGCGAGGAGGCCCGCGTCGAGGCCTCGCGCTGCCTGTACTGCTACGACGCCCCCTGCGTGACGGCCTGCCCCACGCACATCGACATCCCGCGCTTCATCCGCCAGATCGCCGCGGCGGACCCGCTGGGCTCGGGGGAGACCGTCCTGGAGGCCAACGCGCTGGGCCACTCGTGCGCGCGGGTCTGCCCGGTGGAGGTCCTCTGCGAGGGGGCCTGCGTCTACCACGACTGGCAGGAGAAGCCGATCCAGATCGCCCGGCTGCAGCGCTTCGGGACGGACGCGGTCCACGCCCGCGGAGAGCTGCCCTTCGAGGCCGGCCCGGACAGCGGCAAGCGCGTCGCGGTGGTCGGCGCGGGGCCGGCCGGGGTCGCCTGCGCGGCTTATCTGCGCCGCCTGGGCTACGCGACGACGATCTTCGACCGGCGGCCCCTCCCGGGGGGCCTGAACACCTTCGGGGTGGCCGAGTACAAGATGGACCGGCGCACCTCGCTGGAGGAGCTCAAGCTCCTCTTCACGCTGGGGGCGTCGGTCAAGACCGGCGTCGAGGTGGACGAGACGCTCGCCGCCAAGCTCCTGCGGGACTTCGACGCGGTGTTCCTCGGGGCGGGCCTGGCCAAGACGCGCGCCCTCGGGATCCCCGGCGAGGACCTGCCCGGGGTGCTCGACGCCTTGTCCTTCATCGAGCGGGTCAAGGCCCGCGACGCCAGCTGGATCGGCTCCAGCACCGCCACCGTGGTCATCGGCGGGGGCAACACGGCCGTGGACGCCGCCACCCAGTCGCGCCGCGCCGGCGCGCAGGCGGTGACGCTGGCCTACCGGCGCGGGCCCGACGCGATGTCTGCCTACGATTTCGAGGTGGCGCTGGCCCGCGCCGACGGGGCGCGCGTCCTGCTGAACGCGGCGCCCAAGCGCATCCTGGGCCGCGGCAAGGTGGAGGGCGTGGAGTTCGCGCGCACCAGGACCGCGCGCGGCAAGCTGGTGGAGGAGCGCGCGACCTTCACGGTGCCCTGCGACCGGGTGATCAAGGCCATCGGCCAGGAGAAGGACCGCTCCCTGCCGGCGCTGTTCGGCGCCGCGACGAACCCGGACGGGACGATCCGCGTGGACCCGAGGACGCTGAGGACCTCCGCGCCGAAGGTGTTCGCGGGCGGCGACGCGGTCAACGGGGGCAAGGAGGTCGTCAACGCGGCGGCCGACGGCAAGCGCGCGGCCTGGGGCATCCACCTCGCGCTGGTCCCCGGCGCCCGTCCCGGCCCCGAGGACGCCTACTGGGTGTCCACCATCGACGGGCGCGTGGTGGCGCCCGTCCAGGAGCGCACGGGGGCCCGATGAAGAAGAAGACCAAGCCCGACCTCTCGACCGACTGCGCGGGGATCAAGTCCCCGAACCCTTTCTGGCTGGCCTCGGCGCCGCCGACCAACTCCGGGGCGCAGATCATGCGCGCCTTCGAGTACGGCTGGGGCGGGGCGGTCTGGAAGACGCTGGGCGAGGACCCTCCGGTGATCAACGTGACCTCGCGCTACGGGGCCATGGACCTGGGCGGGACCAAGGTGGCCGGCTTCAACAACGTGGAGCTGATCACGGACCGGCCGCTGTCGGTCAACCTCAAGGAGATGTACGAGGTCAAAAAGCGCTTCGGCGACCGCGCGGTGATCGCGTCCCTGATGGTGCCCTGCGAGCGCAAGTCCTGGCACGACATCGTCCTGAAGGTGCAGGACGCGGGCGCCGACGGGGTGGAGCTGAACTTCGGCTGCCCGCACGGGATGAGCGAGCGCGGGATGGGCGCGGCGGTCGGACAGGTGCCCGACTACGTGAAGATGGTGACCGAGTTCGTGAAGGAGAAGTCCAAGATCCCGGTCCTGGTCAAGCTGACGCCGAACATCGCCGACGTGCGCTTCCCGGCGCGCGCGGCCAAGGCCGGCGGCGCGGACGGGGTCTCCCTGATCAACACGATCAACTCGCTGATGGGCGTGGACGTGGAGACGCTGGTCCCCAAGTTCGCCGTCGGCGGCAAGGCCGCGCACGGCGGCTACTGCGGACCGGCGGTCAAGCCGATCGCCTTGAACATGGTGACCCAAATCGCCAACGATCCGGAGACCAAGGGCCTGCCGATCTCCGGCATCGGGGGGATCTCCACCTGGTCGGACGCGGTCGAGTTCCTGCTGCTGGGAGCGACCTCGGTCCAGCTCTGCACAGCCGTCATGCACCACGGCTACCGCATCGTCGAGGACCTGGAGGCGGGACTGCGCGGCTGGATGAAGCGCAAGGGCTACGCGCGGCTCTCGGACTTCGTCGGGGCGTCGGCGCCGAGCGTGGTGGAGTGGAAGCACCTGAATCTCCACCACAAGACCGTCGCGTCGATCGACCCGGACAAGTGCATCGGCTGCGACGTCTGCTTCATCGCCTGCAACGACACCGCGCACCAGTGCATCGCGATCGACCGCAAGAAGGGCAACCGCAAGCCGCACGTGGTCCAATCGGATTGCGTGGGCTGCAACCTGTGCTCGCTGGTCTGCCCGGTCGACGGCTGCATCACGATGACGGAGGTCAAGACGGGCCTCAAGCCTCTCACCTGGGAGCAGTACGCGAAGAACGGGATGAAGGGCTACACCAAGGTGTACGAGAGTCATTAAGGAATGCCCCCGGAAACCGACAACCTGCGCGTCGAGGAGCTGCACGCGGCCGACCAGAAGGACCGCGAGCGGGTCTACTCGTCCCCGAAGGAGGTCGAGGCGCTCAAGACCCGCGACCTCGCCCGCCGCAAGGAGCTCCTGGAGCTGATGAGCCGCGGCGAGGTCAACACGCAGAACGACCTGTACCGCGCGGCCGTGGTCTTCCTGCACGGCGCCGAGCCCAAGGACTTCCTGATCGCGCACCGCCTGTCCACCACGGCCTCCATCCAGGGCCACCGCGCCGCGCGCTGGCTGTGCGCCGCGAGCCTGGACCGCTTCCTGATGTCCATGGGCCTGCCGCAGACCTACGGCACCCAGTTCGAGCACAACGAGGAGGAGAACCGCTACCAGCTCCGCCTGCCGATCGACGACGCCGCCGTCCTCCATTTCGAGAAGCGCTTCTTCGGCGTGCCGTCCGTGATGGAACGACTCTCTCAGCTCAACAAACGAATCCAGTCCTAAGCCCTCAGGAGGCCCCCATGTCCCGGATCGTCAAGTGCGGACTCATCCAGGCGTCGTGCCCGTGGCAGACGCCGAAGTACTCCTTGAAGCAGATCAAGGAGAAGATGATCGACAAGCACGTCGCCATGATCCACGACGCGGGCAAGAAAGGCGTGCAGATGCTGGGCCTTCAAGAGATCTTCTACGGCCCCTATTTCTGCGCGGAGCAGGACGCCAAGTGGTACGACACGGCCGAGACCATCCCCGGACCGACGGTCAAGCTGATGCAGGGCCTGGCCAAGAAGTACAAGATGGTGATGGTGGTCCCGATCTACGAGACGCCGTCCACCGGCACCTACTACAACACGGCCGCGGTGATCGACGCCGACGGCTCCATCGTCGGCAAGTACCGCAAGAACCACATCCCGCACTGCGCGCCCGGCTTCTGGGAGAAGTTCTACTTCAAGCCCGGCAACCTCGGCTACCCGGTCTTTCAGACGCGCTACGCCAAGGTCGGCGTCTACATCTGCTACGACCGCCACTTCCCCGACGGGGCGCGCATCCTGGGCCTCAACGGCGCCGAGATCGTCTTCAACCCGTCGGCCACGGTGAAGGGCCTCTCGCAGTATCTCTGGAAGCTGGAGCAGCCCGCCCACGCGGTGGCCAACCAGTACTTCGTCGGGGCGTCCAACCGGGTCGGCGTCGAGGGCCCGTGGAAGATCGGCGAGTTCTACGGGCAGTCCTACTTCTGCGACCCGCGCGGCCAGATGATCAAGGTGGGCTCGCACGACAAGGACGAGCTGGTGACGGCCGACCTGGACTTCGATCAGATCCTGGAGGTGCGCAAGGTCTGGCAGTTCTTCCGGGACCGCCGCCCGGAGACCTACGGGGAGCTGGTCCAGCAGCTGCCGTGATCAAAGCGCTCGACCTCCTGCTCGACTCCGAGATCCACGAGCACGCGGAGCCGATCTCGCGCTCGCCGTATTGGAACAAGGACATCGCTCCGGTGGGCAAGGCCCACCGCACCTGGGCCGCCAAGGACTACGCGGTCCTTTGGATCAGCATGAGCGCCTGCATCCCCACCTACATGCTGGCGTCGTCCTTGATCGCGCAGGGGATGAACTGGTGGGAGGCGGTCGCGACCATCTTCCTGGGCAACTGCATCGTGCTGGCGCCCATGATCCTCAACGCCCACGCCGGCACCAAGTACGGCATCCCGTACCCGGTGTACTGCCGCTCGTCCTTCGGCGTGCTGGGCGCCAACGTGCCGGCCGTACTGCGGGCGCTCGTGGCCTGCGGCTGGTTCGGCATCCAGACCTGGATCGGGGGGGAGGCCATCTACAAGCTGGCGGCCCTCTCCCATCCCGCCCTCCTGTCCGCCGCGCCCGTCTTGGGAGGGCTCAACCCCGGGCAATGGGTCTCCTTCCTGTTCTTCTGGGCGATCAACATGTTCGTGATCCACAGGGGCGTGGAGTCCATCCGCGTCCTGCTCAACATCAAGGCCCCGATCCTGATCGGCCTGGGCCTGGCGCTCCTGGGCTGGGCCTATGTCCACGCGGGCGGTTTCGGGCTCATGCTCTCCACTCCGTCGGCCTTCGCCCCGGGCCAGCCCAAGGCCGGCCAGTTCTGGGAGTTCTTTTTCCCGGCTTTGACCGCGATGATCGGCTTCTGGGCCACGCTCTCCCTGAACATCCCGGACTTCTCGCGCTACGCGCACTCGCAGAAGGACCAGATGCTCGGCCAGGCCCTGGGCCTTCCGCTCACGATGGGCCTCTACAGCTTCATCGGCGTGGCCGTGACCTCGGCCACCGTCGTCATCTTCGGGCACGCGATCTGGGACCCGGTCGAGCTCGTCTCGCGCTTCATGAACCCCCTGACGCTCGCCGTCGGCCTGGGCGCCATCGTCCTCGCGACCCTGGCGACCAACATCGCGGCCAACGTGGTCGGCCCCGCCAACGATTTCTCGCACCTGTGGCCGGAGAAGATCGACTTCCGCATGGGCGGCTACATCACCGGCGTGATCGGCATCCTGATCCAGCCCTGGAAGCTCATCGCCGACCCGTCCGGCTACATCTTCAAGTGGCTGGTCGCCTACTCGGCGCTCCTGGGCTCGGTGGGCGGCATCC
This sequence comes from bacterium, assembly GCA_021783355.1. Lineage (GTDB taxonomy): Bacteria > Elusimicrobiota > Elusimicrobia > UBA1565 > UBA9628 > GWA2-66-18. The sequence continues at coordinate 14,619 of JAJXTZ010000021.1, read as the reverse complement.
TGATCGCCGACTACTACCTGATCCGCGGCGGCAAGCTCAAGGTCCGCGAGCTCTATGAGAAGGGCGGCGCCTACTGGTACGCCGGCGGCGTCAACGGCGTCGCCCTGATCGCCCTGGTCCTGGGCTGCGCGCCGCTCCTGCCGGGGTTCCTGGGCGCCGTCGGCCTGGCGGCCGTCTCGCCGTTCTGGGTCTCGCTGTACCACTACGCCTGGTTCATCAGCTTCGCCATCTCCTTCGCCGCGTACCGCGTTTTCATGAAGTGGGGGGACAACACATGAGTTACGACCTGATCGTCAAAGGCGGGACCGTCGTCTCCGCGTCGGACACCTTCGTCGCCGACCTCGGCGTCGTCAACGGCAAGGTGGCCGCCGTCGGCAAGCTCGACGCCGAGGCCAAGACGCTCGTCGACGCGCGGGGCAAGGTCGTGATCCCGGGCGGCATCGACGCGCACACCCATTTCGACATGCCCTTCATGGGCGCCACCACCATCGACGACTTCACCAGCGGCTCGACGGCCGCGGTGTTCGGCGGCACGACCACGGTCGTTGACTTCGCCATCCAGCAGCGCGGCAAGACCTTCCGCCACGCGCTCGACGAGTGGCACCGCAAGGCCGACGGCAAGACCGCGGTGGACTACGGCTTCCACATGATCGTCGTGGACTTCCCGGAGGAGCAGGAGGCCGAGATGGACAAGCTGGTGGACGAGGGAGTGACCTCGTTCAAGCTGTTCATGGCCTACCCCGGCATCTTCATGTCGGACGACGCGACCATCTACCGCGCGCTCGCCCGCACCAAGGACAACGGCGGCACCGTCTGCATGCACGCCGAGAACGGCTCCGTGATCGACGTGCTGGTGAAGAAGGCCTTGGCCGCCGGAAGGATCTCGCCGGAATGGCACGCGCTGACCCGCCCGATGACTTTGGAGGCCGAGGCCACGCACCGCGCCATCGCGCTCGCCGAGGTCGCCGGCGTGCCCATCTACTTCGTCCACCTCTCCGCCGGCGACGCGATGGACGAGGTGCGCGCGGCGCGCGAGCGCGGCCTGCCGGTCTACGCCGAGACCTGCCCGCAGTACCTGTACCTGAGCCACGAGGATTACAAGCGCCCCGGCTTCGAGGGGGCCAAGTTCGTGATGTCGCCGCCGCTGCGGCCCGAGGGGAACTCCGCGCGCCTCTGGGCGGGCCTCAAGCGCAACGACCTGCAGGTCGTCTCCACCGACCACTGCTCGTTCTGCATGAAGGCCGGCAAGAACAAGCCCGGCAAGGAGCTGGGCCGGAAATCCTTCGCGCAGATCCCCAACGGCGCCCCCGGCGTCGAGTACCGCCTCCTGCTGCTGTGGGACGCCGTCCAGCGCGGCGTGATCAGCGAGAACCGATTCGTGGAGATCACCGCCACCGCCCCGGCCAAGCTCTTCGGCCTGTACCCGCGCAAAGGCCACCTCAACCCCGGCGCCGACGCCGACATCGTGATTCTGGACCCCAACCAGCGCCACACCTTCACCCGCCAGAACCACCACTCCGCCGCCGACTACAATCCCTACGAGGGCGTGACCGTCAAGGGCGCCATCCGCGACGTGTTCGTGCGCGGCGCCGCCCAGGTGCTGGGCGGCCGGTGGACCGGCCGGACCACGCACGGCCGCTTTCTCAAGCGCGCGCCGCGGGCGGCGTAAGGCGGGCGATGCGGTCCGCCGCGGCGACCGCCGCCCTGCTCCCGGCCCTGCTGCTGGGAGCCTGCCTGGCCCACGGCCCCGTCTATCCGGCGGGGACTCCCGGCGTGGCGGGCCTGGCGCTCGGCTCCGCCCGCGACGGGGCCCTGCTCGTCGCCGCCGTATATCCCGGCGCCCCGGCCGACCGCGCGGGGGTTCGCGCCGGCGACCGCGTCCTGTCCATCGACGGTCGCCAAGCCTCCCGGATGACGTTGGTCCGGGCCGCGCAGCGGCTCAGCGGAGCGCCCGGCACGCGCCTGCGCCTGCGGGTCCAGACCGGCGGGCTGGCCCCGCGGCTGATCCGCCTCGTCCGCGAGGCCCCGGCCGGGGTCCGCCCCGTCGAGAGGAATTGATACAATCCCCATGAAGACCCTCGGAGGAACCATGCCCGCCGCCGCCGCCAAGACCGACGCCGCCGTCCTTCAGCAGTTCATCGCCGGACGCTGGATCCAAGGCTCCGGCAAGAGGGAGATCGTCTCGGTGAGCCCCGCGGATTCCCGCGTGGTCGTGGCGCGCGCGCGCGGCGCCGACCGCGCCGACGCGCTCAAGGCCCTGGCGGCCGCGCAGGCCGCCTTCCCCGCCTGGCGCGCCACCCCGGCCCCCGAGCGCGGCCGCCTGATCGCCAAGGCCGCCGCCCTCGCGCGCGGACGCAAGGAGGAGCTGGCCCGCCTGATGACCCTGGAGGAGGGCAAGATCTACCCCGAAGCCCTGGGCGAGATGGACAAGGGCCTGGCCCTCATGGAATGGTTCGCCGGCGAGGGCCAGCGCCTGGGCGGCGTGACCCGCCCTTCCGAGCTCCCGCAGAACCTCCTCTACACCCTGCGCCAGCCGCTGGGCGTCGTGTCGGTCATCACCCCGTGGAACTTCCCGTGGGCCATCCCGGTCTGGAAGCTGGCCCCGGCCCTGGTGGCCGGCAACTGCGTGGTCTTCAAGCCCGCCTCGCTGGTCCCCGCGCTGGCCGCCGAGATCGTCAAGATCTTCAACGAGGCCGGCCTGCCCCCGGGCGTCTTGAACCTGGTCATCGGCGCCGGCTCCGAGATCGGCGACGTGCTGGTCGAGGACGAACGGGTGAAGGCCGTCTCCTTCACCGGCTCCAACGAGGTCGGCCGCCGCGTGCACACCCTGGCCGGCGCGCGCGGCATCCGCGTCACCTGCGAGATGGGGGGCAAGAACCCCGCCGTGGTCTGGGGCGACGCGGACCTGGAGCTGGCGCTCGCGGGCGTCCTCAAGGGCGCCTTCGGCTCCACCGGCCAGCGCTGCACCGCCACCTCGCGCCTGATCCTCGACGAGCGCATCGCCGACGAGTTCCTCGCGCGCCTGCTGGAGGAGGCCGCCAAGATCACGATCGGCGACGGCCTCAAGCCCGGCGTCGGCCTGGGCCCGGCCGTGGACGAGGGCCAGATGAAGACCGACCTCGAGCACATCGCGGCCGCCAAGGCCGCCGGGGCCAAGCTCCTGTGCGGCGGCAATCGCCCGAAGGACCCCGCGCTGGCCCACGGCTGGTTCGTCGAGCCCACCGTCTTCGACGGCGTGACCCCGGACATGCGCCTGTGGCGCGAGGAGGTCTTCGGGCCCGTCCTGGCCGTGACCCGTGTCAAGACCTTCGACGAGGCCGTGCGCCTGGCCAACGACACCGCCTTCGGCCTGACCTGCGCGTTCTACACGGCGGACCTGGCCCTGGCCATGCGCTTCACCGACGCCGTCGAGACCGGGATGGTCCACGTGAACAGCCCCACCATCGGCGGCGAGGCCTCGGTCCCGTTCGGCGGGGTCAAGGGCTCCGGCGTGGGCGAGCGCGAGATGGCCGAGGAGGGCGTGCGCTTCTTCACCGAGCAGAAGACCGTCTTCCTGGACTACACCGGCGCGCGCCGCTCGTCCAACATCTACTGAAGTGACCCCGTTCGCGGCCATCGTCGGCGGGGGAGGGGCGGGCGTCCTGGGCGCGGCCTTGGCGCACATCCTGACCACGCTGGCCGACCGACTGGGCTCCGAGGCTTGGCTCAGGGGCCCGTACGGCCCGCAGTTCTTCAACGTGGCCCTTTACACCGGCGTCTTCTACGCCGCCATCGGCGCCGCCGCCGGCCGCCGCGCCTCGACCGCCCTGCTGGGCTTGCTCGGCCCGTTCCTGGGAATGATCCTCCCGCTGGCGGCGTTGACCCGCTACCCCGGCTGGGGCATGCCCCAGGGCGCGCGCGGCACCACGCCTCAATGGGAGATCGCCGTCGTCCTGGTCTACTCCGCCGCCATCTGGGCCACCATCGCCGGACTGGGCGTCCTCGCCGGACGCACCACCCGCCCGCGCGGCGCCGCCGCCGCGGTGCTGGGCTCCCTGGCCGCCTACGCGGTGCTGGCCGGCCTGCTCAAGCTCTTCCCGGACTACGGGCGCAGCCCTTGGAACCCGCTCTCGCTGATCCCGTCGCCGGTGAACCTGTTGGACGGACTGCTGTCCGGCGCGGGACTCTGCCTGGCCCTGACGCTCGACGAGCTCTGGAAGAGGAGGACCTCATGAAGACCCCGAACGCCGCGCCCGCCGCCCAGAAGACCGCCTGGCCCCCGGCCGCCGAGACCGCGGCCCTGCGCGCCAAGCACGTCCTGCCCCTGCCCGGTCCCATGTTCGCCAGGCCCATCCAGATCGTGGAAGGGCGCATGCAGCGCCTCTACGACGAGAACGGCAAGGAGTACCTGGACGGCTTCGCCGGCGTGGCCACCGTCCAGATCGGCCACTCGCACCCGCGCTTCGTCAAGGCGCTCAAGGACCAGATCGACCTCCTCCAGCACGCGCCGCCGCTGTACCTGCACCCGTCCACCGGGAATTTCGCCAAGCGCCTGGCCGACAAGGCCAAGACCGTCAACCCCGACATGGACTGCGTGTTCTTCACCAACTCCGGCTCCGAGGCCAACGAGATGGCCGCGTTCCTGGCCAAGACCCACACCCAGCGCCACGAGTTCGTCGCCGTCCAGCGCTCCTATCACGGGCGCACGCTGATGACGGTGGCGGTCAGCGGCCAGCACACCTGGCGCAACATGGCGCCGTACCCTTCGGGCGTGGCCTTCGCGCCGACCGACTACGCCTACCGCAGCGGCGGCACCCCCGAGGAGTCCACGCGGGCCGCGCTCAACGGACTGGCCGAGACGCTGAAGACCGCCACCTCCGGCAGGATCGCCGGCTTCTACGCCGAGACCATCCTGGGCGTGGGCGGCATCATCACCCCGGGGCCGGACTACTTCCGGGAGGCTTCGGAGCTCGTGCGCAAGCACGGCGGCCTGTACATCTGCGACGAGGTGCAGACCGGCGTCGCGCGCACCGGCGAGCACTATTTCGGCATCGAGCACTGGGGCGCCAAGCCCGACATCATCGTGATGGCCAAGGGCTTGGGCAACGGCTACCCGATCGGCGCCGTGATCACCACGCCCGAGATCGCGGCCTCCGTGAAGGGCCTGCTCCACTACAACACCTACGGCGGCGGCTGCATGGCGATGGCCGCGGCGTCCGCGGTCATGGACGTGGTCGAGGACGAGGGCCTGGCCGGCAACGCGGCCAAGGTCGGCGCGCGTCTGAGCGGCGCGCTCAAGAAGATCAAGGACGAGCGCGTCGGCGAGGTCCGCGGCAAAGGCCTGATGATCGGCGTGGAGCTGGTCAAGTCCGCCAAGACCAAGGAGCCCGCGCCGGAGCTGACCGCGGCCGTGGTGGAGCGCATGAAGGACCTGGGCGTGCTGGTCGGCAAGGGGGGGCTCGAGGGCAACACCGTGCGCATCCAGCCGCCGCTGATCATCACCGAGGCCGACGCCGACCGCATCGTCGGCGCGCTGGGGGAAGCGCTCGCGGATGCCGCCTGAGGCGGCCCTGCGCCGCGCGCTCGGGCGCCTGACCGTCGTCTTCGGGGTCCTGCACCTGGCCCCGGTCGCCTTCGTGTGGCTCTCGTCGCTGGGACCGGCGTCCTTGAGCCTGCCGGCGCGGGTCTGGGGGCTGCTCTTCTACGGGCACTTCATCGCGCTGACCGCCTGCGGCCTGGGCCTGCAGGGCGCGCGCTCGGCGCGGACGAAGGTCTTTCACGGCGGCCCGATGATCGACTTCGTGATCGGCGTGACCGCCTTCATGGTCCTGGAGTCCGTCTGCGCGTCCGCCCTGCGCCGCGGCGCGGGCCCGTCCTGGCCGGCGCTCCTGCCCGGGCTGTTCCTGATCGGCTTCGGCCTGCGCCTGACGAGCGGCGCGCCGCTCCTGCGCTCGTGACTCGTTTGGTAGAATCCAAGCGATGAACGCCAAGACCCGACGCTCCATCGCCCTGGCCGAGCGCTACGGAGCCCACAACTACCACCCGCTGCCGGTGGTGATCTCCCGCGCCAAGGGCGTCTTCGTCTGGGACACGGAGGGCAAGCGCTACTTCGACTTCCTGTCCGCCTACTCCGCGCTCAACCAGGGCCACGGGCATCCTCGCCTCATCGCCGCGGCGAAGGCCCAGCTCGGCCGCGTGACGCTCACCTCCCGGGCGTTCCACAACGACCGCCTGGGGCCCTTCCTGAAGCGCCTCTGCGGCCTGACCGGGACCGACCGGGCGCTCCCGATGAACTCCGGCGCCGAGGCCGTGGAGACCGCGATCAAGGCCATGCGCCTGTGGGGCTACCGCGTCAAGGGCGTGCCCAGGGACAAGGCCGAGATCGTGGTCTGCGAGGGGAACTTCCACGGCCGCACCACCACCATCGTGGGCTTCTCCTCCGACCCCGACGCCCGCGACGGCTTCGGCCCCGCGACGCCCGGCTTCAAGCGCGTCCCGTACGGCGACGCCCGCGCCCTGCGGCGCGCGATCGGCCCCGACACCGTCGGCTTCCTGTTCGAGCCCATCCAGGGCGAAGCCGGCGTGATCCTCCCTCCGCCCGGCTGGCTCAAGGAGGTCCGCCGGATCTGCTCGTCCAAGCGCGTGCTGATGTGCGCCGACGAGATCCAGACCGGCCTCGGCCGCACCGGGCGCCTCTTCGCCTGCGATCGCGAGCGCGTGAAGCCCGACCTTCTGATCCTGGGCAAGGCCCTCTCCGGCGGCCTGTACCCGGTCTCCGCCTTGTGCGGCAAGAACGAGGTGATGCGCCTCTTCACTCCCGGCACCCACGGCTCCACCTTCGGCGGCAACCCGCTGGCCTGCGCCGTCTCCGAGGCCGCGCTGGAGGTCCTGGTCCGCGAGCGCCTGCCCGCCCGCGCCGAGCGCCTGGGCGCGCGCCTGCTGGGCCGCCTGAAGACCCTGCGCCACCCCAAGCTCAAGGAGGTCCGCGGGCGCGGGCTCCTGCTGGCCCTGGAGTTCACCGTGCCCGTGCGCCCGATGGTCGTGGACCTGATGCGCCGCGGCCTGCTGGCCAAGGACACCCACGCCAACACCATGCGCCTGGCCCCGCCCCTGGTCATCACCGAGGTCCAGGCCGACGCGGCCTTCCGACTGGTCCGGGACGCCGTCGCCGCCTTCCGGGGATGAGCGAGCGGGCCGCGGGTCTCTGCGGCTTCTGCCGCCGCGCGCGGGTCCTGAAGAGCGCGTCGGGCTCCGTGTTCATCCAATGCGGGCTCGCCTCGGCGGACCCGCGCTTCCCCAAGTGGCCGCGTCTGCCGGTGCTCGCCTGCGCCGGCCACGAGCCCGGCGAGGGAGAGGCGGTGGTATAATGGGAGCCGTGACCGCCGAGACCCTCCTCGAGGTCGGGCCGCTGACCAAATCCTTCGGCGCGGCGACGATCCTGCGCGACGTGAGCCTCGATGTGCGCAAGGGCGAGTTCATGACCCTGCTGGGGCCATCCGGCTGCGGCAAGACCACCACCCTGCGAATCATCGCCGGCTTCGAGACCCCCGACTCCGGGCGCGTGATCCTCGGAGGCCGCGACGTGACCGACCTGCCGCCCTACGAGCGCGACGTGCACACCGTCTTCCAGCACTACGCGCTGTTCCCGCACTTGGACGTGGCCGGCAACGCCGCCTTCGGCCTGCGCCTGCGCCGCGTCCCGGAGGCGGAGGTGAGCCGCCGCGTGACCGAGGCCCTGGCCCTGGTCAAGCTCTCCGGCTTCGAGTCCCGGCGCGTCTCCTCGCTGTCCGGGGGCCAGATGCAGCGCGTGGCCCTGGCCCGCGCGATCGTCGGCCGCCCGTCCCTGCTCCTGCTCGACGAGCCGCTGGGCGCCCTGGACCTCAAGCTGCGCAAGGAGATGCAGCTGGAGCTCAAAAACCTCCAGCGCCGCCTGGGCATCGCCTTCGTCTACGTGACGCACGACCAGGAGGAGGCGATGACCATGTCCGACCGCATCGCCGTCTTCCACCAGGGCCGCCTCGAGCAGCTCGGGACCCCGGGCGAGATCTACGAGGCCCCGCGCACCTCCTTCGTGGCCGACTTCATCGGCGGGGCCAACATCTTCTCCGCGGAGGTCCTGCCCGGACCCGCGGGCCAGGCGCGCCTGCGCCTGGAGGGGGAGCACGAGATCGTCGTGCCCCTGGACCCGCACGAGGTCCTGCCGCCCCCCGGCGGGAGGGTCAAGGTCGCCATCCGCCCGGAGCGGGTGAAGGTCTTCTACAAGGACGAGCTGCCGTTCGGCGCCCTGCGCTTCGACGCGACCTTGCGCGACTCGATCTTCCTCGGCGACGGCTGCCAGATCTACCTGGAGTTCCTCGCCGGGGCGCCGGACAAGCGCCTGGTGGCGATGGCCGGCGGGGACCGCTACGCGGTCCACGACGACCTGGGCGTGCCCGTCATCGCCGCGGTCCAGCCGGAGGACGTGTACATCCTCGAGCGCGATGGCGACTAGGGTCACCCGCCGCGACTTCCTGAAGGCCGCCGTGCTGGCCCCGCTGGCGCCGGCCCTGCTGTCGGCCTGCCGCCGCGCGGGCTCGGCCGACGAGGTCAACTTCTACAACTGGTCGGACTACATCGGCAAGAGCACCCTGCCCGACTTCACCAAGGCCACCGGCATCGCCGTCAACTACGACCTCTTCGCCGACGAGGAGGAGATGTTCGCCAAGATCCGCGCCGGCGCGCGCGGCTACGACCTGATCGTCGTCGGCGACTATCTGATCCCGCGCTTCCAGATCCTGAACCTCATCGAGCCCGTCCCGCCGGGGGCCCTGAGGAACATGGGCAACCTGGCCGCGCGCTTCCGCCATCCCGCCTACGATCCAGACGAGACGACGGTCCCGTACCTATGGGGGACCACCGGCATCGCCTACAACCGCAAGACCCTCAAGCGCAAGCCGACCTCCTGGCGCGACCTGTGGGACCCGCGCTACAAGAACCGCATCTCCATGCTGGACAACGTGCGCGACTGCCTGTCGGTGGCGATGCAGCTGCTGGGCATCCCCGAGACCACGCACGCCCCCGCCGACTTCGCGAAGGTGCGCGCGCTCCTGCTCCAGCAGAAGCCGCTGGTGAAGATGTACTCGAGCTCGTCGTATCTGAACAGCCTGGTGGCCGGCGAGATCGACTTGGCGATGACCTGGTCCGGCGACCTGTTCCAGGCCGCCCGCGACAACCCCGATCTGGACTACGTGCTGCCCAAGGAAGGAACCTACATGTGGGTGGATTGCCTGGCCCTGGTGCGCGGCGCGCGCCATCGCGCCAACGCCCTGCGCCTGATCGACTATCTGCTCGAGCCCAAGGTGGCCGCGCAGAACGCCGACTTCGTGCGCTACGCGACCCCCAACGCCGCCGCGGCCCCGTTCACGGACCCCGTCCTGCGCCGCGACCCCCGCGTGTACCCGCCGCCGCGCCAGATGGACGCCCTGATGATGCACCATGTCCTCGACCCCGAGCAGACCGAGACCTGGAACCAGATCTGGGCCGACGTCAAAGTCTCCTGAGATGCTCGAGAAGGCCCTGTCGCGCCTGCTGGCCGGCAAGCGTCCCGCGGCGAGCCACCTGCTGCTGGCCCCGGCCGCGCTGTGGCTGCTCCTCTTCCTGCTGATCCCCGCGCTCGGCCTGGTGGCCCTCTCCTTCGCCAAGAACGGCCCGTACGGCGAGATCCTGTGGCGCCTGAGCCTGGACAACTATCGCCGCGCCTTCGACCCGCGCTACGTCCCGGTCCTGCTGCGCACCCTCTTCTTCGCGGGGGGGACCACGGTCGTCTGCCTGCTCCTCGGCTACCCGCTGGCCTACTTCCTGAGCTTCCGCGCCGGCCGCCGCCGCGGCGCCCTGATCATCGCGCTGATGGTCCCGTTCTGGACCTCGGCCCTGGTCGCGTTCTATTCCTGGATCGTGATCCTGGGCAAGGAGGGCCTGCTCAACCGCGCGCTCCTCCGCTACCGGCTGATTTCCTCCCCGCTGGCGCTGCTGTACACCCCGTTCTCGGTCCTGCTCGGCTTGGTCTACTTCTACCTGCCCTTCACCGTCCTGCCCCTCTACGCGTCCCTGGAGAAGGTCCCGCGCTCGCTGGTGGAGGCCGCCTACGACCTGGGGGCGACGCGCTGGACCGCGTTCTTGAAGGTCACGCTTCCCCTGTCCCTGCCCGGCGTCGTGGCCGGCGCCCTGCTCACCTTCGTGCCCTGCTTGGGAGACTTCCTCACCGCCGAGCTGCTCGGAGGCCCGCGCTACTACTTGCTCGGCAACCTGATCTCCAACCAGTTCCTGATGGCGCAGGACTGGCCGTTCGGGGCGGCGCTGACCGTCCTGCTCCTCGCGGGGCTGGTCGCGGGCCTGTGGGGCTACCGGCGCTGGGAGGCCGCGGCATGAAGAAGTCCCGGGGCTTGGGCGCCTACTGCGCGGCGCTCTACGCGTTCCTGTACGCGCCGCTGATCGTGATGACGGTGTACTCGTTCAACGACGCGCACCGCAACGTGGTCTGGCGCGGGTTCACCTTCAAATGGTACTTGACCATGGCGCGCGACGCCGACCTGATGCGGGCGCTGACCACCTCGCTGGAGCTGGCGGCCTGCGCGGCCGCGATCGCGGCCGCGCTGGGCCTGCTGGCGTCCTACGCGCTGGTCCGGCACCGCCCGTTCCGGGGCCGGGAGGGCTACGCGGCCCTGCTCGACGCCCCGCTGATGATCCCGGAGGTGGCGCTGGGCGTGGGCCTCCTGTCCTTCCTGGTCCGCGCCGGCTTCGAGCTGGATTTCGGGGCCCTCGCCTGCGCCCACGCGCTGATCTGCCTGCCGTACGCCGTGGCGGCCGTGCGCGCCCGCCTGGCCTCGTCGGGGGGCTCCCAGCTGGAGGAGGCCGCGATGGACCTGGGGGCCAGCGAGTGGCGGGCCTTCCTGAAGGTGACCCTGCCGCTGGCCATGCCGGCGATCGTCTCGGGGGCCCTGCTGGCCTTCACCGTGAGCTTCGAGGACTTCGTGGCCTCGTTCTTCCTGGCGGGGGTCGGCATCACCACCCTGCCGATCAAGGTCTACTCGATGCTGAAGTTCGGCGTGACCCCGGAGATCAACGCCTTGTCGGTGGCCCTGCTGTCCTCCACCTTCGTCCTGCTGGGCTTGAACGCCTGGCTGTCCGCGCGCGCCGGCGCGGACGCCGCCTAGCGCGCCAGCAGGCGGTGCACGCCGACCAGGGCGGCCAGCAGCGCGGCCAGCGCGACCAGGCGTCCGAAGAGGTTGTCCCTCATGCCGCCATTCTACCGCGGCCGCGCCCGCGCGTCAAGGACGCGACGTCGCGGCGGATCTGGGCCTTGAGAGCGGCGAGGCTGGGAAAGCGCCGTTCCGCGCGCAGGCGCGACACGAAGGAGACGCCCAGCGTCCGGCCGTAGAGATTGCCGCGGAAGCCCGGAACGTGGACCTCGACGACCAGGCGCCGGCCTCCCAGGGTCGGGCGCACGCCGCAGTTGCAGACGGCCGCCCGCTCGCCCAGCGTCGTTCCGGCGACGCGCACGCGCCACACGCCGCGCGGGGGACGCGCGCGGGGGGGGAGCTTCAGGTTGGCGGTGGGAAAACCCAGCCTTCGCCCCAGCCCGTCGCCGCGGACCACGCGCCCGCGCAGGATCCTCATCGTCCCGGCGCCGCCTTCAGCGCGCGGTCCAGGACCGGCAGGGAGGCGGCTAGGCGCGCGGCCAGGTCGGCGGGCGAGAGGGCGCGCGCGGCGTCGAGCGCCAGGGCGTCGGCCAGGGAGAAGGGCCCGACGCTCTCCCGGCGCAGGGCCGAGACCGTGGCCCCGCAGCCCAGGCGCTCGCCGAGAAGCTCGGCCAGGGAGCGCACGTAGGTCCCGCTCGAGCAGGAGAGCCGGTGCGCGAGTTCCGGCGGGTTCCAGGCCAGGGCGGACCACGAGTAGATTTTCGCGGTCCGGGGCTTGACCGGGATCTCCTCGCCGGCGCGCGCGTAGTGGTACAGCGCGCGCCCCTTGTGCTTGACCGCCGAGTACGCCGGCGCGGGGGTCTCCACCGTGCCGACCAGCGCGGAGAGCTCGGCCGACAGGCGCTCCAGGCTCAGCGCGGGGACCGGCTTCTCCGCCGCGATCTTCCCGGTGACGTCGCCGGTGTCGGTGCGCACGCCCAGGCGGATGTCCCCGGAGTAGGTCTTGTCGAAGCCCTGCAGGCGGGCCTGCAGGCGCGTGCAGGGCCCGATCAGGACCACGAGCAGTCCCGTGGCCATCGGGTCCAAGGTCCCGGTGTGGCCGACCTTCGTCGCGCGCGGGAACAGCCGCCGCAGGACCGCCACGACGTCGTGGGAGGTCCAGTCCTTCGGCTTGTCGACCAGCAGCATCCCCGCCGCCGGGGCCCCGCCGGTCACCGGTCGTCGCGCTCCCTCTCCAGCTTGTGCAGGAGCTCGTCGATGCGCGAGGCCTTGCGCGGGGTCTCGTCGTACTCGAAGGCCAGGCGGGGGACGACCTTCACGCTGACTTTCTTCTTGAGCAGCTCGCGCAGGTACGGCGCGGCGCGCTCCAGGGCCTTGGCGGCGCTGGCGCGCTCGGCCTCGGAACCCAGCACCGAGTAATAGACCGTCGCGGTCTTGCGGTCCGCGGAGAGCTCCAGGTCGGTGACGGTCAAGAACCCCGTCAGCCCCGGGTCCTTGACCTGGCGCAGCAGCCCGGTGATCAGCTCCTTGTACAGCTCCTTGAGGCGCTCGCCGCGGTCGTACATGGACGCGGCGGATTACCGGGGAGACTGCGAGAGGCGGCGGGTGCGGGTCTCCTTGACGAAGAACTCCAGCAAGTCGCCGACCTTGAAGCCCTCGTAGCCGTCGATCCCGATGCCGCACTCCTGGCCCTTGTCGATCTCCTTGACGTCGTCCTTGAAGTGCTTGAGGGTGGTGACCTTGCCCTCATGGACGGCCTTGCCGTCGCGCATCACGCGGATCAGCGCGCCGCGCGTGACCTTGCCGTAGCGCACCGACGTGCCGGCCACGAGGCCGCCGCGGACCTGGAAGGTCGCCTTGACCTCGCCCTTGCCGACGACGACGTCCACGACCTCGGGGGCGAGCAGGCCTTCGAGCGCCGCCTTCACGTCCTCGATCAGGTCGTAGATGATCTCGTACTTGCGGATCTCGACGCCGTCGTGCGTGGCCACTTCCTCGGCGCGAGGCTCGGCGTCGGCGTGGAACATCAGCACGACCGCGTCGGAGGCGGAGGCGAGCAGGACGTCGGACTCGGAGGCGTTGCCGATGCCGCCGTGGATCACGCGCACGCGGCACTCGGTGGTGGCCAGGCCCTCCAGCGCGTCGCGCAGGGCCTGCAGGGACCCCTGCATGTCGGCCTTGAGCACGATGTTGAGGTCCTTGGCCTTCGACTGACCGGAGTCCAGCGCGGAGCGCAGGCCGACCAGGGTCATGTGCTTCTGGTGCGCGAGCATCTGCTCGCGGTGGATGAGCCGCCGCTTCTCGGCGATGTCGCGCGCGGCCTTCTCGTTCTCGACGACGGTGAACGCGTCGCCGGCCAGCGGATTGCCGGTCAGGCCCAGAAGCTCCACGGGAGTGGAGGGGCCGGCCGTCGACAGGCGCGCCCCGGAGTCGTCGAGCATGGCCTTGATCTTGCCGTAGGAGAGGCCCGCGACGAACGCGTCTCCGACCTTCAGCGTCCCGGCTTGGACCAGGACGGTGGCCACGGTGCCGCGCTTGGGGTCCATCTTGGCCTCAAGGACGGTGCCGTAAGCCAGTCGGTCCGGGTTGGCCTTCAGCTCCAGGATCTCGGCCTGAAGCAGGACGCTCTCCAGGAGCTTGTCCAGGTTCAGGCGCTTCTTGGCGGACACGTCCACGAACATCGCCTTGCCGCCCCACTCCTCGGGCTGCAGGCCGTGGTTCGAGAGGTCCTGGCGGATCTTCTGCGGGTTGGCGCCGGGCAAGTCGATCTTGTTGACCGCCACGACGATGGGCACGCCGGCCGCCTTCGCGTGGTCGATGGCCTCGAGCGTCTGGGGCATCGGGCCGTCGGTGGCGGAGACGACGAGGATGACGATGTCGGTCACCTTCGCGCCGCGGGCGCGCATCGCGGTGAAAGCCTCGTGGCCGGGGGTGTCGAGGAAGACGATCTCGCCCTTGTCGACCTTCACCTTGTAGGCGCCGATGTGCTGGGTGATGCCGCCGGACTCGCCCTCGGCGACGCGCGAGGAGCGGATGGCGTCGAGCAGGCTGGTCTTGCCGTGGTCGACGTGGCCCATGATGGTCACGACGGGAGAGCGGTGCTTGAGCTTGGCGGGGTCCTCGGCCTCGGACTTCTTGACCGCGAGCTCCTCCTCCTTGTACATCGCGACGACCTCGATCTCGAAGCCGAAGTCGGCGGCGACGACCTGCGCGGCCTCGACGTCGAGGCGCTGGTTGATGGTGGCGAAAATGCCCAGCGACATCAGCTTCTTGATGACGTCGTTGGTCTTGACCTCCATCTTCTCGGAGAGCTCGCGCACGGTGATCATCGACGAGACCTGGATCTTCTTGAGCCCCGACTTGGGCGCGGCGGGCGCGGCGGCGGCCTTCTGCGACTGCGCGGACTGGTGCTGCGGGCGCGAGCCGCGGTGCGGGCCGCCGCGGTGCGGGCCGTGGGGGCCGG
>JAJXTZ010000020.1 GCA_021783355.1 bacterium | reverse complement strand
GCCCCGCCGCGGGCGCCGCTGGCGCCGCGGGTGGACGCGCTGGTCGGGGAAGTGGCCGCCTCCGCCGCGGCGCAGGAGTCCGCGGCCCGGATGGCCCGCCGCGCGCAGATCGACGCGGGACTCGCGCGCCTGCGCCGGCGCTTGGTGCGCGCGCTGGCCCCGGAGCGCGGGCCGGTCCTCCCCCATCTCTGCCGCAAGCGCGCCAAGGACCTGCAGTACGCTCTGGAGGGCCTGGGGCTCCACCGCCGCCGCGCGCGCGTCCTCAAGGCGGCCGCCGCGCGCCTGGGCGACGCCCGGGACCTGCGCCGCCTGGCCGCCGCCGTCGGCGGGGCGCTGGGACCGGAGCTCCTGCGCCGCGCCTCCCGCCTGGAGTCGGGCGCCCTCGCGCGGGTCCGAAGGACCCCCTAAAATAATGGGCCCAAAGGCCCATTTTCGTGTTGACGCCCCGGAGTCGAACTCATAGGATGCCGCTTGCCGTTTCCTCGAATCCCCCACCGGAGGACTCCCCCAACATGAAAGCGACTCGTTTCCTCGTGACGCTCCTGGCGGCCGCGCTGGCCGCGGGCGCCGCGCTCCCCGCCCGCGCCGACGATTCCGCGCGACCCTGGTACGCGGACGCCGCCGCGCTCCTGGTCCCCGGCGCCTTCCATCACGCCGCGACGGCCAAGGCCGCCCCCTCCCGCGTGGGTCAGGCCCGCCTGATGCGCATGAAGGGCGTCCAGTTGATGAACGGCCTGAGCAAGGCTCCCGTCGGCACCACCAGCGCGCCCCAGCTGCAGTACTTCGGCGGGCCGCTGCTGGGCCAGGTGAAGGTCCAGCTCGTCTACTGGAACTCTCAGGTGTCGCATCAGGACAAGCTGCCCGGCTTCTTCTCCTCCATCGTGAAGAGCCCGTACTTCTCGTGGCTGAAGGAATACTCGACCGGCTCCCAGACCATCGGCAAGGGCTCCTACCTAGGCGCCTACACCGACGCCGTCAAGGCCCCGGCCAGCGCCCAGATCGAGGACGCCGACATCCGCGCCGAGCTCTCCAAGCGGATCGCCGACAAGTCCCTGCCCCAGCCCGACGCGAACACCCTGTACATGGTCTACTTCCCGCCGGGGCTCAACGTCGACCTGGACGGCCAGGGTTCCTGCCAGGTGTTCTGCGCCTACCACAACACCTTCACCGCCGGCGGCCGCGAGGTCAACTACGGCGTGATCCCCGACCAGGGCGGCTCCTGCGCCGGGGGCTGCGGCGGCGCGGCCAGCGAGTTCGATAACGAGACCTCGGTCTCGTCCCACGAGATGATCGAGGCCGTCACCGACCCGGCCGTCGGCCTGGTCACCGGCAACAACCCCCAGGCCCCGATGGGCTGGTACGACGCGAATTACGGGGAGATCGGCGACATCTGCAACGCCGTGCAGGCCAAGGTCGGCGCCTACACCGTCCAGCGCGAGTGGTCCAACTCGCGGGGGCTGTGCGTGGCCTCCGCGTCCGACCCGGGCGCGCCGGTCTCGATGATGAGCACCGTCGCCGGCGCCTCGTCCGCGCCGAAGACGGCGGCCGCGACGACCCGCTAGCCTTTCCGACGCCGCAAGACGCAAGAGCCCCCGCCGCGAGGCGGGGGCTCTTCATTTCGGGGGAAGCGTGGGCCGTGAGGGGTTCGAACCCCCGACCTTTCCCGTGTAAGGGGATCGCTCTACCGCTGAGCTAACGGCCCGTCGGCGATCAGTGTAGCAGGTTGGGGCGCGGCGCGCCCTTCCCATACAGCGGGCCCAGCAGGTCGCGAGCGCGTGCGGCCACGCGCGGGTTCTTCATCGGCTCGTAGAGCTTGCCGCCGCACAGCACGCGGTAGGGCAGGTGCAGGTCCTGGGTCAGGTGGCGCGCGACGAAGAGCTCGGCCAGGTCCTCGGCCCAGCTGCGGCTGCCGTACAAGGACGCGAAGGGGCTCTTCGCCAACTGGGCGCAGGCCGCGGGAGCCTGCGACGCGTCCAGGTTCGGGCCGCCGAAGCCGTAGAAGGACAGGGACCGGCGCAGCGGGTAGTCGTCCCGGCGCCGGGGCAGGGCGTAGGCCTTCCAGACGTCCCAGCCGTCCGGCGCGCTCAACCCCAGGGCCTTGCCTTGCTGCGGCTCGGTGTACGGGGTCAGGTGGACGGCGTAGTCCACGGCGTGCGTGCACTCGTGGGAGACGGTGTAGACGATGCCGTCCTCCTCTCCGGCGTACACGCGCAGGTCGGGACGCCCGCGGAAGGCGCTGCGCGCGCGCCGGGTCAGGAGCTTGGACAAGTCCTCGTGGAAGCCCGCCGGATTGAGCAGCATGTAGGAGTAGGTCCGGCGGGAGGAGTCCAGCACCCAGTCGGTCAGCCCGTTGCCCTTCAGGTCCGAGACGAAATAAAAGGCGATCAGACGCTCGCGCAGGACCTTTTTCATCGGCTCCGGCAGGCCGTCGAGCGCCGCGGCGAACTCGCGCCGCTCGTCCGGCGTGGGCGCGTACGCGGCGTAGCGCGGGTCGCCGTCCGCCTTCGCCCAGAGGGCGAGCAGCCAGCGCGGGATCCTCCGCACGCGGTCGCCCAGCGGCCGCGACGCGTCGAAGTCGTAGGACGCCAGCGCGCGCGGGTCGCGCGCCGGCGCCGACGCCGCGGCCGGCGCGGCGCACAACGCGAGCAGCAGGAGGGCGGCGCCCACGCCCGCAGTATAGCGCCCGCCCCCCGGCGGCGCCAGGGCGGCGACTCCGCCGCGGACTATGCTATACTGTGCGCCGCTGGGGTCGTGGTGTAGCTGGCCCAACACGCCGCCCTGTCAAGGCGGAGACCGCGGGTTCGAATCCCGTCGACCCCGCCAGCTTTAGAACTAAACGAACCCGCCTCCAGAGCCGTTCTGGAGACGGGTTCTCTTTTTTTCCGGACCGAACTCCGCCCCCCGGCATTGCCGTTGGACGCCCGAGCAAACCCAATGCTCTCTCGATCGACCCGAGAGAGACCCGCCGACGGGCAAGGCCTCCCGGCGGCCCCCCCTGACCGTTCTGATCGCGGGGGGCGATCGCCGCGCGCGCTCGGTTCCGCTCCCGAAAGCGATACAATCGCCCTGAAGGAGTCCTCGCCCGCACGCCATGACGGCAAACACCCAGGCGCCCGACATCGCCGCCGCCTCGCTCCCTGAAACGCTCGCCGCGCTCCAGGTGGACCCCGAGACCGGACTCTCGCGCGCGCAGGTGGAGGCGCGCCGCGCGGAGAACGGCTACAACGAGGTCCCCGAGCGCCGGGAGAACCTGGTCCTCCGGTTTCTCGCGAAATTCTGGGGGCTCTCCGCGTGGCTGCTCGAGCTGATCATGATCCTGTCGGCCGTCCTCGGCAAGCATTCGGACCTCGTCGTGGTCGGCGCGCTCCTGCTGGTCAACGCCGTGCTGAGCTTCGCGCAGGAGCGGCGCGCCGCGGGCGTCGTGGAGGCCCTGCGGCGCCGATTGCAGGTCGGCGCGCGCGTCCTGCGCGAGGCGCGCTGGCAGGTCGTCGCCGCTCGCGAGCTGGTCCCCGGCGACATCGTCCGCGTGCGGCCCGGCGACATCGTCCCGGCGGACCTGAAGCTCCTCGCCGGAGAGCTGAGCGTCGACCAGTCGGCCCTGACCGGGGAGTCGGCGCAGGCCCGCAAGGCTTCCGGCGAGGTGCTCTCGTCGGGCGCGGTCGTCCGCCGGGGAGAAGGCAACGCCGTGGTGATGCTGACCGGCGCGCGGACCTATTTCGGGCGCACGACCGTGCTGGTGCAGCAGGCCCGGCCGAAGCTCCACATCGAGGCGGTCGTGAGCAAGGTGGTCCGCGCGCTGTTCGCCGTGGTCGGCGTCCTGCTGGGGGCGGTGATCGTCCTCTCCATCGTCCGGGGCGCCCCGATGCTCGAAATGGCGCCCCTGATGCTCGTGCTGCTCATGAGCGCGGTCCCGGTCGCCCTCCCGGTCATGTTCACCGTCAGCATGGCCGTGGGCTCCAAGGAGTTGGCCAAGCGCGGCGTGCTGGTCACGCGCCTCAGCGCCTCCGAGGACGCGGCGACGATGGACGTCCTGTGCGTGGACAAGACGGGCACGATCACGATGAACCGGCTGGCCGTGACCGGAGTCATCCCGCTGGGGAAGGCGACGCAATCCGAGGTGCTGGCCGCCGGCGCGCTCGCGTCTCAAGAAGCCAACCAAGACCCCATCGACTCGGCGTTCCTGGCCGCGGCCGAGGAACGCGGCGTCTTCGCCGGCGCGCCCGCCTTCACGCCGGTCTCTTTCGCGCCGTTCGACGCGGAGAACCGGCGGACCGAAGCCGTCGTCGAGCAGGGCGGACGGCGCCTGCGCGCGATGAAAGGCGCCGTCCGGACCGTCGCGCAGGCCTGCGGGCTCCGGCCGCCGGAGATCGAAGCCCTGGAGGCGAGCGTCGCGGGATCGGCGCTTTCGGGCCGCCGGGTCCTGGCGGTGGCGCGCGGCCCGGAGGGGAGCGCTCTAACGCTTCTCGGGCTGGTGACCCTGCACGATCCGCCGCGGCCCGACGCGAAGGAGCTGGTCGCCGCGCTCCGCGACCTCGGCGTCGCGGTGAAGATGCTGACCGGCGACGCGCTGCCGGTCGCCGTCGAAATCGCGCGAGAGGTCGGGTTGACCGGGATCGCGCGCGCGGCGGACTTGAAGGCCGCCGGCGCCCGGGCCGAGAACGAGGGGATCGACCTGCTGGCCGGCGCCGGCGGCTTGGCCGAGATGTACCCGGAGGACAAATACCTGGTGGTGCGCAGCCTCCAGTCCGCGGGGCACGTGGCCGGCATGACCGGCGACGGGGTCAACGACGCCCCCGCGCTGCGTCAGGCCGAAGTGGGTATCGCCGTCAGCACCGCGACCGACGTCGCCAAGAGCGCGGCGAGCGTCGTGCTGACCGAACCCGGGCTGGCGAACATCGTGGCCCTGGTCGAGCAAGGGCGGACCATTTATCAGCGCATCCTGACCTGGGTCATCAACAAGATCAGCCGGACGATACTGAAGGCGGCCTTCGTGGCCGTCGCGTTCGTCCTGACCGGCAAGTTCGTCGTCTCCGCCTTCGCCATGCTCCTGCTGGTCTTCATGACGGATTTCGCGAAGATCGCCCTCGCCACGGATCGAGCGCGCCCCTCCCGAAGACCGGAATCGTGGGAGATCGGCGGCTTCATCGCCGTGTCCGTCGCGCTCGGGGCGGCGATGGTCGCGGAGGCGCTCCTCCTGCTGTGGCTCTGCTGGACGCGCTTCGGCTTGGCCGCCGACGACCGCGCCCTGTGCACCTTCAGCTTCCTGACGCTCCTCTATTTCGCCGTGTTCTCCATCGTGTCCGCGCGGGAGCGCCGCTGGTTCTGGTCGACGCCGCCGAGCAAGACCCTCGCGGCGGCGCTCGCGGCGGATGCGCTCGCCGGGACGGCCTTGACGCTGGCGGGGCTTCCGGACCTCGGGCCCTTGCCCTGGCGCCGAGTGCTCGCGATCTTCGCCTATGCCATGGCCGCGTGCCTCCTGGTCAACGACGCGCTGAAAGTCGCGCTGATCCGGCGGCTGGTTCCCGGCGCGCCCGCCCCGGACGGCGCCCGCCCGGGGGCCGTTTCGTTGCGCGCTCCCGGGTCATGATGAATGTCCCCCCGCCGAAAAAGGGTCGCGAGCGCTGGCTGGTGGCCGCCTGGCCCGGCATGGGCGGGGTCGCGGTCACCGCGGTGGTGTACCTGCTCTCCAAGCTCAAGATGCGCCAGATCCGGGAATTCGACGCCCGCGATCTCTTCGAACTGGAGGCCGCCGAGGTGGACGGCGGCCTGATCCGCGCCGCGCGCCTGCCGCGCAGCCGCCTGTTCCTGGCCGAGAACGCCGCCCCGGACCGGGACCTGCTGGCGTTCCTGGGCGAGGCCCAGCCCCCGTCGGGCAAGCTGGCGCTCTGCGGGCGCCTGCTGGACGCCGCCAAGGAACTGGGCGTCGCGCGGGTGTTCTCGTTCGCCGCCTGGGCGGAGGGGATGGAGCCCTCGGGGACCGCGCGCGTGCGCGGCGTGGCCACGGACGCGGAGGGGCTCAAGGAGCTGCGGCGCCAGGGCGTGCTGCCGGTGGACGCGGGGCGGATCTCGGGCCTCAACGGCGTCCTGCTGGCCGCCGCCGCCGAGCGCGGCCTGCCCGGCGTGGGCCTGCTGGGCGAGATGCCCGCCCTGGCCCCGCACATGCCCTACCCGTCGGCCTCCGCCGCGGTGCTCAAGTCCTTCGCGGCGATGTCCGGCCTGACGCTGGACCTGGCCGAGCTGGAGGCCTACGGGAAGCAGATGCAGGAGCAGCTGTCCTCGGCCTACCAGCAGGCGCTCAAGGCCATGCGCGACGCCGGCCCTGAGGGCGAGCCGCGGCCCGCGCGGGCGGAGCCGGAGCCGGAGCCGGAGCCGGAGCCGGAGACGAAAGGCCCCGGCGGGCTCGACGCGGAGGAGACCGCGCGCCTGGAGGCCCTCTTTTCCCAGGCGACGAAGGACCGGGCCAAGGCCTTCGAGCTCAAGACCGAGCTCGACCGCCTGGGCGTGTTCCGCCTCTACGAGGACCGGTTCCTGGCCCTGTTCAAAGAGAAGCCCTGACGGGCGCCTCTCACCAGACGCGGTTTCGCTTCGCCGGCGCCATGGGGTCCCCCTCCTTGCAGGAGAAGGCCTTGGCGAACTCGGGCATGTTGGCGACCACGCCGTTGACGCGCCAGCGCCCGGTGGAGTGCGGATCGGACTTGGCGTACTTGCGCGCAGTCTCGGGCGTCAGGTCCGAGCACCAGCTCTGCGCGTAGCTGACGAAGAAGCGCTGGTCGGGCGTGAAGCCGTCCCGGTCCGGGATCTTCTGCCCGGCCGTCGCGCTCAGGAAGGCCGCATAGGCCAGCACCAAGCCTCCGTTGTCGGCGATGTTCTCGCCCAGCGTCAGGCGCCCGTCCAGACGCACGTCCTTGGACGGGTCCTTCGGGTCCTCGACGGTGACGAAGCGCGAGTACTCGTCGGCCACGCCGTCGGCGCGCGCGTCGAAGGCCTTGGAGTCGGCCTTGGTCCACCAGTCGCGCAGGTTGCCGTGCGCGTCGTAGTGCCGCCCCTCGTCGTCGAAGCCGTGCGTCAGCTCGTGGCCGATGGTGGCGCCGATCGCGCCGTACAGCGCGGCCGAGTCCGCGTCCACGTCGAAGTTGGGCCGCTGGAGGATGCCGGCCGGGAAGTTGATGGAGTTGAGCTGCGGGTCGTAGTACGCGTTGTCGGTGGGCGGGGTCATGTCCCACTCGCCACGGTCCACCGGCTTGCCGATCTTGGCCAGCTCGCGCCGGAGCTCGAAGGCGTCCGCGCGCTGCAGGTTTCCCAGGGCGTCGTCGGACCGGACCTCGAGCTTCGAATAGTCGCGCCACTTGTCCGGGTAGCCGATCTTGTCGGCCACCGCGCGCAGCTTGCCCAGAGCGCGGCGCTTGGTGCGCGCGCTCATCCAGGGCAGGGTCTTGATGTCGGCGGCCATCGCCGCCTCGATGCCGCGCACCATCTCCACGGAGCGCGCCTTGGCCGCGGGCCCGAACTCGCGGGCCACGTATTCGCGGCCCAGCGCCTCGCCCAGCGCCCCGTCGGTCGCGCCCACGCAGCGCTTCCAGCGCGGCTTGATCTCCTTCTGACCGGACAGGCGCCGGCCGTAGAACGCAAAGTCCTCGGCCACGAAGGCCTTGGGCAGGGCCGAGGCCTCGGCATTGACCAGGCTCCAGCGCAGGTAGGCCTTCCAGTCGTCAAGCGGGACGGTCTGCAGCGTCGCGTCCAGGCCCCTGAAAAAGCCCGGGTCCGCGGCGTCGAGCTTGGAAAAGCGCGGCGCGCCCAGCGCCTTCAGGTACGCGCCCCAGGAGAACGACGGCGCCAGGCGCTCAAAGACCTTCAGGCGCATCTTGTGGTGGACGTTCTTGGGCTCGCGGCGGTCCACGCGGCTCATCGAGGCCTTCGCGAGCGCGGTCTCCACGCGCAGGACGGCGGCCGCCTCGGCGTCGGCCGTCGCCGGCGCGTCGCCGAGCAGGCGCATCATCTTTCCCACGTGGGCGACGAAGGCGTCGCGCTCGCCCTTGAACTCGTCGCTCAGGTAGTAGTCGCGGTCCGGCAGCGACAGCCCGCCCTGGTCGGCCGACGCGATCATGCGCGTGGCGTCCGTGTAGTCCTGCGTCGGATAGAACGAGAACAGCGCCGGGGCGCCGATCGTCTGCAGATGGGCGACCTCGGCGGGCAAGGCCGCCTTGTCCCCGAGCCCCGCGATCCGGTCCAACTCGGGCTTCAGCGGCGCCAGGCCCTTGGCCTCCACGGCGGGCTCGTCCATGCAGGCGGCGTAATAGCCGCCGATCTTGAGCGCGTCCGCGGACTTGGGCGTCTTCTCGGCGGCGGCCTCGGCCAGGATCGCGCGCAGGACGGCGAGGGTGTGCTCGTCCAGCTCGCTGAAGCGGTACCAGACGGACTGGTCCGCCGGGACTGGATTGGCGCGCACCCAGGACCCGCACGCGTATTGGAAGAAGTCCGCGCACGGGTCGGCCGTCTTGTCCAGGGCGCCCGGGTCCAACACGGGCGGCAGCGGCTTGTCGAGTTGGGCCGCGGCCGGGAACGCGGCCAGCGCGGGCAGAAGGGCGGAGAGCAGGACGGCGGCGGTCTTGCGCGAGAGGGCGTTCATGAGGGTCTCCTGTGAGGCCCCATTCTACCTAATGAAGGACGCGCGGCGCGGGACGGGCGTCAGAACCGGCGCCGCAGCGAGAGGGACAGGAAGGTCCCGTACGCGTCGCCGGCCGGCGGACCCTCGTTGAAGAAGGCTCCGGAGGCGTTCGCCGCCTGGAAGCCGCGGTAGATCCGCACGCCGGAGCGCGCGTAGGCCCAACGCAGGAACGCGCCCGCGCTCCAGCCCCGGCCTATGTCCCAGTCGGCGCCGGCCTGCGCGTGGACCTCCGCGTCCGTGTCGTAAGAGGCCGAGGTCTGCCCGAAGGCCGCCTCGGCGTTCGGGTCGGAGAAGGAGAGGCGCCGGGTCAACGTCGTGACGACCATCCCCAATCCGACGCCGGCGTGGAGGTCCCAGCGCGGCCGGCGGCGGTCGACGCGCAGCGTCCCCAGGATCGGGAGCGCCACCAGGTCCTGGGAGAAGACGAACGCGGTCGGAGCCGCGACCGAGCCGGAGGTGTACAGCGCCCTCCCGGATTCGGAACCGGAGACGTCGTAGCCCGACATCGAGAACTCCAGCGACAAAGGCGAGCCCGGGCGGGAGACGGTCATGTAGACCTCCGGAACGGGCGCGCCCGCGGCCAGCCCGCGCACCGCGCCGGTGGTGCGAAGCCAGCCCATCCGCAGACCCGCCTCCGTCCGGGGCGCGACCGCGCCCGCCGGCGAGGCGGCGGCGAGCAGAAGGCACGCCAGCGCCCGCGCACGCGTGGTCATTCCACCAGTGTAGCCGCTCCGCCGGTCCGGTCAAGACCTCTTCGCCGCCCTGGTTGTCCTGTTGCTCCACTCGATGACGCGGCGGATCATCCCGCCGCCTGGAGGGAACCATGAAACGCATGCTGGGAGTTCGAGCCGCCGCCGTGGGGATGCTGACGTTCTGCCTTCTGGCCGCCGCGTCGGCGGCCTCCGCCGCAACGGCCGCGAAAAAGGCGAGCCCGAAAGCCCGCGCGAAGATGCAAGACCGCACCCGCGACCAGGACCGCACCCGCGATCAGGACCGCGTCCGCGATCAGGACCGCGTCCGCGATCAGGACCGCGTCCGCGATCAGGACCGCGTCCGCGATCAGGACCGCGTCCGCGACCAGGACCGCACCCGTGCCAGGCAAGAGCAGCGCCATCGGCGCGAGGTCAAAGCCGCCGAGAAGACCGGCAAGGAAGCGGTCCGGGAACAGGAGCACGAGGCCGCCGACGCCAAGTCGAGGGAGATCGAGCGTCGCGACGCCGAGATCAAGAAGGAGAAGCAGGGATCTGGAGACTGAGCCGGAAGGAGCGAGTGCGCAAAGTCACCAATCACCCCCTGGCGATCGGCGGGAATCCGGCTACACTTCACCCGTCGCCAGGAGGGTGAATGAAGTGCAAAATGAGTCATAAGATCGGGGCTTTCGGCGTACTCGCGCTGAGCCTGCTGGCCGCAACGGCGGCGTCGGCCGCCGTGCGGCCGGCGCGCGAGAAACGCGCCCGGAGCCGGGCCGAAGCCCGCGAGGCTTTGGAGAAGAAAGACGCCGTCCGCGAACGCAAGGACGCCAAGGAGACCGAGCGCGAGAAGGAGCGGACGCGCGAGCGGGATAAAGAACGAACGCGCGAGCGGGAGAAGGAACGCGAGGGCCGGGAAGCGGACGCGAAGGATGCCAAGCGCTCCGAAAGGGAGACGAAGGAAGCCGAGAAGGACGGCGCCGACGCGGACAAGGAAGCCAAGGAGGCCGAGGCGGAGCAGAAGGAGGCGGCCGAAGCCGAGGAGCACGAGGCCGACGCCAAGTCCAAGGAGATTGAGCGCGGCGACGCCGAGATGCGAAAGGAAGCGTCCGACTCGAAATCCGGTCCCGACGACTGAACGAGGCGGCGCTCCCCGCGCCTCCTCCGCGCCGTGAAGGCCCCGCCCGCGCCCCGTCGCCGGCGGCCGGGCGGGGCCCTTCGTTGCCCCCGAGTCAAGGAGCCACCGCCGAATGATCGCCATGAAACGCGCCGCGCCCGCCGCTCTCGCCGTCCTGCTGGGACTCGCCGCCGCCGCCGCCGCGCAGAACGAGGTCCGCCCGGAGAAGCCCCTGATCCGCCCCGGCCGTCCGCGGCTGACCCTTCCGAGCGAGACGCTTTGGTCGGTCGACGGGGGGCTCTGGGTGAGCCGGGACAACGACATCAACCGCCTGCTGACGAACTCGGTCGTTGACAGCAACGCGCGCGTGGCCGACACGATCGTCCACGCCGGGGCGGACCTCGACGCGGCGCCGCGCTGGGGCGACGCGCTGACGGCCGACATCTCCTATTCCTACGACCGCTACGACTTCCAGAACCACCCCGCCTTCAGCTATTACGACAACTCCCTTTCCGCGGACCTCTACCCGCGCGTCGCCCCCGCCTGGAGGGCCGACCTCGGCGCCGACCTCGACTGGGTCTCCGACTCCGGAGGCAGCGTCTCGAACTCCCGCACCGGACGCCTCGGCGCGGTGTGGGACGGCCCCGAGCGCCTGCGCGCGAAGGCCGGCTACGAGTACTCGCTCGATCGCGTCACCGTGGACACGAACCGCAACGCCGCTGGCCACGCCCTGTACTTGACCCTATTGCGCCCCTTGCCCGCGCGCCAATACGGCTTCCTCGGCTACCGCTACCGGACCGTCTCGACCGCCGGCGCGAACTACGCGTACAAGTCCCACTCCCTGTACGCGGGACTGATCCAACCATGGACCGAGCGCCTGCGGGCGACTTGGGTGGTCACCGTCGCGGACAAGGCCTACGACAACCGGGACACCCGCTTCCTGACGACGCGCCGCGACCGGCTCTACTCGCTCTCGTTCAAGCCCGCCGTCGTCCTCATCCCCGGCGTCCGTGCGGAGGCGCGCGTCGCCCTGTTGCGCGGAGACTCGAACGTGAACGCGAAGTCTTACTGGGACCAGGTTTACTCGCTCGGCTTGCGCGGTTCCTTTTAAAGACTCAACGGTCGGGCCGCCAGACGTGGTAGCGCCAGGTCCGCGGGCGCATGTTCGCCAGGTACCGCTTGACGAACTCCTCGGCCGCCTCCGGCGGCAGCAGCGGCGTCAGCAGCTGGACGGACAGGTCGTCGGCGGCGGGATCCCAGGTTCCCAGGTCCGGCGGACGCGCGAGGCGTAGGCGCTCGTGGACTGCGGCCTCGCCCTCGGCGGTGATGACCAGAAGGCTTTCCAGGCGCGTGACGTTGAGCAGTTCGAAGACCTGCACGCGGCGCGTTGGGACGGGCGTGATCGGGGGCGTCATGATTACAGTGTGTCCCTCGCGGTACCCGCGGTCAAGGCGACGGCGGTATTTTTACCGTGATTTTATCGTCGAAAAAATAACGCTTGACGCGCGCGGGTCAATATGTATAATTATTCACCGTAATGAATAATTATTCCCGCGAACAGCGCAAGGCCGCCCGCCAGTCGGCTATCCTGGAGGCCGTCGCCGTCGAGGAGATCCCGACGCAGAACGACCTGGTCCGCGCCCTGCGCCGCCGGGGCGTGGAGGCCACGCAGGTCTCCGTCTCGCGGGACATCGCGGAACTGGGCCTGGTCAAGGCCGGCGGCGTCTACCGTCCGGCGCCGACCGAGGGCGGCCCACTGGACCCGGAGCTCCCGCTGCGCACCTCCGTGCGCCGGGTCCTCCCCGCGGGGTCGCACCTGACCGTCGTGCGCTGCGACGCCGGCACCGCCCCGCGCGTGGGACTGGTGCTCGACGGCCTGGCCCTCCCCGGCCTGGTCGGCACGCTGGCCGGGGACGACACCGTTTTCGTCGCGTCGGACTCCGCCGCGGCGCAGAAGACCCTGATTGGATTCCTCGAATCAAGGATGGCTCACAACCCATGAAGAAGCCCACCATCGTCCTCGCCTACAGCGGCGGACTCGACACCACCTTCTGCGTGCTCTGGCTGCAGGAGGAGCTCGGCGCCGACGTCGTCACCGTGACCGTGGACACCGGCGGCTTCTCCGCCGAGGAACTCGCCGCCATCGCGGCCCGCGCCAAGTCGCTGGGCGCCGTCGAGCACCGCACCATCGACGGCCGCGCCGAGGTGTTCTCGCGCTTCGCCGTGCCGCTGATCCAGGGCAACGTCCTGCGCGGCCGCGTCTACCCTCTCTCCGTCGCGGCGGAGCGCGTCCTGCAGGCCGAAATTGTCGCGCGCGCGGCGCGCGAGCTCGGAGCCGACGGGGTCGCGCACGGCTCCACCGGCGCGGGCAACGACCAGGTCCGCTTCGAC
The DNA here is from genome assembly GCA_021783355.1 of bacterium. Lineage (GTDB taxonomy): Bacteria > Elusimicrobiota > Elusimicrobia > UBA1565 > UBA9628 > GWA2-66-18. The sequence goes on along the minus strand of JAJXTZ010000020.1, from coordinate 10,488 downwards.
GCCGTCTTCCAGGTCCTGCTCCCGCAGGTCAAGCTGCACGCCCCGATCCGCGACCTGGGCTGGTCCCGCCCCCAGGAGCAGGAGTACCTGACCCAGCACGGCGTGCCCGTGCCCGCCAAGACCGTCTCCTACTCGGTCAACGCCGGCCTTTGGGGCACCACCGTCGGCGGCGGCCAAACCCACGACCCGTGGACCGAGGTCCCCGATTCCGCGTTCCCCTCCGCGACCGGGACGGCCCCGGCCGAGGGCCGCGAGGCCGTCATCGGCTTCGACAAGGGCGTGCCCGTCTCGCTCGACGGAAAGCCCATGGACGGCGTCGCGCTGGTCCAGGCCCTGCACGCGCTCGGCCGCGAGTACGGCGTCGGCCGCGGCATCCACATGGGCGACACCATCCTGGGCATCAAGGGCCGCATCGCCTTCGAGGCGCCCGCCCCGCTGATGCTGATCGGCGCGCACACGGAACTCGAGAAGATCGTCCTGACCCGCTGGCAGTCGTTCTGGAAGAACCAGCTCGGCGAGTTCTACGGCCAGATGCTCCACGAGGGCCTGTACTTCGATCCGGTGATGCGCGACATCGAGGCGATGATCGCGTCCAGCCAGGACGCCGTGACCGGCGAGGCGCGCCTGCGCCTGCGCCCGGGACGCTTCGAGGTCACGGGCGTCAAGAGCCCGCGCAGCATGGTGGCCGGCGCCGCCGTGTACGGCGAGACCACGCGTCTGTGGACCGGCCCCGAGGCCGCCGGCTTCGCCAAGCTCCACTCCCTGCCGATGACGCTGGCCGCCCGGGCCCGGAGCGCGGCGTGAAGGTCGTCCTCGACAAGGTCGCCTCGGCCACGCGCAACGCCCGGGTTCCCCGGGAAGTCCTCCTCTCCGACGAGATCATCGCCCGCGAGGGCATGGTCCTGGCCGCGCGCGTGCGCGGCCAGAAGACCACCTACAACCAGCTCGAGGACGTGCACGGGCGCATGGTGACCCTCAACGACGGCGACGTGATCGCCGCCGTGCTGGGCTCCCGGCGCGCCCTGCGCGGCTACGCGGGCGTCGTCCCCGAGAGCATCCGCGTCGGCGACCGCCTGGACATCTTGAACCTCGGCGGCGTGATCGGACGCTGCACCTCCGTGAACTTGGAGCTCGGCCGCCCGCTGCAGGCCGAGGTGCTGGGCCAGGTGCTGTCGTTCCCGCACCTGGGCGAGCGCGTGGGCGTGCCGGCCTCGATCAAGACCAACGCCGTGCCCTGGGCCGACCGCCTGGAGCCGTCGGCGCCGATCGTCTACGTGGCCGGCACCTGCATGAACGCCGGCAAGACCTTCGCCTGCGGCGAGATCATCCGCTACCTGGCCCGCAAGGGCCGCCGCGTCTGCGGCGCGAAGCTGACCGGCGTGTCCCTGCTGCGCGACACGATGAGCATGGTGGACCGCGGCGCGGTGAAGAGCCTGTCGTTCAACGACGCCGGCGTGGTCTCCACCACCGGGCGCGTGTCGGTCCCGGTCGCCAAGGGCCTGATCAACGCGCTCAACAAGGAGGAGCCCGACGTCCTGGTCATCGAGCTCGGCGACGGCATCCTCGGCGAGTACGGCGTGCAGGAGATCCTGCACGACGACGAGCTGATGCGCGCCGCGTCCGCGCACGTGCTCTGCGCCAACGACCCCGTCTCCGCGTGGGGCGGCGTCGAGCTCTTCAAGAACCGCTTCAAGCGCGAGGCCGCCCTGATCTGCGGCCCGGCCACCGACAACGCCGTCGGCAAGGAATTCATCGAGACGCAGATCGGCGTGAAGGCGCTCAACGCCCGCATCGAGTACGAGGCCCTGGGCGAGTTCGTCGAGACGAAGGTGTTCGGAGGGGTCGAGGCATGAAAAAGCTGCGCGTCGGCATCGAGGGCGGGGCCGGGTTCGCCGGAGGCGAGCTGATCCGCCTCCTGCTGGGCCACCCGCGGGTGGAGATCGTCGCGGCGACCTCGGCCACCTTCCCGGGCCAGCCGGTGTTCATGGCCCACCCCAACCTGCGCGGGCGCACGGAGCTGGCCTTCTCGCGCAAGCTCGACTACGCGGCGCTCGACTGCGCGTTCCTGGCCGGCGGCCACGGCGACGCGATGAACAACGTCCCCGCGATCCTGGCGCAGACCGGCCCGAAGCTGCGCCTCATCGACTTCTCCGGCGACTTCCGCCTGCGCGACCCGGAGCTCTACCCGCGCTGGTACACGCGCACGCACAAGGCCCCGCAGCTGCTGCGCCGCTTCGCCTACGGCCTGGTGGAGATGAACCGCGCCGAGATCCGCAAGGCGCGCTGGGTGGCCAACCCCGGCTGCTTCGCCACCGCCGCGGCGCTGGCGCTGGGCCCGCTGGCGAAGGCCGGCGCGACCGGCACCGTCGCGGTCACCGCCGTGACCGGCTCGTCGGGCTCCGGAGCGAGCCCGTCGCTGATCACGCACCACCCCACGCGCCACTCCAACCTGCGCGCGTACAAGCCCTTCACCCATCAGCACGTCCCGGAGGTGGAGCAGATCCTCCACAAGCTCGCCGGGGGTCCCGGGCTGAGGCTCTCGCTGATCCCGGTGTCGGGTCCGTTCGCGCGCGGCATCTACGCCGTCTGCCAACTGGACCTGCCCAAGGGCTGGACTGAAAAGCGCGTGCAGGAGGCCTACCGCGGCGCGTACGCCGGCAGCTCCTTCGTGCGCCTGGTCCCCGAGCCGCCGACGCTCAACGCCGTCGTCGGCAGCAACCACTGCGACGTGTTCGTCGCCGTCTCGGACGGCCGCATCGGCGTGATCTCGGCCATCGACAACCTGGTCAAGGGCGCGGCCGGCCAGGCCGTGCAGAACCTGAACGTGATGATGGGCTGGGACGAGGGCCTGGGCCTGGCCTTCGCGGGGCACTACCCGTGAGCGCGGCCATGAACGACGCCCTCGCCGCCGAGGACGCCTACGTCCTGCCCACCTACGTCAAGTTCCCCTTCGCGCTGGAGCGCGGCGCGGGCTGCTGGGTGTGGGACGAGGCGGGCCGCAAGTACCTGGACCTGTACGGCGGTCACGCGGTGGCCGCCCTCGGCCACTGCCCGCCCGAGGTCGCCGACGCCCTGGAGCGCCAGTCGCGCCGCCTGCTGTTCTACTCCAACCTGGTCTACAGCCGCGCCCGCGCCGAGGCCGCCAAGGCCCTGGTGGAGTTCTGCGGCGAGAATGGCTCGCAGGTCTTCTTCTGCAACTCCGGGGCCGAGGCCAATGAGAACGCGATGCGGATCGCGCGCATGGTCACCGGACGCGCCAAGATCGTCGCCGCCGAGGGCGGCTTTCACGGGCGCACCGCCGCCGCAATCGCCGCGACCGGTGCCAAGTACCGGGCCGGCCTGCCCGGACTCGGGGCCGACGTGGTCCATGTCCCGTTCGGCGACGCGGACGCGGCGGCCAAGGCCCTCGACGGCGCCGCCGCCTTCCTTCTGGAGCCCATCCAGAGCATGGCCGGCGCGGCCACCCCGCCTCCGGGCTATCTGGCCGCCCTCCAGGCCGCCTGCGAGCGCGCGGGGGCCCTGCTGATCTTCGACGAGGTGCAGACCGGTCTGGGCCGCGTGGGCGAGCGCTCCGCGGGCCGCGCGTACGGCGTGCGCCCGCACCTGCAGACCTTCGCCAAGGCCCTGGCCTCCGGCGTGCCGGCCGGCGCCGTGCTGGCGGTTCCCGAGGTCGCCCGCCGGGTCAAGCCCGGACAGCTCGGCTCCACCTTCGGCGGCGGCCCCCTGGCCTGCGCCGCGATCGCGGCGACCCTCAAGACGATCTCCGCGCGCCGCCTCTGGGAGAACGCCGCGGCGATGGAGATGCTGATCCGGACCACCTTCCGCCACCCGCGCCTCCAGGAGATCCGCGGCCGCGGCCTGCTGCTGGGCCTCGTCCTCGACGGCCCGGCCAAGCCGGTGCTCGCGGCGCTCCTCCAGCGCGGCATCCTGGCCGGCGGCGCCGACGACCCGAGCGTGATCCGGCTCCTGCCTCCGCTGACCGTGGGCCCGGAGGAGATCGCCTTCCTGCGGACCGCGCTGCTGGACTCCTTCGCGTCCGGGGCGGCCGCGCCGTGAGCGCTCTCCGCCACTTCGTCCACCTGCGCGACCGCGCGCCCGAGGAGATCCTGCGCCTCGTGGACGCCGCGCTGGCGCTGAAGGCGGCGCCGCCGGCCGCGCGCCCGCTGGCGGGCAAGAGCCTGGCGTTCTGCTTCATGAACCCGTCCCTGCGCACGCAGGTCTCCTTCGCGGCCGCCACCCATTCGCTGGGCGGCCTGCCCATCACGCTGAACATGGGCTCCGGCGGGACCTGGGGCATGGAGGCGGCCGAGGGCGTCGTGATGGACGGGACCGCGGCCGAGCATTTGAAGGAGGCCGTCCCGGTCCTGGGCCGCTACTGCGCCGCCGTCGCCCTGCGCTCGTTCCCCGCGGGCAAGTCCTGGGCCGAGGACAAGGCCGAGCCGCACCTGAGCGCCTTCCGCCGCTGGTCGACCGTGCCGGTGATCAACATGGAGTCCGCCACCGGGCATCCCTGCCAGGCGCTGGCCGACCTGATGACCATCCAGGAGCGCATGGCCCCGCGCGGGAAGAACTTCCTGCTGACCTGGGCCCCGCATATCAAGGCCCTGCCCACCGCCGTGGCCGATTCCGCCGTCGAGATCGCCGCGCTGGCCGGGATGAACGTGACCATCGCCCGCCCCGAGGGCTGGGACCTGGACGCGGACGTGATGGCGCGCGTGCGCGCCTCCTGCGCGGCCAACGGCGCGCGCCTGACCGTCACCGACGACCCGGCCGCCGCCTACGCGGGCCAGCACGTGGTCTACGCGAAGTCCTGGGGCTCCCTGCGCGACTACGGCGCCCCGCCCCCGTCCGACGCCGCCTTCCGCGCGAAATGGATGGTGGACGCCGCGAAGATGCGCCGCGCGGCCGACCCCTTGTTCCTTCACTGCCTGCCGGTGCGCCGCAACCTCGTCGTCGCCGACGAGGTGCTCGACGGCCCCTGGTCGGCGGTGATCGACGAGGCGGAGAACCGCCTGCACGCCGCGAAGGCCGTCCTGCTCGATCTGCTCGCCCCCGAGACCGCCGCGAGCGCCGTCCCACCCGCCGCCCCCAGGAGACACCCTCGATGACCGACTCGCCGATCACCCTCCAGCAGGCCGTCCCCTACCTGCGCATGTACAAGGGGAAGGTCTTCGTCGTGAAGGTCGGAGGCCGCGTCGTCGCGCGTCCCGAGCTGCTCGACTCTCTCGTCGAGGACGTCGGCGTCCTCCAGCAGGTCGGCATCCGCGTCGTGCTGGTGCACGGCGGCGGCGAGCAGGCCACCGCGCTGGCCCGCCGCCTGGGGCTCGAGCCGGAGTTCGTGGCCGGGCGCCGGATCACCGACGCCGAGATGCTCGAGGTCGCGAAGATGACCTACGCGGGCACGCTCAACACCGACATCCTCGCCTCCTTCCGCGCGCACCACGCCCCGGCCGTCGGCGTGACCGGCGTGGACGCGGGCCTGATCGCCGCGCACCGCCGCCCCAAGCGCCTGATCGAGCCCGGCCCCGGCCAGGCCCCGGTCGAGGTGGACTTCGGCTTCGTCGGCGACATCGACTCGGTGAACCCCAAGGCCCTGACGGTCCTGCTCGACGCCGACCTGACCCCCGTCGTCGCCTGCCTGGGCGCCGACTCCGCCGGCGCGGTCTACAACATCAACGCCGACTCGGTCGCCGAGGCGGTCGCGCGGGCGCTCTCCGCCGAGAAGCTCATCGTCGTCACCGACACCGAAGGCCTGCTCAAGGACGTGAGCGACCCCAACAGCCTGGTCTCCTACGCGGACGCCGCGGAGGTCGAGGCCCTCAAGCGCGAGGGGCGCCTCAGCGGCGGCATGCTGCCCAAGGCCGAGGCCTGCCTGCGCGCCCTGCGCGGAGGCGTGCGGCGCACGCACATCATCAACGGCCTGAAGCCCCGCGCGCTGCTGCGCGAGGTGTTCACCAACGCCGGCTGCGGCACGATGATCGTGGAGAGGCGGGAGCGCCGGCCCGAGCCCGCCCCCGAGCCCGCCGAGGACCCGGCCCCGGAGACGGCGGCCGCGTGACCGGCGCCGTCGGACTGCTCCAGGACCTCGTCCGCCTCCCCTCGCCCAGCGGCAAGGAGGAGGCGGTCGTCGCGCGCCTGGAGGCCGAGTTCCGGTCCCTGGGGTGGACGCCGGAGGTGCGGGGCCGCAACATCACCGCGCTCCTCGACGGCGGCCCCGGACCGCTGCTGCTCCTCAACTCCCACACGGACACCGTCCCGGTCGGCGCGGAGTGGACCAAGGACCCGCTCGCCGCCGCGGTCGAGGACGGGCGGATCTACGGGCGCGGGTCCAACGACGCGAAGGGCTGCCTGACCGCCATGGTCCTGGGCGCCGCGCGCGCCTTCTCGAAGAACGCCCCGAAGGGGCGGGTCCTCCTCGCGGCCACCTGCGAGGAGGAGACGCTGGGCCAGGGACTCGAGAAGCTCCTCCCCTCCCTCCCGCGCCCGGACGCCGCGGTGGTGGGCGAGCCCACGGGCCTCCAGCCCGCGGTCGCGCAAAAGGGCCTGGTCGTCCTGGAGATCACCGCGCGCGGGCGCTCCGCGCACGCCGCCTGGGGCGGCGGCGTCAACGCCGTGGAGGCCGCCGCGCGCGACGTGCTGGCGCTCTCGGGCCTGAGCTTCGAGCGCGCGCACCCGGCGCTGGGGACGCCGTCCCTGAACGTCACGCAGATCTCCGGCGGCGAGCGCCACAACGTGATCCCGGACCGCTGCCGCCTGGTAGTGGACGTCCGCACCACGCCCGACTACGCGCCCGAGGAGATCGTCGCGCGCGTGCGCGCGGCCGTGGGCGGAGAGGTCGTCGTGCGCTCGTCGCGCCTGGGCTCGGTCGCGACCGACCCGGCGCACGCGGTGGTGCGCGCCGCGCTGGCCGCCAATCCCGGGTCGGTCCCCTACGGCTCGCCCACGCTCTCGGACTGGGTCTTTCTCAAGGGCATCCCCACGGTCAAGGCCGGCCCCGGGGAGTCGCGCCGCTCCCACACCCCGGACGAGTACCTGGAGACGGCCGAGCTCGAGGCCGGCGTCGCGTTCTACGAGGCCCTGATCCGCCGCTATTTCGAGGAGGCCGCCGCGTGAAGAAGCTCTGGCAGACCCAGGCCGGACTGGACTCGGCCGTCGAGGACTACACCGTCGGCGCCGACCATCTCCTGGACGCGCGCCTCCTGCGCTGCGAGGTCTACGGCTCGCTCGCCCACGCGACGGGCCTGGCCGCGATCGGCGTGCTGACGCAGGACGAGCTCGCCGCCCTGCGCGCCGAGCTCAAGCGCCTGCACGACGCGACCGAGCCCTTCGCCGTCACGCGCGAACAGGAGGACATCCACACCGCCGTCGAGCAGCGCCTGACCGCCGCGCTGGGCGAGACCGGCGCCAAGATCCACGCCGGGCGCAGCCGCAACGACCAGGTGCAGACGAACCTGCGCCTGTACTTCAAGGACCGCCTGCTGGCCCTGCACGGCCTTGCGGCCCAGGCCTCCGCCGCCTGGCAGGATTTCGGCGAGCGCTGGCAGGGCCGCACCCTGCCCGGCTACTCGCACCTCCAGCGCGCGATGCCCACCACGCTGGGCCACTGGGCCGCGTCGCACGCCGAGGCGCTCGTCGAGGCCCTGCGCACCCTGCGCCACGCCTACGACGAGGCCGACGCCTGCCCTCTGGGCAGCGCGGCCGGCTACGGCGTGATGCTGCCGCTCGACCGGGAGCTCACCGCGCGCCTGCTGGGCTTCGCGCGCGTCCAGCGCAACACCCTGCGCGTGCAGACCGCGCGCCCGCGCCTGGAGGCGGCGGTCGTGGCCGCCCTGGCCCTGATCGCGCGCGACCTGGGGAGCCTGGCCTGGGACCTCTCGCTCTTCACCACCGCCGAGTTCGGCTTCCTGTCCCTGGACGAGTCCTTCACCACCGGCTCCAGCATCATGCCGCAGAAGAAGAACCCGGACGTGGTGGAGCTGACCCGCGCGCGCGCGGCGCTGTTCCCCGGGCGCGCGGCTCAGGTCCTGGCCGTCGGCGCGCTTCCGTCCGGCTACCATCGCGACTACCAGCTGACCAAGGCCGTCGTCTTCGAGTCGCTCGACGAGCTGGAGCGCATGCTGGCGATGGCCGCGCGCCTGCCCGCGGCGCTGTCCGTGCGCGAGGAACGCTGCGCGGCCGCGGTGACCGAGGACCTGCTCGCCACGCACCGCGCCGTCGCGCTGGTCAAGGACGGCGTGCCCTTCCGCGAGGCGTACCGGACCGTGGCCGCGCAGGCGCGCGCGGTCGCCGCGCCGCGGCCCGTGGCCGAGGCGCCCCTGCCGGACTACGCCGGCGCGCCGGGACGCCCGGACTGGGCCGCCCTGTCGGCCGAGCGCGCCGAGGCCGAGGCCTGGGCCGCCGCGACCGGCGGCGCCCTGCGCTCCGCCTGGAAGTCCCTGCTCACCGCCGGGGCTTAGGTATAATGGGCGCGTGAGCGCTGCGCTCCCGATCCTGGTCTACGACGGCGACTGCGGCTTCTGCCGCCTCTGGGTGGAGCGCTGGCGCCTGGCCGCCGCGGGCCGCGCGGAGTTCCTCCCCTCCCAGGAGGCCGCGGCGCGCTTTCCCGCGCTCCCGCCGGCGGACCTGGCCGAGGCCGTCCATCTCGTCGAGCCCGACGGCCGGACCAGCCGCGGCGCCGAGGCCGTGTTCCGCCTTCTGGCGCTGGGCGGGGGCGCGCGCCGCGCCGGACTCTGGGCCTACGAGGCCGTCCCGGCGTTCCGCGCGGCCTCGGAAGCCGCGTACCGCCTCGTGGCCGCGCGCCGGCCGCTGTTCTCGCGCCTGACGCGCCTCCTGTGGGGCTCGCCCGTCCCCGCGCCGGTCGAGGGCGCGCGCCGCGTCCTGCTCGCGGGGCTGGGCCTGTGCTACCTGATCGCCTTCGTCTCGCTGGCGCCCCAGGTCCGCGGCCTAATCGGCGCCGACGGCCTGCTTCCCGCCGCGCAATACCTGTCCGCCGCCTCCCGCCAACTGGGGGCCGCGCGCTTCTGGGAGCTGCCCACGCTGGCCTGGCTCGCGTCCTCGGACGCGGCGCTGCGCGCCCTGTGCTGGGGCGGCGCGCTGGCCTCGCTGGGTCTGATCCTCGACCTCCTGCCCGGCCCGGCGGCGCTGGCCTGCTGGGCGCTGTATCTGTCGCTGTGCACGGTGGGCGGGGCGTTCCTGAGCTTCCAATGGGACGCGCTCCTCCTGGAGGCGGGGCTGATCGCCGTGTTCCTGGCGCCGTGGTCGGCGCGCCGTCGCGACCGCGCCCCCGCCCCGCGCGCGGCCTGGTGGCTGATGCGCCTGCTCCTCTTCAAGCTGATGCTGGAGTCGGGGCTGGTCAAGCTGATGAGCGGCGACGCGTCCTGGCGGCACCTGACCGCGCTGACCTTCCATTATTGGACCCAGCCCTTGCCCACGCCGCTGGCTTGGGAGATGAACCGCCTGCCGCTCTGGTTCCAAAAGGCCTCCTGCGCGGCGATGTTCGCGGTCGAGCTGGGCGCGCCCTGGCTCCTGCTCGGGCCGCGCCGGGTCCGGCGCCTGGGGGCCGCCGCGGTCGCGGCGCTCATGGTCCTGATCGCGCTGACGGGGAATTACGGCTTCTTCAACCTGCTGACCCTGGTCCTCTGCGTCTCGGCGCTGGACGACTCCCTGCCCCTCCTCGCGCGATCGGCGCCCAACGGCGCCCCGGCGCCCGCGCCGCCGCGCCGTTCCCGCCCGGCCGCCGCCTTCGCCGTCCTCTGGCTGGCGGTCAGCGCCTTGGCCTGGTGCCTGCAGGCCGGCCTGCGCCCGCCGCTCGCGCGCCTGGACGAGGCCGTGCTCGGGGCCGTCGCCCCCTGGCGCAGCGTCGGCGCCTACGGTCTCTTCGCGGTGATGACCAAGGCCCGCGACGAGATCACGATCGAGGTCTCCGCCGACGGCCATGACTGGAAGGAGTGGCCCTTCCGATGGAAGCCCGGCGACCCGCGCCGCGCGCCGCCCGTCGTCGCGCCGTACATGCCGCGCCTGGACTGGCAGATGTGGTTCGCCGCGCTGGGCGCTCCCTCGCCCTGGTTCAACAACCTGATCGTCCGGCTCCTCCAGGGCTCGCCCGCCGTCGAGTCCCTGCTGGGCCCCGCGCCCCTGGGCGCGGCCAAGCCCGCGTACGCGCGCGCCTGGCTCTGGTCCACGCGCTTCACCACGCCGTCCGAGCGCCGCGCCGGCGGCGGCTGGTGGCATCGCGAGCGGCGCGGCCTGTACTTCCCCGTCGTCTCCTTGAACGGCGCGCGGTGAGCGCCGCCGGACCCAGAACCGCCTAGGACTCCTGTCGCCGCCCTTCGGGCCGCGCGGCCCATAGGACGGCGGCGCGACGCGGATATGATGAGGGCGTGACGATGCGGCGCCCCCTCGCCGTCGCCCTGTGCGTCCTGCTCGCCTCTCCCGCGGCGGGACAGGTGCGCCCGCTCCCGGACGCCGCCGGCCGCGCGCCCCTGGCCC
>JAJXTZ010000172.1 GCA_021783355.1 bacterium | reverse complement strand
GCGGATCGGCGCAAGCCCTACGGACGACCCGCAACAACGCGTCCCGCACGGCGTCGTTCTGCTCGCGCCGGCCCTCTTCCTTGGCCCGCACCAGTTCCTCGGCCACGACCCGGCTCATGTCGTCGAAGCGAGCGGCCAGGAGTACGGTATCGTGAATCCGGTCGGCTGGAGAGATGACGCCGCCGGCGGGAAGCGGCTTGATGTAACCAAGAGAGATGTCTGCCAGCAGTCCGTCACGCTTGACCGCCTTCTTGTAGAACTTGATGTCTCCAGCGATGAGGGTTGCGCGAATGCGGCGCTCCTCCGCGGCGGGAAATCCGAGCTCGTCGATGTCGCGATCGCTTTGAGCCCAGGCCTCGGCCTCCGCTTCGTTGTTGGAGAGCGAACGGCCATGCGCAGAGGTGAACTGGCGGAAATGAGCCAGCTCATGGGACAAAATGAGAGCCAGGAACGCCGGGCTCTGGAAAGCCGTGTCGAAAACCTCGGAGACGCCGTCCGCCGTGGTCACCGCGTAAGTGCCGGCGCCTTGGGGACCGGGATCCGCCAAGATGCCGACACCCTGCGCGATGTGCCCTTCTCTGCGATTCCAGGCTACGGGAATCCAGGTCTTGTGCAGGCCCTCGAAGTCTCACATCTGCACGACGCCGTCGGGCATCTCCGGCCGCTCGTCGGCACCGGCCGGCACGATCCCGTACGCCGTCAGCGCCAGATGAATCGCCTTGTCGCGCGCGACCTTGACCTCGTCCTTCTTGCGCGCGATCTTCCTTCGAAGTTCGGCTGCGGCTTGGGGATCGCGGATCTTGCTCATCTGTTCTGAATAGGTGTCTGCCGCCGATTGATCCCACCGCGCTTCACGCAGAAACGCCGCGACGCGCCGGACCTCCATCGCGCTCGCGGGATGCAACGCGTACGCCGAGGGACAGAAGCTCACCCCCGCCAATACGGCGCACACGAACGACTTCACGGCGCGGCCTCGAATTCGATCTTCGGCGTTTCGATCCGAACGGACTGGCTGAGATCCGCCTCGATCTGGCGCTTCCACCGCGCTTTCTCTTGGGGGGACAAACGCCCCTTGCTCAAGAGCGCCTCGAACTCCTTACGCTCGCCATGCGCCCCGTTTATCCCCCATTCGCCTTCCTTGAGGAACGCATAGTCGTAGACCGCTTGGATGAAGTAGCGCTTGCCGGGGACGAGGTCGAAACCCACAACGGGCAGTTCCGAGTAGGGTCCGATCGGCGTCCCCGGCCGATAGGGGCTGTCGCAGTCGTAGATGTTGCCGTAGGCGAACGGGACGCTGGCGACGGAGCGTCCCGGCGCCAGCTCGCGGAGGTTCTTGGTGTCATTCGCCTCGGCCGCCTCCTGGGCGCGCTCGTCCTCGCCGCGCATGAAGAGGACGGTCTTGCGGTCGACCTCGCCGGGTTCGAGACCCTGGGCGCGCCAGTGCGCGCGCAGACGCCGGGCCGTGTCGAGCGCGCCCCTCACCCGCGGGCTCTCCTCGTCCGATGTCACGAGTGAAGAACGCTTTTCGGGATTCAACGCCGCCGAGAGAAGTCTTTGCCAAAGCGGAGCCGGGCCAGGCCTGACCAAGTCGCAGCCGAACGGAGGGAGGTAGTCCATCGCACGGCCTTTCGCGTCGGTCACCCGAACGTAGAGATCGGCGGAGTTGACGCTCGTGCGCACTGGCGGCGGCACGGGGTCGTAGAAAAGATCGTCCGAGACCGCGAACGGATATTCGCCGGCATTGCCCAGCTCCAGTTGCAACCATAAGGAGCCGTCCGCCTTCACCTTCGTCTTGTAGAGCCTCAGCGTCAGCTTGACCGCGCCCTTGGACGCCGACGCCTCCTTCGCGGCCTTGAAGGCATCCGGGGGGGCCGAGGAAGCGGGCATCTCCAGATTCGGGGTCCGCCCGGGCTCCTGCGATTTTTTGCCGCAGGCGCACAGTATCCCCAGAAGAAGGAGAAAGGCGACCAGTCGTTTCGTCGTCGTATCGTTCATAAAAAGGCCAGGGGCTCCGGCGGCGGAGCCGGGAGCCTCTGGTCGCACCCGGTATTGTAGGGCGGGCGGGCCGGGGCGGCCAGGGTCGAAAGACCTCCGGGGTCAGGGGCCCTTGGGCCCGCGGTCAGCCCCAGCGGACCTTGGCTTCGCGCACGGCGTCGAGGACGCGCAGGCGGTCCTCGAAGGGGAGGCGGTCCACGTAGAGCTTGCCGTCGAGATGGTCGATCTCGTGCTGGAAGGCGCGGGCCAGCAGGCCCTCGCCGACGCGCTCCCAGACCTTGCCGTTCTCGTCGAGCGCGCGCACGCGGACCTTGGCGGCGCGCTTGAGCTTGGAGTAGATGCCGGGCAGGGACAGGCAGCCCTCCTCGTCGTTGAGCTCGCCCTCGCGCGACAGGATCTCGGGGTTGATGAGGACGAGGCGCTCGGACTTCCCCTCGGGGCGCACGTCGATGATGGCCAGGCGCAGGGAGCGCCCGACCTGCGGCGCGGCCAGGCCCACGCCGCGCGCGGCGTTCATCGTGGCCCACATGCTCTTGAGGAGCGCCGGCAGTTCGGGCTTCAAGCCCTCGAAGTCCGCGGGGGGACACGCCGTCTTCAGGACTCGCTCGCCGTGCTTCGTGATCCTAAGGACGGGCATTCCGCTACAAATCCACCGCGTGCTCGACGCCGGGGCCCAGGATGCGGAAGCGCACCGGCTGCTTGTCGGTCTGCAGCGAGCCCCAGGTCATCGCCAGGCGCTCGAGCTGGGCGTCGGTGGAGAGCTTCGCGGAGACGCCGAAGACCACCTCGGAGGCGCCGACGGCCTGAGCGGCCTGGCTGATCGCGTAGAACGGCTCGTTGGAGACCACCAGCATCGGCGTCACGGTCTTGCCGTGCTTCTCGGCGGCCTCGATCACCTTCGTGAAGAGCTTCTGCTCGTCGGAGTCCATCTGCACGGTCTCGTCGACCAGGGCCAGGCCCTTGCGGATACGCGAGGTGAAGACCACCAGGTCCTGGGTCTCGGAGTCATGTCCCTCCAGGGCTTTGTTGAGGTGGTACAGGTTGTTGGGGTCGCGCACGGCCACCAGCACGCGCGTGGGACGCTGGATCCTTTCGCCGGCGATGCGCAGGTCCTCGGCCCGGCGCAGGTTGAACTTCTCGCGGTGCTCCTCGTCCTTGGCGTGCGCGCGGCGGTTGAGGCGCTCGCTGACCGAGAACAGCGCGAAGAAGGCGGCGGTGAACGCCACGCCGGAGACCGTGGCCACCTTCTTGGTGGCCAGATTGACCACGCCGACGGCGAGCAGGAGGAGGAAGATCAGCGCCAGGCCGATGGGCCACTCCACCCCGCCGACCGTCAGGTTCAGCGGCACCTTCCACTCGCGCTTGGACTTGTCCTTGAAGCGCAGGACGAACACCGCCGCGGCCTTGAACACGAAGCTCCAGATCACGCCGAACGCGTACGCCTCGCCCAGCAGGTACACGTCCCCGCGGCACAGGATCACCGTGGCCACCTGCAGGAGGACGAACAGGTTGATCATGCGATTGGTCGTCCCGTACCGGGGGTGCAGGCCGCGGAACCAGTCCACGAAGATGCCGTCCTCGGCCAGGCGGTTCAAGACCCCGTTGGCGCCCATGATGGAGGTGTTGACCGCGCCCGAGAGGATCACCACGCCGACCACCACCACGAAGGCCTGCAGGACGAGCTTGAGCGCGTGCGGCCCGGCCATGGACATCGCCAGGCCCGAAAGCAGGTTGTCGGAGTACCCGGCGCGCACCGCGTCCGGGATGAGACCCACGGCCAGCACCGAGACGGTGCCGGTCAGGATCAGCGCGTAGAAGAAGATCAGCAGCGCGGCGCGCTTGAGGTTGGGGAGCTTGGGCGCCTCCATCTCGCGGTAGACCTGCGCCAGCGTCTCCAGGCCCGACATCCCCAGGAACGCGTGGCCGAAGGCGATCAGCAGGCCCAGCTTGGCCAGGCCCGCCGTGCCCGACAGCGGCGCCAGCCAGCCCAGCGACTCCTTGGTGAAGTGCAGCGCGTGCGGCGGCCAGCGCAGGCCCCGGATCCAGACGGTGTAGGCCGACCAGGCGAAGACGACGGCGCCCATCACCGTCACCAGCGACATGATCTTGACGGCCTTGTCGGAGGACTCCTCGATGCCGCGCACGTTCTGCCGCCAGAAATACAGGATCACCGCCAGCGCGAAGACCACGGAGAAGCTCTTCGGGTCCACGCTCCAGTGGATGTGCAGGCGCGGGAAGGCCGTGTTGACCAGGCCCGCCAGGTACTGCCCCGCCGAGACGGAGCTGATGGCCCCGGTCAGCACGTAATCGAACATCAGCGCCGAGACCGAGATCTTGGCGAGCGTGCCGCCCATGGACTCGCGCACGACCTTGTACACGCCCCCGCGCACGAACATGCCGGAGGCCTCGACGTAGAGGGCCAGCACCGGCGCCGCGCAGAGGAGCACCGCGATGATCATCCACGGGGCCGCGGGGCCGATGGCGGTCTCCACGATGCCGCCGATGTACCAGGCCGTGGAGGCCATGTCGCACAGCACGATGGCGGCGGCGCGCCAGAAGGAGATGAAGGACAGCATCGCGGTCGTGAGGACCACGACCTCGGTCACCCGGCGGCCGGGCCGGGGCTCAGGCTTCAACTTTTCGGATCAGCTCCAGCGCCGCGGAGGGGCCGGAGGCGGCGGTGAGCTGGTCGATCAGGGCAGGCTGGAATAGGGAGGAGATGCCCCGCAGGATCTGGAGATGGACCGGGAACGCCTCCTGGCGGTTGGGCGAGAAGAACAAGAACACCACGCGAATCTGCACGTCGGCCTGGTTCGGGTCCGGGATCGGCGTCTTGAGCACCGCCATCCCGGCCAGGACCCCGTCGATGCCGTCCATGCGCGCGTGGGGCAGGCTCAGGCCGGTGTCCAGCGTGGTGGAGATGCCCTGCTCGCGCTCCAGCACCTTGGCCAGGAACGGGGCCGGATCGGCCGCGCCCGCCCGGCGGCAGACCGCCGCGACCAGTTCCTCGAGCACCGCACCCTTGTCGCGGCCCTCGGCCGGGAACAGCACCGCCTCCTGAGCGAGCAGGGTGGAGATCTTGATCCCTTTCGCGGCTCGGGGGGCCGGGCCGGATTTGGCGGGTTCGTCGGATCCGGTGGCCTTCTTCTGGAACCAGGACATGTGGGTGGTTGCGGCTGCGCGCGTATTATCGCACGGACCTCCCGCGGGTGTCAAATGCGCGGCAATCCGCTTCCGTCAACTATTACTATTGTAGAATGCGCGGGTGACCCAGCCCTTGTCCGGCCGCGTCGTCGTGGTCACCCGGCCCCGCGCGACCTCCGCGGGCCTGGCCGCCGCCCTGCGCGCGCGCGGCGCGCGCGTGGTCTTCGCCCCTCTGATCCGCGCCGCGTCGCCGCGCTCCTGGCGGGCGCTGGACGCGGCCCTGAAGGGCCTCGGCCGCTTCGACGCCGCCGTCTTCGCCAGCGCGACGGCCGTGGAGGCCCTCTTCGCCCGCGCCCGCGCCCTGGGCCTGCGCCCGCGCC